>NZ_JBIAIG010000006.1:0-36880 GCF_042871235.1 Streptomyces sp. NPDC005931
CAGCGGCAACGGCTCACTGCCGGTCACCAGCTCCCGCAGCGGATACCGCGCCAGCACCGCGTCCACCTCCGGCGTCAACGCCGCCGCCAGCCGGGTGGCACAGGGCAGGGAGTCGTCGCGCAGGGTCCCGGCCGCGGCGAGGAGCACGTCCCGCCCGTCGTCCGGCGGGACCCCGGCCGCTGCACGCTCGTAGAGGTCGGCTCCCTCCTCCAGAACCAGGCCGGTGTCGATCCCGGCGGGAACCTTGACGGTGGCGACGCCGCGCCAGGTGGTGACCGGATCGCCCCACGCCTCCACGCGGTAGCTCCACAGGCCCACGCCGTCCGGGGTGACCTCGGCGCCCCACCGGTCGCTGCCGGGGGCCAGTTCGCGCATCGGGGTGAACGGCTTCGGGTGGCCCCCGGGGTCCCTCAGTACGACATTGGCCCCCACCGCGTCGTGCCCCTCGCGGAACACGGTGGCCGTGACCTCGAACGTCTCGCCGACGACGGCCTTCGCCGGCCGCCTGCCGCACTCCACGGACGGCCGTACATCCCGCACCGGGACACGACCGATGGACCGGGTCGCCTTCATGGTCTGCACCTCCGCCGTACTCGAGTCCGGGCCGGCGCCCGGTCGTGGGGACCACACTGCGGCGGGACGGCCCTTACCGTCCCGCCGGGGAGCGCCGCTCGACGGCCGGTGGGCCGCGTCTGACCGCCGCGGCCGGACGGGGCCTGTCGTTCTGTTCCTGCAGACAGGTGACGAGGCCGGTGCGCAGGTACCGTTCGGCGGCGTCCGCGGCCTCCCGTGCGCAGCGCTTTCCCATCAGTACGCAGAGGGTGTAGCCGGAGTCCTCGAACGTGGCCCGCACCGTGCGGTCGGCCGGGGCCGCCAGCATCACGCGTTCCCAGGCCCGGTAACGGCGCAGCTGCCGGGCAACTTCGGCTCTGGCGGGTAGCAGCATGGCGCCGTTCACCTTTCCGGGGCTCGATGGGGGCACGTTGTCCCGACGGTCGGGCGGCGGCCGTGCACCACAGCGGCACGGACCCGTAACGGCGATCGAGGTCTTCACACATGGTGCACGGATCGTGACCCAGCGTCTTGTTGGATTTTCAACGATGACCGTTGCTCCATGTGGTCCGGCCGGACCACCCGGCGGTGCTCCGGCTGCTCACTTGTCGCCACTCACGCCTCAGGCGTGCGCTCCTGTTGCACGAATGGGTCAACCCCCTCACGCTGTAGGTGACTCAGAAGCGATAGCCGCTCACGTACCGTGTTCGGGGCCGCGTCCCGCGGGGGTGCGGAGGTACGGGAGCCTCGCGGTGAGGAGCCGACGACGATGAAGACCGCAGTGCCCTGCTACTACCACCTCGAGGTGGAAGTCAGCCCGGAGAGGGTGGGACAGGTCAGCCGCATTCTGGCCGCTCACCTCCGGTTCTGGGACCTGGAGAACCTCATGGAGCCCGTCTGCCGCGGCACCGAGATGCTGCTGCGGGCCATCGACGAGCACGCCACGGACAAGAACACGTCGATCGAGATGTGGTGGAACGGCCAGCACCTCATCACCGCCATCGGGGACAACGACCGCGCCCTGCGCCCGGACCAGGAACTGCGCGGCTGCCTCGAGCACATCGCCGCGAGCAGCGACGGCTGGGGCTGCTGCGCCACCGAGACCGGCAGCAAGGTCATCTGGTTCTCGCAGCGCGCCCGCGCCGGCGAGCGCGTCCCGCTGGTGCCCACCGGCCCCGACCCGAGGGCCAGCGAGGGACTGGACCTGCCCCGCGAGCTCAGCGTTTCCCAGCTGACCGGCCGGGTCCGCACACCGAACGGCATCCTGGAGGACGCCCGGTGAACCGCCGCCGGAACCGGAAAGGGGCGCCCGCCTGGAGCGGGCGCCCCTACCCGCTGGGCGCCACCTTCGACGGCGAGGGCACCAACTTCGCGCTCTTCAGCGAGGTCGCCGAGCAGGTGGACCTGGTCCTCGTGGACGACGACGGCACGCACACCACCGTCGCGCTGACCGAGGTCGACGGCTTCGTGTGGCACGGCCACCTGCCCGGTGTCGGCCCCGGACAGCGCTACGGCTACCGGGTGCACGGCCCCTGGGCGCCCTCGGCGGGCCACCGGTGCAATCCGGCGAAGCTGCTGCTCGACCCGTACGCCACCGCCGTGGACGGGCAGATCGACAACCACCTCTCCCTGTACGAGCGCGACCCCGACGGCCCCGACCCGGCCGACAGCGCCGGACACACCATGCTCGGCGTGGTGACCGACCCCGCCTTCGACTGGGGCGACGACACCCGGCCCGGCCGACCCTACGCCGACACCGTGATCTACGAGGCCCACGTCAAGGGCCTGACCCGTACGCATCCCGAGGTCCCCGCCGAACTGCGCGGCACCTACGCCGGTCTGGCGCACCCCGCGGTGGTGGAGCACCTGACCTCGCTGGGCGTCACCGCCGTGGAGCTGATGCCGGTGCACCAGTTCGTCCAGGACGGCGTGCTCCAGGGCCGGGGCCTCGCCAACTACTGGGGCTACAACACCATCGGCTTCTTCGCCCCGCACAACGCCTACGCCGCCCGCGGCACCCGCGGACAGCAGGTCACCGAGTTCAAGGAGATGGTGCGCACCCTGCACGCGGCCGGCCTCGAGGTGATCCTCGACGTCGTCTACAACCACACCGCCGAGGGCAACGAGAAGGGCCCCACCCTCTCCTTCCGCGGCATCGACAACTCCTCCTACTACCGCCTCGTCGACGGTGACTGGTCCCACTACTACGACACCACCGGCACCGGCAACAGCCTGCTGATGCGTCACCCCTACGTGCTCCAGCTGATCATGGACTCGCTGCGGTACTGGGTCACCGAGATGCACGTGGACGGGTTCCGTTTCGATCTCGCGGCCACGCTGGCCCGGCAGTTCCACGAGGTGGACCGGCTCTCGGCGTTCTTCGACCTGATCCAGCAGGACCCGGTGATCAGCCGCGTCAAGCTGATCGCCGAGCCCTGGGACGTGGGGGAGGGCGGCTATCAGGTGGGCAACTTCCCGCCGTTGTGGTCGGAGTGGAACGGCAAGTACCGCGACGCGGTCCGGGACTTCTGGCGCGGCGAGGACCACACCCTCGGCGAGTTCGCCTCCCGGCTGACCGGCTCCTCCGACCTGTACGCCCACAGCAGGCGCCGGCCCCGCGCGAGCGTCAACTTCGTCACCGCGCACGACGGTTTCACCCTGCGCGACCTCGTCTCGTACAACGACAAGCACAACGAGGCCAACGGCGAGGGCAACCGCGACGGCGAGAGCGCCAACCGCTCATGGAACTGCGGGGTCGAGGGCGACACCGACGATCCCGCGGTGCTGGAGCTGCGTGCCCGGCAGCAGCGCAACTTCCTCGCCACCCTGCTGCTGTCCCAGGGCATCCCCATGCTCTCCCACGGCGACGAGCTGGGCCGCACCCAGCGCGGCAACAACAACGCCTACTGCCAGGACAACGAGATCTCCTGGGTCGACTGGCGGCCGGCGGACGAGCAGCGCGGGCTGCTGGACTTCACCCGGCACCTCATCGCCCTGCGCACCGCCCATCCCGTGCTGCGCCGACGCCGGTTCTTCCGCGGGGAGACCGTGCGCCACGCCGACCAGCCGCTGCCCGACCTGGTGTGGCTGCTGCCGGACGCCGAGGAGATGACCGAGGAGGACTGGCAACGCTCCGACGCCCACTCGGTCGGCGTCTTCCTCAACGGCGACGCCATCGTCGAACCCGGCCCGCACGGCCGGCCGCTGGTGGACGACTCCTTCCTGCTGCTGCTCAACGGCCACTGGGAGCCGGTGCACTTCCGCCTGCCGGACACCACGTACGGCGAACGGTGGGCGACACTGATCGACACCGCCGACCCGGAGGGCGTCCCGGACGAGCAGGAGCACAAGGCGGGCACCGGCCTGACCGTGGAGGCGCGCAGCCTGGTGCTGCTGTCCCGCCCGTCGCGCACCGCCCGGAACTGACCCGCGGGCGCGCGGCCTCCCGCCGCGGGTCAGCGCCCGCGGCGGGAGGTCACCGTGAACTGGGCGCCGTCGTTGTCGCGCAGCACCGCCTCGTCGCCCTCCAGGGAGAGCACACTGCCGCCGTGCCGTTCGGCGGCGCGGGCGCAGGCGGCCACGTCGGCCACCGCGAAGTGCACCTGCCAGTGCGGCCGGATCCGCGGGTCCGGCGCCGACCCCAGCGCCCCCGACTCGATGCGCGCCACCACGTCCCCGCCGCTGCGCAGCACCACCTCACCGCCCTCGTACTGCACCTCGCAGCAGCCGGGCTTGTCGGACGCCCAGTCGAAGACCTCGCCGTAGAAGATCGCGGAGTCGAAGGCGTCCCGGGTGTGCAGCTTGATGAACGCCGGCTGGGCGCGCCGCCAGGTGGGCCAGTCGGTGAACAGCTCGCCCTCCCAGATCCCGAACGTCGCCCCGTCCCGGTCGGCCAGCAGGGCCGCCCGCCCGGGCGGCAGCGAGATCGGGCCGACCGCGGTCGTGCCGCCCCGCTCCTGCACCCGTGCCACGGCCTCGTCGGCGCTCGGCACCGCGAAGTACGGCGTCCAGGCCACCGCCATCTGCCACATGGTCGCCACCCCGGCGATCCCGGCCACCGGCGAGCCGTCCACCAGCGCGATCCGGAACCGGTCGCCGAGGCGGGCCTGGCGCCACTGCCAGCCGAGCACGGCCCCGTAGAACTCCTCGGTCGTCTTCACGTCGCGGCTGGTCAGGCTCACCCAGCAGGGTGCGCCGAACACGGAGTGCGTCGAGAAGACGTCCGTGGCGCCGGCGGGGGAGGGCATGTCGTGGTTCATGGCAGTCGCGTCCTGATCTCGTCGGCCTGGCGGCCATCGCAATGGCACCAGTGTCCGCCCCGAACCGCTCCTGGCGCCTGCCGAGTACCCCGGCGGCGGTCCCGAAACGGCGGCCCCGGGCGCCCCCGGGCCCGCCCCGGTGGCACGGGGCGGGCCGAGTGACGACGATGGATGGGTCGGACACTGGGTGAAGGCACTCAAGCACTACGTGAGCGCGTCACAGGAGCGGCACACCGGACCCGGAGGTGACCATGCCCACGGACGGGGGCTCGGACCGGATCCTCCAGCTGGAGCAGGAGGTGCGCCAGCTGAAGGAGGCGGTCGTCTCGCACGCGGTGGTGGACCAGGCGATCGGGATGGTCGTCGCGCTCGGCCGGGTCTCGCCCGACCAGGGGTGGGCGGTGCTGAAGGAGGTCTCCCAGCACACCAACATCAAGCTGCGCAACGTGGCCGAGATGATCCTGGTCTGGGGACGCACCGGTGTCATGCCCGTCGAGATCCGCGCCGAGCTGGAGGACGCACTCGACCGGCTCGGCCCCACCCAGATCCCGGGCGCGCCGCCGGAGCAGTGACCCGCACGGCGGTGCGTCCCACGACGCGCCTCAGCCGGCCGTCTCCGCCGTCAGCTCCTCGCGCAACTGGGCGAAGCAGCTGCTCAGCAGCCGCGAGACGTGCATCTGCGAGATGCCGAGCTGCTCCGCGATGCCGCTCTGCGTCATTCCCCGGAAGAACCGCAGATAGAGGATTACCCGCTCGCGCTCCGGGAGCGCCTCCAGGCAGGGCCGTACCGCCACCCGGTCGACGACCGTGTCGTACGCCGGGTCCGGCCCGCCGAGTGCGTCCCCGAGGGCGTAGCCGTCGGTGCCGGGCATCTCCGCCTCCAGGGACAGCGCGGAGAAGCACTCCAGTGCCTCCATCCCGGTGCGCACCTCGCTCTCGGTGAGCCGGGTGTACGCGGCGATCTCGGTGACCGAGGGCGGCCGGCCGGGGGTCGTCTGCGCCAGCTCCTTGACCGCGTGCCGCACCCGGTTGCGCAGGTCCTGCACGCGGCGCGGCACGTGCAGGGTCCACATGTGATCGCGGAAGTGCCGCTTGATCTCCCCGGTGATCGTCGGTACCGCGTACGCCTCGAAGGCGTTGCCGCGGGCCGGGTCGTAGTGGTCGACGGCCTTGACCAGGCCCAGGGCGGCCACCTGGTACAGGTCCTCGAGGGACTCGCCGCGCCCCCGGAACCGGACGGCGATCCGCTCGGCCATGGGCAGCCATGCCTGGACCAGATCGTCCCGCAGGGCCTTGCGCTCGGGCCCCTCGGGCAGCCGCGCGAGGCGGGCGAAGGCCTCGGCGGTGTCGGGGGCGTCGTCGTGAGGGTGGGGCTTCCTTGTGCTGCCGGCGGTAGGACGCATGACGCGCACCTCCCTGAGCAGGTGCCGGGTGGACAGACACCGCGGGAGCACGGACCCGGACGGACCCGGCCGGACTTCGACGGACCCGGACGAACCCCGACGGACTCGGATCTCATGGAGGAGCCCGGGGCCGGCGAGCCGGTTTCCCACGGACGTGCCTCCTGTCCGAAGCACTGAGAATTGCTTTCCCGGGTGCCGCCCTTTCGAAACTGGATCCGTAATTCCGTCACCGTCCGCGACCGGTCGCTCCGGAATTGTCGACCGTCCGGTTGTGTATGTTCACCCTTCTCGGAATGTGAGCCACCCGGAATTCCGGTAAAGGGGGCCCGGTGCCGTGTCGTGGAATTCTCGGAGCGCGGCGGTGGCCGCTCCCGCGCGTCCCGCCGCGGCCGGGACGGTACCGGTCCAGGGAGGGGCCCGCTCCCGTGCCCGGGTCGGTGATCACGGCGCGGGACGTGATGTGCGGCACGCCACCGGAACGGGCCGTCCGGCCGGTTCGGCGGATAGTTCCAGCGCAGCGCTTGATCACCGGTCAGAGAGCTCGAACTGCCTGGCCACAGCGCATTCCGCGCATTTGACAGTGCACGGAGCACACAGATAGGAAGCAGCCACAGAAGTCGAGAGGTTGCACTGTGTACGAGCCGAACGTGGTCGGGGACTGGCACGAGTACGACGAGCATGCCGGTCTGCGGGTCCGCGTCCACCGTCTGGAAACGGGCGAGCCGCCGCGCGGACGGGACGACGCAGCCGAGGGGCTGACGTACTTCAGTGTGCGTGTGACGGTCGAGAACCGCGGCGGCCGGCACGTCGGGGTTCATCTCGAGGACGGCCAGATCGACGTGCGCATCGGCCCCGACGGGGAGAGTGCGTTCATCGACTGGCGCAACTCCCAGTTCATCGAGGGATTCGACGTCTATCCGCTGCGCCGCGCCACCGCGGTGATCTACGCGGCCGGCCCCGAGGCGTCCTTGAGCCACGTCGACATCCAGGTCCAGCTGCGCGTCGACGAGGAATGGACCGGGCGCCGGCTGTGGGCCGGCGGTGTCGGCGTGCACGAGGGCACCGCGGGGGCCCATCCGGGGGCCGGTCGGGAGAACCTCGCCCACCAGGTGAGCGCGTTCCTGCGGGACCAGGCCGAGGAGGGCACCGCCTGACGGGGCGTCGGTGCCGGCCGGGGCCGTGGCCGCCCCTCGGGCCCGTCGTCGTCAGTGCGGGATGCCGTCGATGATCTCGCGGGCGCCCTGGCGCAGCAGTGCCACGGCGACCGAGGTGCCCAGCGTCGCCGGATCCAGTCGGCCCGCCCACTCGTGGGCGTTCAGCCGGGTCTTGCCGTCGGGTGTGAAGACGCAGGCCCGCAGCGACAGTTCGCCGCCCCGGTCCACGCGCGCCCACCCGGCGATCGGGCTGTTGCAGTGCCCCTGGAGCACGTGCAGGAACATCCGCTCGGCGGTAGCCTCCCGGTGGGTGTCCGGGTGGCCGAGGACGCTGACCGCGTCGATCAGGTCGGTGTCGTCCTCGCGGCACTGGAGCGCGAGGATGCCGGCGCCGATGGGCGGCATCATCGTCTCGGGCGAGAGGACCTCGGAGACGACGTCGCGCCGCCCGATCCGTTCCAGACCGGAGAGCGCGAGCAACAGCGCGTCCGCCTCGCCGGCCGCGAGCTTCTCCAGCCGCCGGTTGGCGTTGCCGCGGAACGGCACGCAGCGCAGCTGCGGGTGGCTCGCGGCCAGCTGGGCGACCCGGCGGACCGAGGACGTGCCGATCCGGGTGCCCGGCCCGAGCTCGTCCAGGGTGAGCCCGTCCGGGTGCACGAGCGCGTCGCGGACGTCGTCCCGCTTCAGGAACGCGGCGAACACCGTGCCCGCCGGGAGTGGCCGGTCGGTGGGGACGTCCTTGACGCAGTGGACGGCGACGTCCGCCTCGCCGGCCAGCAGGGCGGCGTCCACCTCCTTGGTGAACGCCCCCTTGCCCTCCACCTTCGACAGGTCGCCCAGCCACTTGTCCCCGGTCGTTCTCACGGGGACGACCTCGGTGCGCACACCGGGGTGGGCGGCGGCCAACTCTGCTCTGACGCGCTCCACCTGAGCGAGTGCCATGGGGGAGTCGCGGGACACGATGCGGATCAGTTCCGGGGCGGACATGCCGCCACGATAGACCCTCGCGGTCGTGTCCCCGTGCGGTTCGTCACGCGTTCGGGTCGAACGGGATGCCCGACGGCTTGGCGGCGGCCAGGCGGGAGGCGAAACTCCCGTCCTTCAGGCCGAAGTGGGCGCTGCCGAAGTCGTATGCGCTCAGTTTCTCCCGGATCCCGGCCGGATAGCCGTTCCAGCCCACCAGCGCCGGGTACTGCCACGTTCCCTGGTGGTTCTCCGGCGGCTCGTCGCCCGCACGGGCCAGGCGGAAGCAGTGGGTGCCGATGCCGTCCTTGTGGTACACGATCTTCGGATGCGTGCCGTCGAAGCGGACCGCCGAGCGGGCGTGGATCGAGAACGACCCGTGGTTCGACGTCGAGACGTACTGCACGGTGCTGTTCTGCACCCAGACGACGACGTGCTCCCAGTCGTGGCGGTGGCCGCCGAGGCCGGTGCCCGGCAGCGCCTGGTCCTTCTCGAAGTACAGGGCGTAGACGACGGCGCACCAGCCGTTGTTGCACTTCGAGCGCGCGTAGCCGTTGGTGTTGGCGAGGTCCGAGGCGTCGCGGCAGTTGCCGTTCAGGGCACCGGTCGGCTTGAGCCCGCTGTTGACGGTGCCGTCGGCGCTGATGGCGGGCGACGCGTAACAGCCGTCGGTGTCGTAGTCGTAGGCGGGCTGGTAGGTGCGCTCCAGCGTGTCGGCGTTCGCCGGCAGGGCCGGGGGCGGGGCGGCGTAGGCGATGGCGGGGAAGGCGGCGACGAGTGCGACGGCGCCGGCCAGGCCGGTCAGCCATCTCCTGCGGTGGGTCCGGGACGTGCTCGGTGACACTGCGTCCTCCTCCTGGTCCGGGCGCAGCCCAACGGCTGTGGGGGGCAAGGGGGTTCAGCATCCAGCTTTGGCCGTTGCATGCCAAGAGGGGGTCGGTGTACCCGTGGTGAAGAACGGCCGGCACCCGGTGGGCCGGCGCCGGTGTCACACCGGTTCGTCCGGAAGGTCGGCCGCCGCCTCCTCCGGAGCGAGGTCCGGGCGCAGCCGCAGCCAGGACGGCTGGCGCAGCATCCCCTCCCGGGTACGGGTGCTGTAGCGGACCTCGCCGACCAGCCGCGGCACCACCCAGTGGGCACCCGGCACCGCCGGTACCGGGTCGAAGGGGCACACGTCGGTCGCCGCGGCCCGCAGCAGCGCCGCGAGCTCGGCGCGCTCGGCCACGCTCCAGCCGGTTCCCACACCGCCGACGTAACGCAGCCGTCCCGCCGCACGCTGGCCGACCAGTACGGCGCCCGGCAGCCCGGTCAGCCGCCCCCTGCCGGGCAGCCAGCCGCCCACGATGACGTCCTCGCTGCGCATGTTCCGGATCTTGATCCAGGCGCGGGAGCGCACCCCCGGCTCGTACACCGAGTCCAGCCGCTTGCACACCAGGCCCTCCAGCCCGTGCTCGACCGTGGCCCGCAGGGCCTCACGGCCGTGGCCCACCAGCGCGGCGGGCGTCGACCAGTACGGCCCCTCCAGACCGAGCGCCTCCAGACGCTCGCGCCGCTCGGCATAGGGCCGTCGCAGCAGCTCGCGCCCCCGCACATGCATGACGTCGAACAGGACGAGATGAACCGGCACCTGCGCGGCCCGCCGCGCGGCCCGGCCGGGCGCGTGCGCCAGCCCCATCCGCGACTGGAGCAACTGGAAGCTGGCACGCCCGTGTTCGTCCAGCGCCAAGATCTCCCCGTCCAGCACGACAGCCGTGCCGCCGAGGGCTCCCCCCAGCGGACGCAGCTCCGGGTAGGCGGCGGTGATGTCCTCACCCGAGCGGGCGCGCAGCAGCAGGCTCCCGTCGCCGGGGAGGTACACCACCGCACGCTGGCCGTCCTGCTTGGTCTCGTAGGCCCAGCGCGCGTCCTGCGCGGCGGGCGGCAGGGTGCCGGGGGTGGCGAGCATGGGCGGGATCAGCGGCAGGGTCACGGCACCGAGGGTGCCCCGGTACGGCGACGGCGGGACCCCGGCACCCCCCGACCGGCGCCGGGGTCCCGCCGTTCGGCTCAGTGGGCCGGGCCGGTGCGGGGGACCAGGTCCGCCGCCGGAGCCGCACCTGCGGACCAGGTGCGCCGCGCCCTCGGCGATCTCCGGTCGGCCCGGCCGGTGCCCGCGGCAGCGGTCGCCGACGGCCCGACGCGTCACCGGGGCCGTCGGCCCGACCTCCCGCCCGGCGTGCGCACGGGCGCCCTCCGGTCGCGGCCGCCGGCCTGTTGGCGCGGCGCGCCACCGGCTGGGCCGTGCTCCCCGGTGAGGGCCATGAAGGGCGTGACGGGCGGAGGGTGCCCGGCGCGGCCGTGGGCCGAGCGGACGGCGCGACGGGTGTGCGGCGGGGAGCGTGGCCGGGACTCCGGCCCGCGGGGCGGCCGCCGTGGGTGCGGCCCTGACCGTGGAGGCCCGCTGTCCTCCGCTCCCTTACTGTGCAGTAATATCGCGCGGCAGGTCGTCAGAGGAGGAACCGTGTCCCGGTCCGAACGCTCGCCCCTGCTACTCGCCGGTCTGCTGGCCGTCGCCGGCACCGCCCACTTCGCCGATCCGCGCCAGTTCGATCACATCGTGCCGCGCTCCCTTCCCGGCACGCCCCGGGCCTGGACCTACGCGAGCGGCGCCGTCGAGCTCGCGCTGGCCGCCGGGGTCGCGCTGCCCAGGACCCGCAAGGCCGCCGCGCTCGCCACGGCGGCCTTCTTCGTCGGCGTGTTCCCCGCCAACGTGAAGATGGCCGTCGACTGGCGGCACCGCCCCGCGCCGCAGAAGGCCGCCGCGTTCGGGCGCCTGCCGCTTCAGGTGCCGCTGGTCCTCTGGGCCCGCGGCGTCGCCAAGCGCGCGGACGGCCGCTCGTGAACGGGCGTGCGGAAAAGGGCGGCAGCGTCGAGGACTTCGCGCTGCGGGACGAGACGGGCACCGTGCGCCGCCTGTCGGACCTGCTCGCCGACGGCCCGGTGGTGCTCTTCTTCTACCCCGCCGCGCTGACTCCCGGCTGCACCGCCCAGGCCTGCCACTTCCGGGACCTGGCCGCCGAGTTCGCCGCCGTCGGGGCCCGGCCGGTGGGCATCAGCGGCGACGACGTGGAGCGGCAGCGCGAGTTCGCCGGCCGGCACGCCCTGGGGATGCCGCTGCTGTCCGACACCGACGGCACGGTCCGCGAACGGTTCGGTGTGAAGCGGGGGTTCTCCCTGGCGCCCACCAAACGGGCCACCTTCGTCATCGGACAGGACCGCACGGTCCTCGAGGTGATCCGCAGCGAACTGCGCATGAACGCCCACGCCGACCGCGCCCTCGCCGCGCTCCGGGAACACCGCCCCTGAAGCGGGCGGGCCGCCGAGGGGCTCAGCCCCCGCCGGCCGTGGCGACCTGGCCGAGGGTGCGACCGGACCGTACCGAACGCGCCCGCCGCGGGTCCGGAGCGCCGCGGCCCCGGGACGGGCCCTGCGAGCGGCGCCCCGACGCCTTGCGCACCAGCAGCCACGCCTCCTCACGCCGCCCCCGCCGTCGCGGAACCGGGTGAGGGCGCGGTCGCCGCGCAGCTTCGCCCTGGGCAGCCGGGACGCGGCGTGCCCGTGGCGCAGCGACGCGGCGAAGTCGACCGGCCGTCCCGCACGGTCGCTCCTCCGTGGCACCGTGAGCCGCCTGTCCCCGGGGTCGGCGGAGGGGGCCCTTCGGGACCGACCAGGACGTCAGCACGTCGCCCCCCTGGAGCCGGAAGTCGAAGTGCAGCGTGCTCGCGTCGTGGGTCTGCACCACGAACCGTGACCGCGCCCCGGGCACCGGTGCCGGGCCTCCCGAGGGCTCCCCGGTCCGGTCGACGTCCCGCTTGCCGCGGTGGTCCCGCAGCCGGTCCCGCTCGCCCACCGTGCGGCTCCTTCACGTGCGCTCCCACAGCGTCAGGACCGGGATACACCGCGCGGACGCCTCAGAACTCCTCGTGGGTCGCCGGGTCCCCGCCGATCCTCCGGTGGGCCCGGTCGGTCATGGTCCTCATCTGGGCGGCGTCCAGCTCGAAGCCGAAGACGTCGAGGTTCGCACGCTGCCGACCGGGATCCGCCGACTTGGGGACGGGCAGCGCCCCGAGCTGGATGTGCCAGCGCAGCACCGCCTGCGCCGGAGTGACGCCGTGCGCCTCGGCGACGGCGGCCACGGCCAGGTCGTCGAGCAGGCGCGTGCCCCGGCCCAGCGGGCTCCAGCTCTCGGTGAGGACGCCCTTGTCCGCGTGGAAGGCGCGCAGCTCCTCCTGGGGGAAGAAGGGGTGCAACTCGACCTGGTTGACGGAGGGCAGCACTCCGGTCTCCTTCGCCAGGCGCTCGATGTGCGCGGGCGTGAAGTTCGAGACGCCGATCGACCGCACGAGCCCCTCCGCGCGCAGCGCGATCATGGCCTTCCACGAGTCGACGTACCGGTCGAGCCGGGGGAGCGGCCAGTGGATCAGATAGAGGTCGACGTACTCCAGCCCGAGCCGGGCGCGGGACTCCTCGAAGGAGGCGAGGGTCTCCTGGTAGCCGTGGTGCCGGCCCGGGAGCTTCGTCGTCACGACGATCTCCTCGCGCGCGATCCCGGCGCGGGCGACGGCACGGCCCACGCCGGCCTCGTTGCGGTAGTTCGCCGCCGTGTCGACCAGGCGGCAGCCCGCCTCGAGGGCCGTGGTCACCGCCCGTTCGGCCTGCTCGTCGTCCAGCGGCCAGGTGCCCAGACCGATGGCCGGGACCGTCGTGCCGTCGTTGAGGGTACGCGTCGGGATGCTGATCACGAGGGGCCTCCCGTCGAACGAGTGGTCGTCCCTCCAGCGTCGGTCACGGAGCGGGCGCTGATCAAGACGATCGCGCGACGGCGCCCCGTCACCACGCCCCCGTACGAGCGCCCCGTCACCACGCCCCCGTACGAGCGCCCTGTCGCCACGCACCCGTACGGCTGCCAGGATCGTCCCGGCAGTGGGTCCGGACCCGGGCCGGCGCGGACGACCGGCACAGCGGCACGCATGACGACGGACAGGAGCGGCGTGAACACACACCAGCGGGACACCGGGGCGGGCGGCGGGAACGGCGGCGGAATCCAGGTGCGCCCGGTCGCCGGGCACATCGGCGCCGAGATCACCGGGGTCGATCTGGCCGGCGAGCTCGACGACGCCGTGGTCGCCGCCGTCCGGGACGCCCTGCTGCGCTGGAAGGTGCTGTTCTTCCGCGGTCAGCGCCTCGGCCACGCCGCACACGTGGTGCTGGCGCGGCGCTTCGGCGACCCCGTCGTCCTGCCCCGGCGCGGCAGGGCGTCCCCGGCGGACGTCCCCGAGGTCGAGACCACCGCCGACCGCCTGGAGCTCGGCGGACGGTTCGGCATGGGGCACGAGGAGTGGCTCAGGCGCCGCCGCCACACCCTGCTGCGGGGCTGGCACTGCGACCACGGCGCCCGCGTCGACCCCCCGGCCGCGACGATCCTGCGCGCCGAGACGGTCCCGCCCTACGGAGGCGACACCACCTGGGCGAACCTTGCCGCGGCCTACGCCGGGCTGTCCGCGCCGGTACGGGAGTTCGTCGACGGGCTGCGCGCCGAGCACCGCCTCGGGGTCGGTTATCAGCCCCGGCCCGGCGACGACGCCTACGTGCGCCACCTGCTCGACCACCAGGTCGCCTCCGTGCACCCGTTGGTGCGTGTCCACCCGGAGACGGGGGAGCGGGTGCTGTTCGTCAACGGCTACTACGTCGAGCAGATCACCGGACTGTCCCGGCCGGAGAGCGCGGCCGTCCTGGAGATGCTGCTGGAGCAGGCGACCCGGCCCGAGTACACGGTGCGGTTCCGCTGGGAGCCGGGCAGCGTGGCCTTCTGGGACAACCGGGCCACCGTCCACCTGGCCCCGGGCGACACCGCCCATCTCGACCACCCGCGGATCATGCACCGGGTGATGCTCGCCGGCGACGTCCCGGTCGGGGTCGACGGCCGGCCCTCGGAGCCGCTCGCCGGCACCGCCCCGGGACACTGGTGACCGGCGGGGCCCGCCCTGCTCACACCAGCGGGATGGTCACCTCGTCCTCCACGGGAGGGTCGACCTCCTGCGCGCGGTTCCCGGTGGCGGCGTGGCAGCGCAGCCGCACCGCTTCCGGTCCGACGTCCAGCCGCAGGAAGCACTTGAAGAACGGCGGGCTGTAGGTGGCCGAACCGGGCGAGAACACCTGCGTGTAGATCCTGCGCACCGGCAGCCGGAACCGCCGGGCGCGGTCGGGCCGGCGGCCGGTGCCGAGCAGGCCGGCGACCAGCCGCATCCGCCGGGTGACCCGGACGGGCGCGCCCGGGGCCCGGGTGGGCGGGACGGCCAGGCGTTCGGCGATCACGGCCGTCGCCTCGGCGTCGGTGAGGGTGAAGAAGCGGCGCAGCCGCAACCGGCGTCCGTAGAGCCGGCTGTAGAAGGCGAGGGAGTCGCCGCGCAGGGGATAGCAGCGGAAGTCCCGCTCGGTGACGCCGGCGACGTCCACGCGGGGGATGGTGTGGGTGGCGTGCGTGAACGCCCCGCCGCCCCCGGCCACGACGTACTGGATCGTGCGGCCGTCCGCCAGCCGCACCGGATAGCGCTGGTAGTTGTGGATGTCGCCGCCGATCGCCGCCACGTAGCGGTGGTCCGGGTCGCGGACGATGTCGTCCACGGTGCCGCCGCCCTCGACCGGGTACGGTCGGTACCGGCCGTCCACGTACAGGGGCGAGCCCGTGACGAGGATCTTCGGGCGCGGTCCTTTGGAGACCTCGCGCAGCCACGCGCCCTGTTCGGCGTCCACGGTGCCCAGCAGGCCCGTGTCGATGCCGACGATCCGCACCGGCCCCGCGTCGATCGCCCAGTAAGGGCCCGGCTGGACGGCTTGCTGGGCGGGATCCGAACGCAACGCCCTTGCCTGGTCCAGGTGTTGCCCGGCGTCCGGACGAGGCCGGTGCCAGAGCAGGGAGCGCAGCCAGGCCCGGGTGAGGGGGCGTGGTGCGGGCTCCGGCGGCAGCGGTGGGGCGTCGCCGCAGAACACCCGCATGAAGGCGCCGAGGTCCTCGTACCAGTCGTGGTTGCCGGGTATCGCGTAGATCGGCGCCCGGTAGTCCCGGTACGGGCGGAAGAACTTGTCGCCGTAGTCGTCGGCGCTGCCGACCGGGTAGATCACATCGCTGGCGACGATCGCGAAACGGGTGTCCCGGCCCTCCTTCAGCAGCCCGGGCACGACCGCGTACTGGGGCTCGTCGCCCTCGCCCGTGTCGCCGAGGACCAGGAACGAGAAGCGCTCCGGATCGTCACGCCGGATCACCTTGTCGGCAGGTGCGCCCGCCGCCGCCCGCTGGGCCACCCAGCGGGCGCGGGTACGCCCCGTGGGATCGCCGAACCAGGAGGCCAGCAGGCCGTTGCGGGCGGCCCACAGCATGCGCGGGTCGAGCCAGGAGATCTTCCGGGTCCGGTGCGGCATCAGTCGCCGGTACGCGCCGCGTTCCACGGCGCCCCAGCCGGCGCCCTCGGCGGTATCACGTGAGGAGTTGGACACCGGTGCACCGTAACAACGAGCCCGCGGGCGACCCGTTGGCGGGTGTGGACGTCGCTGACGCCTGGATTCTCCCGTCCGGCCGGGACGTTGACCGGGTGAACCGGTGGGAGAGCGTGGCTCCTCCTCCGATCCAGCGCCGCTGGTGACGCCCGTCCGCGGTCCCGTCGTACGCGCCCGCGCCAACCCAGGGGAAACCGTGGCCGGCCCGGCGTGGACCGGACACCCCGGCCCGTGCCCGCCGGCCGCCTCGCCGGGCTACTCGAACCGGGAGGTGTCGCCCGCGCCCCGGCGGACGATCTCCGCCTCCCCGCCCGAGAAGTCGATCACCGTCGTCGGTTCGGTGCCGCAGTCCCCGGAGTCGAGCACCGCGTCCACCACGTGGTCGAGCCGGTCCTTGATCTCCCAGCCCTGGGTCAGCGGCTCGTCCTCGCCGGGCAGCAGCAGGGTGCTGGACAGCAGGGGCTCACCGAGCTCGGCGAGCAGGGCCTGGGTGACCACGTGGTCGGGGATGCGCACCCCGACCGTCTTCTTCTTGGGGTGCTGGAGCATGCGCGGCACCTCCTTCGTCGCGGGCAGGATGAACGTGTAGCTGCCCGGCGTGGACGCCTTGACCGCCCGGAACACGTCGTTGTCGATCCGTACGAACTGGCCGAGCTGCGCGAAGTCCCGGCACACCAGGGTGAAGTGGTGCCGGTCGTCCAGCTTGCGGATCGTACGGATCCGGTCGATGCCCTCCCGGCTGCCCAGGCGGCAGCCGAGTGCGTAACACGAGTCCGTGGGGTACGCGACCAGGGCGTCGGCACGGATGCTGTCGGCGACCTGGGAGATGGTGCGCGGCTGGGGGTTGTCGGGGTGCACGTCGAAGTACTTCGCCATTCACCGAGCTTATGCCGTCGGCGCCGGCCTGCCGCGCACGAGCCGCCCGTGCCACGGTCGCCCGGGCGGGGACGTCAGCCCGGGACAAGCCGCGCGCAGGGGTGAGGTAACGTCCCCGACCTGGGCCGGGGACGGCGAGAGGGACAAGGGGATCACCGAGGTGGCAGGCCGCGAGGACGCAGTCCGGGGTAGGGAGACGGCAGTCGTGGAGGCCCCGGCATGGGCGCGGGAACTGCTGGAGCACCTGCGGCCGGCCGGGCGGGACGTCCGCAGGGTCGTCGACTGGCTCGCCGGCACCCTGCGGGCGACGGTGACGCTGCGGGACGCGGCCGGCACCGTCGTCGCGGGAAGGCCGATGCCGCTGGACGGGTCTCCGGCCGCCGACATCACCGCCGGCCGGATCGCCTCCGCCGCGTGGCAGGCGGACGGGCGCCATCTGCGCCTGGTGAAGGTCGAGCACCCCTCGCGGACCTGCGTCCTCGCGGTCTCCCGCGAGACCCCCTTCGACCGGGCTGCCACCGACATCGTCGCGTACACCGCCCAGGTGGTCGAACTTCTGCTGACCGCGCGGGAGACCGCCGTGGCCGGACAGCGGCTGCGGCGGGCCACCGCCGACCTGCGGCTGGCGATCCTGCAGCTGCTGATGGTCGAGGACACCGTCGCGGCCCGCCGGGTCGCCGCCGGACTCTGGCCGGGCCTGCTCGACGCCGACATGGCGTGCGTCTACATCGTCGAGTCCGCGCCCGGCCGGCGCGACCGCCTCGCCGAGGAGTGTCTCGACACCACGCAGGACGAGGCCCTGGTCGTGCGGTGCCCGGCCATGGACGGCCACGTCATCGTCGTCAGCCCGCGCGAGGCCACGGCCGACGAACTGCGGTCCCTGGTGGACCGCCACCCGGACACCTTCCTCGGCGGCAGCGTCTGGCAGAGCCTCGCCCGGACCGCCACCGCGTACGGGCAGGCCGTCAGCGCCCTGGCCGTCGCGCGCTTCCGGCCGGACAAGACGGCCGTCTACGCCGAGCGCACCCACCCCGAACGCCTGATGGATCCGATGGCGCTGCGCGCCTGGACGGCTCGGGTGCTGCGCCCGCTCGACGACCTGCCCCACCACACCCGTGCGGAACTCCTCGCCACCACCCGCCTCGGCCTGGAGTTCACCGCCGTCAACACGGCCAAGGTCCTCGGCGTCAGCCGCAACACCGTGCGCGCCCGCATGGAACGCGTGGAGACCCTGCTGGGCACCGACTTCGACGACGTCACCGCCCGCGCCGTGGTCCACCTCGCGCTGCACACCCAGATCAGCCTCCAGGAGGGGCAGTCGGGCACCGGCCCCACGTCCACCGCCCGCGGGCTCGACCACCTGCTGGCCGGTCCCGCGGTGCGCGCCTGGGCCGAGGAACTCCTGGGGCGACTGGACCGGGACGCCCGGAACCTGCGCCGGACCCTGTGCAACTGGATCTCCGCCGGAGGCAACGCCGAACGGGCCGCCCGGAGTCTCGGGGTCCACGCGCAGACCGTGCGCGAGCACGTGCGCGGCGCCGAACCCGTGCTCGAGCGCCAGCTCCTCGCGGCCGGCACCGACCTGTACGAGGTCGTGCTCGCCTTCCTTGCGGTGGGTGACCTGAAGCAGCCGGTGCTGGGAGCGGGTAAACGGGCCTGATGGGCCGTGCCCGAGGGGGACGAATCGGGACCTGCCGGACGCGGTTGTGCACGGTTGAGCCATCCGGCCACCACAGCGGGCATCCGTGCGGTACACAGTCCGGCGCCGTCCACGTAGGTTTCGAGCTGTCGCGGGGGCACGACCGGAACGGGGGACCGGTCGCGCTCCCGCGCACCCGGTTCAGGCCACGTCGCGCACAGTGCGGCGGCGCTCGGCGCGGGGCCGCTCGGCCCTCGCTCGGCCGTACGGCCCGGACGCCGGGACCGCCGGTCCCGGCACCGGGGCGGCGACCGGACATCCCGTCGCGGTGGCGTCGTGGCCGATCGGCGGCACCGGCGGGGCGGCTTGGTGCTGCGCCCCGGGCCGGGGGGTTCGTGCCGGCACCGGCGGCCTCGGTCACCCGAGCGCGCCCGCCCGCCGAGGAGCAGAGCACCGCCGACGGTGGTGATCCCTCCGAGGCCCTCGAACGCCGAGGCTTTCGAACCTCCGTTCGGTATTGGGGATACTGAGCGGGTACTTCCCGCGCTACCGCCGACCGCGCCGCCCGCCGGATCGCCGCCGCGGTGGCGGGGTTCCGCAGGAGGCGCTGGATGCGCACGCCCCCGGCCGCCCGGACCCGCCGTGGCGGCGCCACCGTGCCCGCCGAGGCAGCGCCCCCTCCGGCGCCGGCCGCAGCGGTACCGCGGGCGTGCAGGCCCCGGGGGAGCGGCGCCGCACCGCCCCTCCTCGCGCCCCGCGGTGCTGCGACCCGACCGGGCGGCCGAGCGCGGGCGCGGTACGGCCGACGCACCGCCATCCGCCGGGTGGGTGAGCGCGGAACGGCACGCCGGGGGCTGTGTGTCCCCGGTGAGGACGGGTACCCGGCCCGCGCTGTGGAGTCCGTTCCCCCGGCAGCGCGGATCGGGGCGGACGGGCCCGGAACGATCATCGCGACAAGGAGGCCCGAATGACCAGTGAGACCGAGACCGGCGGCGTGACCGGCACGCAGGACAAGGACTACAACCTGATCTGGTACGTCGAGGCGTGCCTGAGCAACGCGCTGCGCCTGGAGACCTACATCCAGGACGCCGAGCGCGCCAAGGACGACGAGGTGGCGGACCTCTTCCGCAAGGCCCAGGCGGACAGCCGCAAGGGCGCCGAACTGGGCAAGGAACTCCTGCGCGCACGGCTGAACGGCGGCTGAGCACGCCGCTTCGCCCGGGGCCCGGCCGCCGTGAACGACCCGGTGGCCGGGCCTCCGGCGTACCGTCACGGCCGCGCCACACATGTCTGCTACGGTCGAATACGCGTCCAACTCCGTTGGATTCGCAGTGTTTCCGTCCGTCCGGTCCGCCGGGAGGACGTGCTTGCCATCGTGCTACTGGCGGTAGTAAGCAGCTAGACGGGGGTACGGGGGGACGGTGTCGACCACACCGTCGCACCCCGAGGTGTCGGGACGGACGCTCGGGCAAGGGGGCCGGGGCGGCCACGGCTTCCGCGCGTTCAAGGGACGCGGCCCTCGAACTCCGGTTCCTCGCACCGACGCAGAACAGGTGAGTCTCCTCCTATGGCCCGTTCCCTGGTCGACCTGCTGATCACCCACGCCGCCGAGCACCCCGACCGGACCGCCTACCGTTTCCTCGTCACGGGCGACTCCGACGGGGAGGTCCAGGACATCTCCTACGGGCGCCTCGCCGACCGCGCCCGGGCCATCGCCTCCTGGCTCCAGGACCGGGGCCTGACCGGCTCCCGCGCCATGCTGCTGTACCCGCCCGGCCTGGAGTTCATAGCCGGCTACCTCGGCTGCCTCGCGGCGGGCGTGGTCGCCGTCCCCGGGGTGCCCCCGCGGGGACGCTCCCACAACCACCGGGCCCTGACCCGGATGAGGCGCCTGATGGCGGACGCCGACGCCACGGTGATCCTGGGCGGTCGCGAGGTGATCGACGCGCTCGGCACCATGGACCAACACCTTCCGGAACCGGCCGAGGTCACCCGCGTCGCCACCGAGGACATCCCCGACGACCTGTCCGCCGACTGGCGCGAGCCCACACTCGACGCGGACACCGTCGCCTTCCTCCAGTACACCTCCGGCTCCACGTCCGCACCACGCGGAGTGATGGTCACCCACGGCAACCTGCTCGACAACGAGCGGATCATCACCCAACGCATGGGTCACACTTCCGACGCCGTTGCCGCGCACGGCGGCGAACTGTTCGTCAGCTGGCTGCCGGTGTATCACGACATGGGCCTGATCGGCCCCGTCCTCAACACCGTGTACCTCGGCGCCACCAGCACCCTGTTCTCCCCGCTGCACTTCCTCCAGCAGCCGGGGCGCTGGCTCGACGCCGTCAGCCGCTACCGCCCGCACACCAGCGGCGCTCCCAACTTCGCCTACGAACTCTCCCTCAGGCACGCCACGCCCGCCTTCGTCGACGGTCTCCACCTCGGCGACTGGCAGGTCGCCTTCAACGGCGCCGAGCCCGTGCGGGCCGCCACCCTGCGGCGCTTCGCCGACACGTTCGCCCCGGCCGGCTTCCGCCGCGAGGCCCTCTACCCCTGCTACGGACTGGCCGAGGCCACCTTGATGGTCACCGGCGGCTCGCCGGGCGCCGGGCCCGTCCTGCTGGACGCCGACGGGCCGCACGCGGGGGCCGCGGACGCGGCGGCGGTCGGCACCGGCCGCCCCGGACCCGGCCTGACCGTGGTGATCGCCGACCCTGAGACGCACGAGGAACTGCCCGACGGCGAGGTCGGCGAGATCCGGGTCGGCGGCGCGAGCGTCGCCAAGGGCTACTGGCGCAACGCCCTCGCCACCCGTGAGACCTTCCGCGCCGGTGTCGCCGGACGTGACGGCCGCCTCCTGCGCACCGGCGACCTCGGGTTCCTGCGCGACGGCGAACTGTTCGTCACCGGCCGGATCAAGGACCTCATCGTCGTCGACGGCCGCAACCACTACCCGCAGGACCTCGAACTCTCCGCCGAGACGGCGCACCCCGCACTGCGGCCGGGCTGCACCGCCGCCTTCTCCGTCGACGCCGGTGTCGAGGGCGAACAGGCCGTGCTCGTGGCCGAGACGGCCCCGGACGCCGCCGCCGAGGCCGACAAGATCACCGACGTGGTCCGCAGGGCCATCGGAGACACCCACGGACTCGCCGTACGCCAGGTGGTCCTGGTCCGGCCGGGCACCATCCCCAAGACCTCCAGCGGAAAGATCCAGCGTCACGCCTGCCGGGCCGCCTACCTCGACGGCACCCTCTCCCCGATCGGCGTGCCCGCCGCCGGGTGACCCCGGCGGGCGGCGGTGGCCCTCGCACACCGCCCCCGGCCCGTACGCACCGTGCGAGCGCGCCGACCGCCTCGCCGCCGCGCCGACCGCGCAGCCGGCACCAACCCGTTCGACCGGCGCCACCGGTTGCGCCCGCCCGCAGCCGTCACCACCTGCCCTTACCAGAGCCAGAGTCCACGAGGTCACCCGTGTCCGACATGCCTGCGAACGAGTCCCCGAACGCGTCCGAAGAGCCGCCCCTGACCACCGTGGACGACGTGCGGGCGTGGCTTGTGTCGGCCGTCGCCGAGGCAACCGGACTCGACCCGGTGACCGTCGACCCCGACCGGCCCATCGCCGAATTCGGCCTCGGCTCGCGGCAGTTGATGACACTGGCCGCCGAACTCGCCGACCGCACCGGCCGGACGCCCGACGCCTCCGCGGTCTTCGACCACCCCACGGTCACCGCCCTCGCCGCGGCGGTCCTGGGCGAGGAGGAGCCCCACATCCGTACGCGGTCCGGTGCCGGGCGGGAGGAGCCCCGCGCCCGGACGTCGCCCGGCCGTGCCCGGACCGGGCCGCCCCCCGGCGCCGACGGCGACATCGCGATCGTCTCCATGGCGTGCCGGTTCCCCGGCGGCGCCGACGACCCGGACGCGTTCTGGCGACTGCTCGCCGACGGCCGGGACGCCCTGACCGAGGTGCCCGACGGCCGCTGGGACACCCGGCACCTGTACGACCCCGACCCGGAAGCCACCGGCAGGGCCTACAGCCTGCGCGGCGGCTTCCTGTCCGGCATCGACCGCTTCGACGCGGCGTTCTTCGGCATCTCGCCCCGCGAGGCCGAGGCCATGGACCCGCAGCAGCGGCTGCTGCTCCAGACCGCCTGGGAGGCCGTCGAGCGGGCCGGCATCGTCCCCGGCACCCTGAACGGCAGCGCCACCGGCGTCTACGTCGGCCTCTACGACAGCGGCTACCTCGCCGCCGCCGGACTCGACCGGCTGGACGGGCACGTCGGCACCGGCTCCGCGGCCGCCGTGGCCTCCGGGCGCATCGCCTACGCCCTCGGCCTGGAGGGCCCGGCCGTCACCGTGGACACCGCCTGCTCCTCCTCCCTGGTCGCCCTGCACCTCGCGGCGCGGGCCCTGCTGGCGGGGGAGTGCGACCTGGCGCTCGCGGGCGGTGCGACCCTGCTGGTCACACCTCGTGCACACGTGGAGTTCAGCCGGCTGCGCGCCCTGTCGCCCACCGGCCGGTGCAGCCCCTTCTCGGCGGACGCCGACGGCGTGGTGTGGGCCGAGGGATGCGGCTTGGTGCTGCTCAAGCGCCTGGCGGACGCCCGGCACGACGGCGACCGGGTCCTCGCGGTCGTCAAGGGCTCGGCGACCAACCAGGACGGCCGCAGCCAGGGCCTGAGCGCCCCCAACGGCCGCGCCCAGGAACGGGTGCTGCGCGCCGCCCTCGACGCGGCCGGACTGGGACCGGACGACATCGACTACGTCGAGACGCACGGCACCGGCACGCGGCTCGGGGACCCCGTCGAAGGCGGTGCGCTGGCCCGGGTGTTCGGCCCCGGGCGCCCCGCCGACCGGCCGCTCGCCATCGGCTCGCTGAAGTCCAACATCGGCCACACCCAGGCGGCCGCCGGCATCGGCGGCGTCATCAAGACCGTCCTGGCCATGCGGCACGAGACCCTTCCCGCGTCCCTCGACGCCGGCACACCGACCGAGCACATCGACTGGGCGGCCGGCGGCCTGCGCCTCCTCGACGGCGCCGAGAAGTGGCCGCGCGAGGCCGGCCGTGTCCGCCGGGCCGGGGTGAGCGCGTTCGGGATCAGCGGCACCAACGCGCACGTCGTCCTCGAGGAAGCTCCCCGCGAACCCGCGCCGCCGGCGACCGGCGAGCCCGGCGGCAGCCTCCTGTTCCCCCTGTCCGCCCGCACGCCGGCCGCGCTGCGGCGGCAGGCCGACCGCCTGCTGCACACGCTCGCCGCGCGGCCCGAACTGCCGCTGCCCGCGGTGGCCGCCACCCTGGCCCACCACCGCACCCACTTCGAGCACCGGGCCGTCGTCCCCGCGGCCGACCGCGACACGCTGCTCACCGCGCTGCGCCGACTCGCCGCGGGGGAGGACGGGGCCGAATCCGTCGTGGGCCCGCACCGGGCCCGGCCGCACGGCAAGGTGGCGTTCGTCCTGCCCGGCCAGGGCTCCCAGTGGGCCGGCATGGCCCGCGACCTCCTCGCCCAGGACCCCGTGTTCGCCGACGAGTTCGACCGCTGCGACGCCGCCCTGCGCCCCTTCACCACCTGGTCGGCCGCGGCCGTGCTGCGCGACGACCCAGGCGCCCCCTCGCTGGACCGCGTGGACGTCGTCCAGCCGGTCCTGTTCGCCGTGATGGTGTCCTTGGCCGCCGTGTGGCGGGCCCGCGGCGTCCGCCCGGACGCCGTGGTCGGGCACAGCCAGGGCGAGGTCGCCGCCGCCTGCGTCGCGGGCGCGCTCAGCCTGAACGACGCCGCCGCCGTGGTCGCCCTGCGCAGCCAGGCGCTGACCGGACTGTCCGGCACCGGCACCATGGCCGTCGTCGCCCTCCCGCACACGGAGGTCGAGGCCCGCCTGGCCGGCGGCGACGGCCGGGTGTCCGTCGCCGCCGTCAACAGTGCCCGCTCCACCGTGATCGCGGGCGAGACCCGGCCACTGAAGGCACTGCTCGCCGACCTGGACCGCGAGCAGGTCTTCGCCCGCCGGCTCGACGTCGACTACGCCTCCCACAGCCCCGGGGTCGAGCCGGTCCGCGCGGACCTCCTCGACGAACTCGACGGCGTCGTCACCGTCCCCACGGCCGTCACCTGGTACTCCACGGTCACCGGTGAGCCCGTCACCGGGGAACTGGACGCCGGCTACTGGTACACCAACCTGCGCGAACCCGTCCGCTTCGCCTCCACCGTCGAACGGATGATCGCCGACGGTCACCGCTGGTTCGTCGAACTCGGCCCGCACCCTTCCCTGCTCACCGCGATCCGCACCGTCGCCGAGGACGGCGCCGAGGAAAGCCAGGACGGCCTGGACGCGGGCGCGGCCGTCGTCGCCGTGGGCTCGTTGCGCCGCGACGAGAACGGGACCGACTGCCTGCACCGGGCCGCCGCCGAACTCCACGCACACGGACGGCCCGTCGACTGGCGCCGCCTGGTACCCGCCGCCGCCCCCGCCGACCTGCCGACCTACCCGTGGGAAGCCCTGCGCCACTGGTCCGAGCCCACCGGTGCCGCCACCGCGCCCGGCCTCTTCGACCGGGCCGCGCACCCGCTGCTCGGCGTCCAGCTGCAGTCGGCGGACGAGACCCGCTGGACCTTCCGCGGCGAATGGTCGCCCGCCACGGCCGAATGGCTCCCCGACCACGAGGTGTTCGGCCGTACCGTGGTCTCCGGCACGACCCTGATGGAGCTGTGCCGCGCCGCCCTCGCGGTGGCCCGCCCGCAGAGCCCGGACGACGTCACCGACCTCCTCCTGGCGGCCCCGCTGATCCTGCCCGCCTCCGGCACGGTCGAGGTGTCCGTCGAGGTCGTCACCTCCGCAGCCGCACCCGAGGTCACCGTGCACAGCCGCCGCCGCGGCCAGGAGATCACCGGCTGGACCCTCCACGCCACCGCGACCGCGGACACCCGCGCACCGCTGCCGGACGGGCGGCCGCCCGTCCGGCCCGAGGACGCCGAACCGGCCTGGGACGAGGGCTCGTACGAGCGACTGGCCGGACTCGGCCTCGGCTACGGCCCGGCCTTCCGGTGCGTACGGGAGGCCGTATGCACCGGCGACGGCGAGCTGCTGGCCCGGCTGTCGCTGCCGGCGCCGGCCCGCGACACGGCCCACGCCTACCCCGTCCACCCGGCGCTGCTGGACGCCGCGCTGCACGTGACCGCCGCCCTCGCCCCGTCCGACGACCGGGTCCTGCTGCCCGTCGCGGTGGGCCGCTGCGTCCTGCCGCCCGGCGGTGCGGGCGACCTGACCGCGTGGGTGCGGCGCACCGGAACCTCCGGCACGGACGTCATCCTGGACGTGTCCCTGTGGGACGTCGACGGCTTCCCGGCCGGCCGGCTGGAGGGCGTGCGCCTGCGCGCCGCCGACCCCTCCGACCTGAACGGGGCCTCCGAGAACGCCCGGCACCTCTACGAGGTGGCGTGGACACCGGTGCCCGGGGCGGCGGCGGGGCAGCACGACGGTGCCTGGCGGGTCGTCGGCGAGCCCGCGCAGGCAGCCGGGACCGTACGGGAACTGCAAGCCGCCGGTGTCACCACCGGAGCGGACGCCGACGTCCTGGTGCGCCTGTGGCCGCTGCCCGCCCCGGACGCCGAAACTGCCCCCGCGGCCCGGGAGTTGGCGGCCACCGCGCTGGACGAACTGCGCGACCTGATCGCCCTCGCGCCCGACGAGGCACCGGCCCGGGTCTTCTGGGTGACCCGGGGAGCGGTCGCGGCCGGTGACCGGGACGCCGTGCCCGGCCTCGCCCAGTCCGTCCTGTGGGGCCTCGCCCGCAGCGCCCGCGCCGAGCACCCCGATCTCGGACTCACCCTGCTCGACCTCGACGGACCCGGCGCCGTGGACGCCCTGCTCACCGCCGCCGGTCACCCCGGCGAACCCGAACTGGCTCTGCGTGACGGGGTGTTGCTGGTTCCCCGACTGGTCCGGGCACGCCCCGAGGACGAGCTGCGCGTCCCGGCCGGGGACCGGTACGAACTGGTGGGCTTCCCCGACGAACCGGAGCTGCGCGCCGTCGCCGCCCGGGAACCGGCGACCGGCCGGGTGCGGATCCAGGTGCACGCCGTCGCCCTCGGCGACCAAGCCGGGCCCACCGTGTGCGCCGGGGTGATCACCGAGACGGGTGCCGGCGTCGAGGGACTCGCCGCCGGCCTGCGGGTCGCCGCCCTGACCGAGGGCGCGCCCGGCTCGGAGGTGGTCGCCGAGGCCGGTTGGATCACCGTGCTCCCGGACACGACCCCGTTCACCACGGCCGTGGCCGACCTGTACGCCACCGGCCGCGACGCCTCCGCGGCGAACCGGGCCGGCCACGAGGGTGCCGCCCGGTCCCTGGTCGAGTCGGGCGGGGAGACGGCGGCGGTCGCGTTCGGTGAGGGAGGGGGTGAGGCGGGCCCGGGTGATGTGACGGGCGTGTGGGGCGAGGGGCCCGGCCCGCGTCCGGGTGTGCCGGGTCCCGACGAGGTGGCCGCCGCGCCCGGTGGGTCCGCGGCGGTCGGGTCCGGTGGTGACGCGGCGGACGCGCACGCGCCGGTTCCGTCCGGTTCCGGCGCCGCGCGGGTGACCTCGGGCGGCGACACCGTCCCGCCCGTCATGGCCCCCGCCCGAGCCGTCCACGTCACGGGCTCCGACGCGTCCGCGGTCGACCCGCCCGCCGGTGACGCATCCGGTCCGCAGTCCCGGGTGCTGCACGTCGGCGCCGGCCGCGAGGCGCTGCGGCGGGCCGCGGCCGCGGGGCCCGTCGTGCTCGATCTGGTCGGCCGGGCGGCGCCGGTGCGCACCGACGGGACCGTGCTGATCACCGGGGGACTCGGCGCGATCGGCCGTACGATCGCCCGGCTGCTGGCCGAACGGGGCGTGCCGCGGCTGCTGCTGACCTCCCGGCGGGGCGCCGCGGACCCGCGGGCCGCCGAGGTCACCGCCGAGCTCGTAGCCCTCGGCGCCGAAGCGGACGTGGTCGCCTGCGACGTCGCCGACGGGGCCGCCGTGGCCGAGGTGCTCGCCCGGGCCGGAGGACCGGCACCCCTGAGGGGTGTCGTGCACTGTGCCGGCGTGCTGGCCGACGGCCTGGTCGCCGAACTGACGCCCGAGCGCCTCGCCGAGGTGCTGCGGCCCAAGGTCGACGGCGCCGCCCACCTGCACCGCCTCACCCGCGATCTGCCGCTCGACCTGTTCCTGCTGATCTCCTCGGCGGCCGGTGTCGTCGGCAACGCGGGCCAGGGCAACTACGCGGCGGCCAACGCCTTCCTCGACCAACTGGCCCACCACCGCCGGGCCCTCGGCCTGTCCGCCCAGTCCCTCTCGTTCGGCGCCTGGGCCGGCCAGGGGCTGGCCGCCGAGCACGCGGACCTGGACCGCATGGCCCGCCGCGGCCACCGCGCCCTCAGCCCCGAACAGGGCCGCGACCTCGTCGAGCTCTCCCTGCGCCGCCCCGCCCCGCACCTGGTCGCCTGGGCCCTCGACCTGCCCCGCCTGCGCGACGCCGTCACCTCCGGGCCCGACGGCCCGGCGGCGCTGTGGCGCACGCTGCTGCCCGCGCCCCCCGCCGAACGGGCTCCCGGCGGAGGGCTCATCGGCCGCCTGGCCGGGCTGCCGGAAGTCGAACGCTCCGCCCGCCTCCTCGCCCTGGTCCGCGAGGAGGCCGCCCGCACCCTCGGACTGCGCACGGCGGAGACCGTCCGCCCGGACCAGCCGCTGCGGGACCTCGGCATGGACTCCGTGACGGCGGTCGAACTGCGCAACCGCCTCGGCGCCCGACTCGGCACCCGGCTCCCCGCCACCCTGCTGTTCGACCATCCCACCCCCGCCCGGCTCACCGCCCACCTGCTCACCACCGTCCTCCCCGACGGCCGGACCGGTGCCCGCGCCACCACCACCCCCCGCCCCGCCGCCGGTGACGCCCCGGCCTCCGACGAGCCGATCGCCCTCGTCGCCACGGCCTGCCGGCTGCCGGGCGGCGCCGACGACCCCGAGGCCCTGTGGCGGCTGGTCGCCGAGGGCCGGGACGCGGTGGGCCCGTTCCCCGCCGGCCGCTGGGACGTGGAGTCCCTCTACGACCCCGACCCCGACACCCCCGGCAAGACCTACGCCCGCGAGGGCGGCTTCCTCGACGACATCGAGTCCTTCGACGCCGGCTTCTTCGGCATCACCCCCAAGGAGGCGGCCGCCATGGACCCCCAGCAGCGCCTGCTGCTGGAGACCGCCTGGGAGGCCCTGGAACGCGCCGGGATCGTCCCCGGCGAACTGGCGGGCAGCACCACCGGGGTGTACGTCGGCATGTTCGGCAGCGACTATCTGGCCGGCTCGCGCCTGGACCAGCTCGACGGCTACGTCGGCACCGGGTCCGCGCTCAGCGTGGCCTCGGGCCGGCTCGCCTACGCGCTCGGGCTGCACGGCCCGGCGATGACCGTGGACACGGCCTGCTCCTCGTCCCTGGTGGCGACCCACCTGGCCGCCCAGGCACTGCGCTCCGGCGAGTGCGACCTCGCCCTCGCCGGCGGTGTGACGCTCATGGTCACCCCGCAGACGTTCGTGGAGTTCAGCCGGCTGCGCGGCCTGTCCCCGACCGGCCGCTGCCGTTCCTTCTCCGACGACGCCGACGGCGCCGTCTGGGCCGAGGGAGCCGGCATGGTCGTACTGAAGCGGCTCTCCGACGCGCGGCGCGACGGCGACGAGGTGCTGGCCGTGCTGCGCGGCACCGCCGTCAACCAGGACGGCCGCAGCCAGGGCCTGTCCGCCCCCAACGGCCCCGCGCAGGAACGGGTGATCCGGCGGGCCCTGGAGCGCTCCGGGCTGACCCCCGCCGACATCGACTACGTGGAGGCCCACGGCACCGGCACCACGCTGGGCGACCCGATCGAGGCCAATGCCCTCACGGAGGTCTTCGCCGCCTCGCGCCCAGGGGACCGCCCGCTGCACCTGGGATCCCTCAAGTCCAACATCGGCCACGTGCAGGCCGCTTCGGGCATCGCCGGACTGATCAAGGTCGTCGAGGCGCTGCGCCACGAGGCCCTGCCGCCCACCCTGCACGCCGGCACGCCCAGCCGTCACGTGGAGTGGGACGAGAGCGGACTGCGCCTGGTGCGCGAGCCGACGGCCTGGCCCGCGGGCGGGCGGACCCGCCGGGCCGGGGTGAGCGCGTTCGGCATCAGCGGCACGAACGCGCACGTGATCGTCGAGGAGGCCCCGGCCGCGGACGCCCCCGGCGCGGAGCCGCGAAGCGCCCCGGGCGACGGGCTCTTCGTGCTGTCCGCGCGCAGCGAGCACGCGCTGCGCGGGCAGGCCGCGCGGCTGGCCCGGCACCTCGGCACCATCGGCGACGAGGACACCCTGTCCGACGTGGCGTACACGCTCGCCCGCCACCGCAGCCACTTCGAGCGGCGCGCCGGACTCGTGGCGGCCGGACGCGACGAACTGCTCGCCCGGCTCGACGCGTTGGCGAGCGGACGGATGCCCTTGGCGCCCGCCCGCCAGGAACCCGGCGGCAAGGTGGCCTTCGTCTTCGCCGGGCACGGCGGACAGTGGCCCGGCATGGGCCTGGAACTGATGGCCGAGTCGCCGGCGTTCCGCGAGGAACTCACCCGCGTCGACGAGGCCGTGCGGCGGCACGTCGGCTGGTCGGTCCTCAACGTGCTGCGTGCCCCGGAGGAGTTCTCCCCGCTCGACCGCACCGAATACCTCCAGCCGGTCCTCTTCGCCGTCAACGCGTCCCTGGCCGCCGCCTGGCGCGCGCTCGGCGTCACCCCCGACGCCGTCGTCGGGCACAGCCTCGGCGAGATCGCCGCCGCCTACACCGCGGGCGCCCTCGGCCTCGACGACGCCGTCACCGTGGTGACGGCACGCGCCCACGCGGTCCGCCCGCTGGTCGGCCAGGGCGGCATGGTGGCCGTGGACCTGCCGCCCGCCGACGTCGAGGAACTCCTCGAGCCGTACGCCGGCCGGCTGTTCGTCGCCGCGGTCAACTCCCCCCACTCCACAGCCGTTTCGGGCGAGTCCGGCGCCCTGACCGAACTCCGGGAGCGATTGGAGGCGCGCGGGGTGACCGTGCGCCGGCTGTCGACGCCGTTCGCCTCCCACACCCCGCTGATGGAGCCGCTGGGCGAGGAACTCCTGACGGCGTTCTCCACCGTCCGGGCCGCACCGGCGCACACGCCGCTGTACTCGGCCGTACGCGCCGAGCCCGTTGCGGGCGAACACCTCGATGCCGCCTACTGGTTCGCCAATCTGCGCCGGCCCGTGCGCTTCGCCGACACGATCCGCCGCATGCTCGACGACGGCTACCGCCACTTCGTCGAGCTCAGCCCGCACCCGTCGCTCACCGCGTCCGTCGAGGCGGTGGCGGCCGAGGCCGGGACCGAAGCGGCCGGCATCGCCTCGCTGCGCCGGCAGAGGGACGGCCGCGCCGTCCTGCTGGGCAGGGTCGGCGAGCTGTACGCGGCCGGGCACACCCCCGACCTCGCGGCCCTGTTCCCGGCCGGACGCCGGGTCGATTTGCCCACGTACGCCTTCGCCCGGGACCGCCACTGGCTCGCTCCCGCCCCGGCCGCCGCGTCCGGCTCCTCCCCGCTCCTCGGCACCCATGTCGAGGCCAGCGACGAGCCCGACCGGCACCTCTTCCAGAGTGAAGTGGACCTGCGCGACCGGCGGTTCGCCTACCTGACGGACCACCGCGTCGGCGGCGAGGTGTGGCTCCCCGGATCGGCCTTCCTCGGCATGGCACTCCAGGCCGCGGCGGCCCTGCATCCCGGGGGCGGTGGCGCGGGCACCCGGCTGGCCGACGTCACCTTCCTGCGGCCGCTGCGCCTGGCCGAGGACGGGCCCGTGACCCTGCAACTGGTGCTGCGGCCCGCCGTCGACGGCGCCCGCGACTTCACCGTCGCCGCGTCCGCACCCGGTGGCCGGTGGGAGCGGCACATGACCGGCCGGCTCGTCACCGGCGCGCCGGGAGCCGCGGAGGCACCCGGGGACACCGATGCCGCGACAGGGCCGCCGACCCCCGCCGCGCTGCGGGAGCGGCACACCGAGACGGCCGACCCGTCCGCCCTCTACGCCCGGCTCGCCACCCTGGGCATCGACTACGGGCCCGCCTTCCGGGGCCTGACCGAGGCAGTGCGCACCCGCTCCGCCGCACTCGCCCGGCTGACCCCCCGTGCCGCCGAGGGGCATCTGCTGCACCCCGCCGTCCTCGACGCGGCCTTCCACAGCGCCGGACTGCCCAGCGACGCGCCCGACGGCCGGGCCTTCGTCCCCGCCGGGGTCGGCCGGCTGCGCTTCACCGGGCTGCGCACCGCGCCCGCGTGGGTGACCTGCGCGCTGCGCTCCGTGGACGGCGACACCGCGACCCTCGACCTGTGCCTGTGGGACGAGGACGAGCGACTCGTCCTGGAGGCCGAGGAGTTCCGGCTCGCCGCGCTGTCCCCGCTGGACGGCGCGCTGTTCGAGACCCGCTGGCAGACCCGCCCCCGGCCCCGGGAGACCCCCGCCGAAGGCCGCTGGCTGGTCCTGGCGGACGACACGGGCGTCGCGGACGACCTCGCGGGGCGGCTCGACCCGACGGCAGCGCACGTGGTGGCGCAGCGCGGGGAGACCTACGGCGCCGAGGGTCCCGGCCGCTACGCCCTCGACCCGTCCGACCCGGCCCAGCTGGAGCGGCTGCTGGACGAGGAGTTCGCGGACGCGCCGCCCGAGCGGGTGGTCCAGCTGTCCGCGCTCGACGCGCCGGCCGTCGTGGACGGCAGCAGTGCCGAGAAGGCGGCCCGGCTGTGCTGCCTGAGCACCCTGCACCTGGTGCGGACGCTCGCCGACCGGCACCGGGGCCGCGCCCCGCGCCTGTTCGTCGTCGTCCGCGGCAGCCAGGCCGCCGGGGACAGCACCCGGGTGACCCATCCGCAGCAGGCGCTCGCCTGGGGCTTCGGCCTCGCCGTGGCCCAGGAGTACCCCGAACTGTCGACCACCCTGATCGACCTGCCGGACACCGGCGGCGCCGATGCGCTGTGGACCGAGCTGCGCCACGCCGACGACGAACGACTCGTCGCCCTGCGCGATACCGGCCGGCTCGTGCCGCGCCTCGCCCGCACCCGCCCGGACGACGGCGGAAACGGCGACGTCACCCCGGACGGCGTCCACCTCGTCACCGGTGGGCTCGGCGGCCTCGGCCGGGTCGTGGCCGAGCGGCTGGTGCGCCGCGGCGCCCGCCGGCTGGCCCTGCTGAGCCGCGGCACTCCCGGCCCGGCCGCCGCGGCCTGGATCGCCGGGCTGGAACGGCGCGGCGTCACCGTGCACCTCGCCCGCGCCGACGTCGCCGACCGCGCCGCCCTGGCCGCCGCCCTGGACGCCGTGCGAAGGGACGCCGGGCCCATCACCACGGTCGTGCACGCGGCCGGTGTCCTGGACGACGCCACCGTCGCCAACCTGACCGAGGAGCGGGTCCTGCGCGTCCTCGCGCCCAAGGTCCTCGGCACCGCCCTGCTCACCGAGCTCGTTCCGGAGGCGGACAGGACAGTGCTGTTCGCCTCGGCGGCCGGGCTGCTCGGCTCCGCCGGACAGGCCCCGTACTCCGCTGCCAACGCCTTCCTCGACGCCTGGGCCCACCACCTCTCCCGCGCCGGACGGCACGCGCTCAGCCTCGACTGGGGCGCCTGGAGCGGCGTCGGCATGGTCGCCGCCTCCGGCACCCGGGCCGCCGAGACCGCCAGGTCGGGCCTGGTCGCCTTCTCCCCGGAGGAGGGCGGCGAGCTGTTCGAAAAGGTGCTGGCCACCTCCCGGCGCCAGCTGGCCCCGCTCGCCCTGGACCGCGAGATGCTGGCCCTCGCCCCCGACGTGGTCCGCACCCGACCGATCCTGGGCGATCTGGCCGGCGCGCCGGCCGGCACCGCGGACTCGGACGAACTGGTCCGCAAGGTGTTCGCCGCCACCACCGACGAGGACCGCGCCACCTGGCTCGAGGCATACGTACGGGCCAGGATCACCGCCGTCTCCGGAGGCGTCGTGGACGTGTCCGCGACCACCGCCCTGAAGGAACTCGGCCTGGACTCCCTGATGCTGGTACGCCTGCGCAACGACTTCGCCCGCGAGCTGGGCGCCGAACTGCCCGCCGCGGAGGTGTTCTCGGCCGCCGACACCCGGGGACTGGCCCGGATGCTGGCCACCGCCCTGCCCGAGCGCGGTACGACCGCTCCCGGGGGGCAGGCCGGCGGCCCCGGCACGGAGGTCCCCGAGCGCGAACTGCTGCCCGCCACCCGGGACGTGGTGCGGCTGCTGCGCAGCGCCCGGCCGGACATGCCGGGCGCCGCCCACGGCATCGGTCTCGCGGTACGGCTCACCACGCCCACCACCCGCGACGCGCTCACCGCGATCCTGGCCCGGCTCACCGCCCGCCACGCCGCCCTGCGCACCGGCATCACCCCCGGCGACGAGGGCGGATGGCGGCTCCGCGTGGACCGGGACCTCACCCAGCCGGTGCTGCGCTGGAGCCACCTCGCCGACGCGCCCGCCGCCGGAGCAGCCGACCGGCTGCGCGCGCTGCTGGAACCGCCGTTCGACCTGGCGAAGCCGTCGCTGTGGCGGTTCGAGCTGCTGGACGGCGGCGAACACGGCCAGGTCCTCGTCTTCGGCGCCCACCACGCGGTGAGCGACCTCCAGTCCCTGCTGCTCGTCGCGCAGGAGATCGACGCCGAGCTGTCCGGCACCCCGCTCGACGGCACCGTCACCAACCGCGACGTCTCCCTGCTGATCGAGGCCCAGCAGGGCGGCGGCCGCCACCCCGACGGCACCGCCGCATGGGGCGCGGCCTTCGAGGGCGCCTCCCGACTCGACCTGACGCTCAGTCACCCCCGGCCGCCGGTACGGTCGTTCCGTGCGGGCAGCGTCACCGTGACGATCCCCGACGGCCTCGGCGCACGGGTGTCCGCCGCCGCGAGCCGCCTCGCCGTCACGCCCGCCGCGTTCTGCCTCGGCACCCTCACCGTGCTGCTCGCCAGGAAGCGGGAGCGGGAGCGCTTCGTGCTCGCCGTGCCCGTCGACACCCGCATGCACGCCGACGCCTACGACGCCGTGGGCTTCTTCGGGGTGCCGGTGCCGTTCCCCGCGCAGGCCGGGGCGGCGGAGCGCATCGAGGAGGTGCTGCGCCGCACCGACCGGCGGCTGGAGAAGATCCTCGCCAAGGGCGCGATGTTCTCCGACGTGCTGCCGGCCCTCGCCCGGCAGGGCCTGCACCGGCCCGCGGCCCCGCTGGTCGAGGTCTACTTCAACTACGTCCGCTCCTCCGCAGGCCGCCTGGACCACCTCGAGGTGCTGCCGGCCGGCACCGGCTACTCCGACCTCGACCTGATGATCACCATGACTCCCGACGCGGGCCGGATCCGGCTGGACCACAACCTCGACATCCTCGACGCGGAGACCACGACCGGACTCGCGGAGGAGTTCCTGCGGCTCCTGGAGGAGGCGGCGCAGGATCCCACCGCGCCCGTGACACCCACGGGCGGCGCACCGGCCGCACGGGGTCGCGTCGCCCTCGCCGCGACGTTCGCCCTCGGCAACCTGCCGGCGCTGTGCGGGACGGCGATCGGCGAACTGGTGCCCGGACGGGCGCCGTCGGTCGCCGAGGCGCCGTACCACCAGGTGCTCGCAGCGCTCCAGGATCCCTCGGGTGTCCTCGCCGACCCGCGGACCCGGGCGGGCGTGGTCCTGCTGCGCGGAGCCGACCTCGAGCGCTTCGGCCCGGTCGACGACGCCCTGCTCACCGACCTGCGCGGCGCCTACCCCGCAGCCGTGCGCACGCTGGCCGAGCGCACCCGCACCCCGCTCGTCGTCGGCTTCCCGCCCACCGCCCGCCCCGAGGACCGCTACACCCGCTGGGAGCGCGAACTCGCCGCCGAACTGGAGGAGGTGCCCGGGGTCGCGGTGCTCGGTCCCGACGACTGGACCCGGCACCACACGGTCGCGGAACCCTTCGACGAACGCACCGAACGGCTGGCCCACCTGCCCTTCACACCACAGTTCCAGGCGGCGGTGGCGCTGACCCTCGCCGAGGTCCTGCGGACGGTGCTCCGGCCCGCGCCCAAGGTGATCGCGGTCGACGGCGACGAGACCCTGTGGGGCGGGGTGGCCGGGGAGCTGGGACCGGAGTCGGTGGACCTGACCGGGCCGCGCGCCCTGCTGGCCCGCCGGCTGTTGCGCTGGCGGGAGGCGGGCGCCTTGCTGATGCTCGTCAGCAACAACGACGAGGACACGGTCCGCGCCGTCCTCGACCGTCCCGACAGCCTGCTGAAGCCCGAGCACTTCAGCGTGCTGTCGGCGGCCTGGGGCCCCAAACCGGACCGCCTCGCCGAGGCCGCCCGGGGCCTAGGCCTCGGTCCGGACAGCTTCCTGTTCCTCGACGACAACCCCGCGGAGATCGCCCGCATGCGTGCCGCGCTTCCGCAGGTGCTGTCGGTGACCTGTCCGTCGGCCGCCGAACTGACGGCGTTCCTCGGCCGGTTGTGGCCGCTGGTGCCCGCGGCGGCCACCGCCGAGGACGGGCTGCGCGCCCGGTTCTACGCACAGGAACGGGAACGGGACGCGGTCCGCGCCCAGGCCGGGTTCGAGGAGTTCCTGGCCCGGCTGGACCTCGAGGTGGACATCCGCCCGCTGACCGGGGCCGATGTGCGCCGTGCCGAGCAACTGGTGCGCCGAACCAACCAGTTCACGCTGCGAAGCCGCTCGGCCGACGGCGGGGACCTGGACCGGTGGCGCACGAGCGGCGAGGTGTGGACGGCCGCGGCGCGGGACCGGTTCGGCGACTACGGACAGATCGCACTGCTGGCGCTGCGGGCGGACGGCGACCTGCTCGACGTCCTCGCCTGGTCGATGAGCTGCCGGGCGCTCGGCCGGGGCGTCGAGGAACGCCTGCTCCAGTGGCTGGCCGGCCGGGCGGGCGAACTCGGCTGCGCCAGGGTCCGCCTGACGGCGGAGCGCACCCCGCGCAACGTGCCGGCCCGCCGGCTGCTGGCCGCGCTCGGCGCGGGAGACCAGGACGACGAGCACCTGGAGGCCGTGGTGACACCGGAACACCTGCGGGCGTTCCGCTCCTGGCGGCAGCGGTAGGCACGGCCGACGAGGGGCCGGCGGAGCGGAGAGGACACGGACCAGTGAAGGAAGTCGACGGCAGTGAAGACGGCGAGGCTCTGTTGATGCGTGAGGTGAACGAGGACACGGCGGCATACGCCGAGTCCGTGGAACGGGGCGGCGGCACGCTCGGCGTGCACGAACTCCTCGCGAAGCTGGCGCCGTCGACCCCGGCACCCGGCTCCCCGGCGCCGACCCCACCGGCGCCCACGGACTCCCCGGCGGAGCCGACATCCGCCACGGGATCCTCCGTGCCGGTGTCCGGGGAGGCCGCGGCGGTGTCCGGCGCGGCTCCGGCGTCCGACGTGTTCCCGCCCGCACGCGGGTCGGATGCGGCTCCGGGAGTCCGCCCGTCGGGGTCCGCGGAGCCGGTTGAGGGGCCGGTGC
>NZ_JBIAIG010000006.1:36977-57305 GCF_042871235.1 Streptomyces sp. NPDC005931
TGCGGTTCGCGGAGGGTTCCGTGCCGGTGTCCGGGGAGGCCGCGGCGGTGTCCGGCGCGGCACCGGAGGGTGGCGTGCCCGAGCCTGCGGCCGGGTGGGACTCGGCTCCGGGAGTCCGCGGGCCGGCGTCCTCCGAGTCCGTCGAGGGGCCGGTGCGGTTCGCGGAGGGTTCCGTGCCGGTGTCCGGGGAGGCCGCGGCGGTGTCCGGCGCGGCACCGGAGGGTGGCGTGCCCGAGCCTGCGGCCGGGTCGGACTCGGTCGGGGGAGGCCAGGCGCCGGTGTCCGGGGAGGCCCCGGCCCGGGCGGTCACGGTGTCGGAGACCGCTCCGGGGAGCTGCGAGGGCTCCGGCGCGATCGCGCGGGCGTCCGCGCGGCCCGGCGCGATGCCGCGGGCCGCCGCCGCGCCGAGCCGTGCGTCCGGAGTCCGGGACGTCGACGAGCTCGCCGCCGCCATCGCCGCCGCGGCCGGCCGTTTCGTCCCCGCCGGGCAGCTGGCGCCGGACGCCGACTTCTTCGACGCGGGCGGCACCTCCGTGGACGCGGTGGAACTCGCCGCCGCCCTCGAGGAGCAGTTCGGCGTCGTCCTCGACCTGGACGACGTCTTCGCCGACGCCCGCCCGAACAGCCTCGCCCGCCGCTGCCTGCCCACGGCGACGGCCGCCGCCCCCGCGCACCCGTCGCCCTCGCCCGCCTCGCCCGGCGCGGCACCGGCGCCCCCCGCACCCGCCTCGTCGCCGCCCCCGTCGCCCCCCACGGTCACCGCACCCGCACCCGCGCCCCCGGCCCCCGTCCCCCACTCCGCCGCCACCGCTCCCCGCTCCACGGCCCGCCCCGAGGACCTCGCCCAGATCCTCGCCGACCTCGCGCTCGCCGACCGGCTGCCCTTCACCGCCGACCCCGACCCCCTGCCTCCCCGCAGAGTGCTGCTCACCGGTGCCACCGGCTTCCTCGGCGGGCACATGCTGCTCGACCTGCTCAGGCACAGCGACGCGCACGTGTACTGCCTGGTGCGCGCCCCCGACGAGGACGCCGCGCTCGCCCGGCTCGGGGACGCGCTGAAGAGCTACCGTCTGCCCTGGTCCTCCGAGGTGCGCCGCCGCATCACCGTGCTGCCCGGCGACGTGCGCCGCCCGCGCCTCGGTCTGTCCGAGGACACCTGGACCCGGCTCGCCCACGAGCTGGACAGCGTCGTCGGTGTGGCGGCCGCCGTGGACTTCCTGCGCGGCTACCCGTCGCTGCGGCAGAGCAACGTCATCGGCGCGCTCACCCTCGCCGAACTGGCCGCCGCAGGACGGCCCAAGCCGCTGCACCACATCTCCTCCGTCGCCGTGTTCAACGAGGTCGGCATCGCCTCCATGGGCGAGGACGACCCCCTCGCCCACGCCGACCGGCTCGTCGCCGGCTACGACCAGACCAAATGGGCCGCCGAGGTGGCCCTGCGCCGCGCCCGCGACCACGGTCTGGTCGTCACCGCCCTGCGCCCCGGCGGCATCGGCGGTCACACCCGAACCGGCGCCTACAACCCGCAGGACCTCAGCAGCGGCCTGATCTCGGCCTTCGGCCGCTTCCGCACCGTTCCCGCCTTCCGCTACCTCAACGCCGCCCCCGTCGACTGGGTCAGCCGCGTCGCCGTCGCGGTCGTCTGCGAACCCGACGCCTGGGGCTTCGACTACCACCTCACCGGCGTCCCCAACACCCTCGACGACGTGGTACGGGACATGGCGTTCGGCGGGATGCACGTGCGGGTGCAGGACTGGGACGAGTGGCGCACCGACACCCTCGCCCGCCTCGAGGCCGAACCCGTCCCCGAACTCGCCTTCCTCACCCGCGTGTTGCAGAGCCCCACCGCGCTGAAGCTGTGCGAGGCCACGCTCAGGGGTCCGGCCGCCGAGATGGCACGCACCGCGGCCCTCGTCGAGGCCCTGGGCCTGCCGCCGGCCACCCGCTACGACGCCCGGGCCCAGCTCAGGACGTTCGAGAAGCTCGCCGAGGACGGCCTCGGGCGCCTGCCGTCCAAGGACGACCAGCCCTACCTGTGGTTCTCCGAGACCACCCTGGGCACGGTCGGCCCGGTCGGCGCGCCCGCCGACACCCCCTGTTCCATGGACCTCACGCTCTCCATCGCGAGCATGCACCAACTGGTCCGCGAGCGCCGCGTCGACGTCGGCGGCCGGGTCACCTGCCGCGCGGCCCACGACGAGCCGCTGACCGTGGAACGCGGCGACATCTGGATCCGCCCCGAGGAGGGCATCCCCCAGCAGCACGGCCTGAAGCACCAGTTGCTCCTGTACCGCATGGAGCTGCGGGACGCGGACGGTGGCCGCTGGTGGCTGGAGGGCCGCAAGCACGCCCGGGCCCGCCGCGACCTGTGGCGGCAGACCCGCGCCCTGACCGTCGAGATCGGCCGCGAGGGCGAACCGGCGGCACTGACCGGCGAGGTCGTCGTCCCCGCCGACTCCTACGTCCGCGATCAGATCGACGGCATCAAGGTGGACCCGCGCCTGACCGGCCGGGAGAAGCGGGCCGCCAAGACGGCCTGGCTCGCCTGGTTCGGGCTGGAGATGGGACGCGGGCTGCTCGGCCCCTTCGCCCGCGCCGCCGCCGACCTGCTCGACCTGCGCCGCACCACCACCCTCACGGAGCGCAACCGATGATCTTCAGGACGAACACCCCCGCGGCCCGGCCCGCGCTCCGCAGGGTCAGGACCACCCCCGCCCCGCGCCCCCTGCACCACCGCCTCGACCCGGCCGCGGTCGAGGAGATCCCCCTGCGCGCGGCCGACGGCGTGCGGCTCGGCCTCACCCGGGTGGCCGGCGGCGGCGCCGACCGCCCGGCCGTCCTGCTGCTGCACGGGCACACCGCCTCCGCCGACATGTTCCTGCTCCCGGAGACCCGCAACCTCGTCGACGTCCTCCTCGACGAGGGCTACGAGCCCTGGCTGCTCGACTGGCGCGGCAGCTGCCGGCTGCCCTACAACGAGACCGGCGCCCGGTACACGTACGACGACGTGGCCCTGTACGACATCCCGGCCGCCGTCTCCCACATCCGCGCCCGCATCGGCGACCGGCCGCTGTTCGTGGTCGCGCACTGCATCGGCTCCCTCACCCTGTCGCTGAGCATGACGGCCGGACTGGTGCCGGGACTGGCCGGCGTCGTCTCCCAGGGCGTGTTCCTCACGCCGAAGCTGGCCGGCCGCACCTCCCTGCGCATGTCCCTGGCGGGGGAGTTGCTGAAGTCCCGCATCGACCACATCCCGGTCGACTTCCGCAAGGTCGGCCTGTGGTCGAAGTACACGCCGCTGTTCGCCCTGGCCTCCCGCGGGGCGGACTGCCCCGACCCCACCTGCCAGATCCTGCACAACTCCGCCTGGGGCACCGGTGCCTCGCTGTTCGTGCACGAGCACCTGACCGAGGCCACCCACGACCGCCTCGCCGACCTGCTCGGCCCCGCGCCGCTGTGGATCCTGCCGCACCTGCGCCGCATCGAGCTCGCCCGCACCGTGGTCCGCTGGCACGACACCGACCACCGCTACCGCGCCCTGCCGCCCAACGCCCTGGACGCGGCCGGCCGCATCGACACGTCCGTGCTGCTGCTGGCCGGCAGTGAGAACGGGCTGTGGCTGGACTCCCAGAAGCTGTGCCACGAGGTGCTGACCCGCAGGCAGCCGCAGCTCGACGTGCGCTACACCGAGATCCCGGGCTACGGCCACCTCGACACGTTCCTGGGCCGGGGCGCCGCCCTCGACGTGTACGGCCACATCCTGGACTTCCTCGACGGGCGGAACTGACCGGCGGATACCCTACCGATCAGTAATCGGCCTGCTCCCCGGGAGGCGACGCCCCATGCCCGAGTTCGCTGTCGACGGCGCGACACTCACCTACGACGACGAGGGGCCGCGCGGCGGCGAGGACGTCCCCCTGGTGTTCATCCACGGCTGGACGGCCGACCGGCACCGCTGGGACCACCAGATGGCGCACTTCGCCGCCGCCCGCCGGGTGATCCGCCTCGACCTGCGCGGCCACGGGGAGAGCAGCGGCACGGGGGCGCGCACGATCGAGGAGCTCGCCGGTGACGTCGTCGCCCTCCTCGACCACCTGGGAGTGGAGCGGTTCGTGCCGGTCGGCCACTCCATGGGCGGCATGATCGCCCAGACCGTCGCCCTGGCCCACCCCGAACGGGTGGAGCGACTGGTGCTGGTGAACTCCATCAGCCGCATGACCTACAGCCGGGGCCGCGGACTGCTGATGGCTGCGTCCACCAAGGTGCCGTACCGCCTGTTCGTCGCCGCCAACATCCAGCGGGCCTTCGCGCCCGGGTACCCCCGCCAGGAGATCAAGGAGTACATCCGGGCCTCCGCGGCCACGCCCCGCGAGGTCGTGATGACGCTGTACTCGGCGATGCGGGCCTTCGACGTCCTCGACCGGGTCGGCGAGATCCGCGTCCCCACCCTGCTGGTGCACGGTTACCACGACATCCAGCTCCCCGTGCAGCAGATGCTGCGGATGGCGACGCACTACCCGGACGCGGTGATCCGCATCATCGACGCGGGACACGAGCTGCCGGTGGAGAAGCCCGCCGAACTCACCGCCGCCATCGACTGGTTCCTCACCGCGCCGACGGCCCGGGCGCGGTCGTAGACGGACGCGGCACCGGACCGTGCCCGGCCGCACCGGCGCGCACCACGCCCGCCGGTGCGGCCCGCCGTCGTCCCCGGGCGGCCCGCCGCCCGAGTCGCCGCCCTTCGCCATCCACGGCAGCATGGCCCTCGTACGCACACCGCCGGCGGGACGTGCGAGCCGCGCCCCGCCCGGCCCCGCGCCTGTCGCGAGCCGGACCTGCGAGGCGTGAGTGACCTCCTTCGAGGCGTGAGTGACCTTCCGGCGCCGGGTACCCGGGCGGTCCGCACGACCGGCCGACGGGGCACCCCGCCGTGTCCCGGCCCGCTGCCGGCACCAGCCGAAGGAGCCCACGATCATGACGGACGTATCGAGCCGGGGTCCCGCTCCGGGGGACGACCGCAAGGTACTCACCAACCGCCAGGGCCATCCGGTCTACGACAACCAGAACCAGCGCACGGTCGGCGCCCGCGGCCCCGCCACGCTGGAGAACTACCAGTTCCTCGAGAAGGTCAGCCATTTCGACCGGGAACGCATCCCCGAGCGCGTCGTGCACGCCCGAGGCGTCACCGCCTACGGCTACTTCGAGGCGTACGGGAAGTGGGGCGACGAGCCGATCTCCCGCTACACCCGGGCCAAGCTGTTCCAGGAGGAGGGCAAGCGCACCGACCTGGCCGTCCGCTTCTCCACCGTCATCGGCGGCCGCGACTCCTCCGAGGCCGCCCGCGACCCGCGCGGCTTCGCCGTGAAGTTCTACACGGAGGACGGCAACTGGGACCTGGTCGGCAACAACCTGGGCGTCTTCTTCATCCGGGACGCCATCAAGTTCCCGGACGTCATCCACGCCCTCAAGCCCGACCCGGTCACCTTCGAGCAACAGCCGCGCCGCATCTTCGACTTCATGTCGCAGACGCCCGAATCCATGCACATGCTGGTCAACCTGTTCAGCCCGCGCGGCATCCCCGCCGACTACCGCCACATGCAGGGCTTCGGCGTGAACACCTACAAGTGGGTCAACGCCGAGGGCGAGACCAAGCTGGTCAAGTACCACTGGATGCCCAAGCAGGGCGTACGCAGCATGACCGCCGAGGACGCGGCGAACGTCCAGGCGGACTCCCTCGGCCACGCCACCAAGGACCTGTACGAGGCGGTGGAGCGCGGCGAGTACCCCGAGTGGGAGCTGCTGGTCCAGATGATGGACGACCACGAGCACCCGGAACTCGACTTCGACCCGCTGGACGACACCAAGACCTGGCCCGAGCAGGACTTTCCGCCGAAGCCGGTGGGCCGGATGGTGCTGAACCGGATGCCGGACAACTTCTTCGCCGAGAACGAGCAGATCTCCTTCGGCACCGGCGTCCTCGTCGACGGCCTGGACTTCTCCGACGACAAGATGCTCGTCGGCCGGACCTTCTCCTACAGCGACACCCAGCGCTACCGGGTCGGCCCCAACTACCTCCAGCTCCCCGTCAACCAGGCCAGGAACGCCGACGTGCGCACCAACCAGCGCGACGGCCTGATGACCTACCACGTCGACGGCGCCGGAGAGAATCCACAGGTCAACTACGAGCCGTCGATCACCGGGGGCCTGCGGGAGGGCGAGTACCCCACCCACGACGAACAGGGCCCGGAGATCCGCGGCCGGCTCACCCGCAAGCGCATCCCGCGGACCAACGACTACCTCCAGGCCGGCCAGCGCTACCTGCTCATGGAGGACTGGGAGCGCGACGACCTGGTGAAGAACTTCGTCGACCTGATCTCCCAGTGCGACCGGGCCGTGCAGGAGCGCATGGTGTGGCACTTCCTGCTGGTCGAGACCGACCTCGGCCGCAGGGTCGGCGAGGGGCTCGGGATCACCCCGGAGGACGTCGCCCACCTGGCACCCCTGGCGAGCCAGGACCTCACCGACGTGGACCGCAAGCGGCTCGCCAACCTGGGGGACAACCCGCCGCGCGACGTGGAGGGCCTCACCATGACCCACTGCGTCCCCGACGAACGGCACGTGGTCACGCGCTGAGCGGGGCTCGAGGCGCTCACCGCGCCATGGCCGACCGGGCCGCCCGGAGCGCCTGCTCGGCGTAGCCGCGGCCGAACAGCACGGCGTGCACCAGCAACGGGAACAGCTGGTGCACGCCGACGCGTTCGCGCCAGCCGTCCGCCGGCGGCGCCACCTCCCGGTAACCGTCCAGCACCGCGTCCAGATGGGGGCAGCCGAAGAGGCGGAGCATGGCGAGATCGGTCTCCCGGTGCCCGCCGTGCGCGGCCGGGTCGATCAGCCGGACGTGCCCGTCGGCTCCCCACAGCACATTGCCGTTCCACAGGTCGCCGTGCAGCCGCGCGGGCGGTTCGGCGTGCCCGGCCAGCTCCGGCAGCCGCTCGCACAGGCGCTCCACGACCCCCGCCTCGCCGGGCCGCACGGTGCCCGCGTCGACCGCGCGCCGCAGATACGGCAGGACGCGGTGCTCGGCGTACCACGCGGGCCAGTCGCCGCCCGGCACGTTCCGCATCGGCGCGAGCCCGATGTACGCCTCGGCCGGCCCGCCCGGCGGCGGGGCGCCGAACGCGGGGGCGCCGGAGGCGTGCAGCGCGGCCAGGTCACGGCCGAACCGGACCGCGGCCCGCGGCCCCGGCGGGCCCTGCCGGACCCGGTCGACGACCAGCCACCCGTCGTCGTGACCGTGCACGGCCGGCACCCGCACCGCACCCGCTGCGGCCAGCCAGCGCAGGCCCGCCGCCTCGGCCTGTGCCGCCCGGGGTCCCTCGGCACGTTTGACGACCACCACCCGGCCGTCGTCGAGAGTGATCTCGCCGAGCGAGCCGGACAGCACACGCTCATCGGTGACCGCCCGCCCGGTGAGGCGGGCCGCGGCGGCCGCTCGCCCGCCGTCCGGGGAGGTGCGGGCGGAACCGGAGGTCATGCGCGGGACTCCTCACCTGGGCCGGCGTACGGGGACGGCCCGGCGCCGTCCCGCTCGCGTCGCGGTCGGGGGGCCGGACACGCACGCCCCCAGGGTACGAGCGGTTCCCGCGCGCCCCGTGCGCCCGCCACCGGTCACGCGGGACGGTGAAAAGCCGCCGCCCACCGATCGAACGGGCCGGCGCCGTGGGAGCACTCGGTCATGACGAGTTCACCGTTCCAGCGCACCCTCACCCTGCCCGCCGACGTGTGCGAACAGGCCACGCAGTACCTGGAGCAGGCCGCGAAGCGGACCGTCGACGGCGCCGGAATCCCGTTGAAGGCGTTCCGCGCGGCAGCCGACAGCGACTACACCTTCCCGGTCTCCGTGGTCGAGCAGGCCGCCGCCTGCCTGCTGGTCCTGGCCACCGAGACCGCCCAGACCGTACGTCCCTCGGTGCTGCGCGCCGTCATCGGCGTTGCCCTGCGCCTGCGCGACGCCGCCGAGGCGGTCCACCAGCCGGCCCTCACGACGCGCCTGTGGTGAGCCCGCCCGCCGTTGGCGGATCCCCCGCGTGTGGTTCCGCCGGGCAGGGGCACCCGGGCCCGCGCCGGCCCACCGGGGGACGGCTCGTGAGGGAGGTGCCATGACGGCGCGGGAAACCGGTTACGACGACGGTGAGCTGCCCCTCGGGGGGTACGCCGCGCTCGCCACGACCTTCGCCGCGGGCGTCGGCGCGTTCGCGCTCGCGGCCCGGCGCCGCGGGGTACGGCTCCCCGACACCGTGCCGCCGTGGGACCTGGCCCTGCTGGCCACGGCGACCTTCAAGGGGTCCCGGCTGCTGTCCCGGGACAAGGTGACCAGCTTCCTGCGGGCCCCCTTCACGCGGCGGCGGACCGACGCGGAGTCCGGCGAGGTGACCGACCAGCCGACGGGCACCGGCGCCCGACGGGCCGTCGGAGACCTGGTGACCTGCCCGTTCTGCACCTCCGCGTGGGTGGCCGGGGGACTGGTCGCCTATTACGCGTGCGCGCCGCGGGCGGCCCGGCTGCTCTGTGCCGGCCTCACCGCCGTCACGGCCGCGGACTGGCTCCAGCACGCCTGGACCCGCACCGAGCAGTCGACCGGGGGATGACGGGCCCACAAGGCCCGCCCGGCCGATCGAGAGCACGGCCGACGGGAACGGACGCGTGAGACGTGGAGCCGGCCGGCCCCGCGAGACGCTCAGGTCGGCCGGCCCCAGGGGTCGCCGAGTACCGGCCGCCCTCGGCCGCCGCCGCCCAAGCCGCAGGGCCACCTGCTCCCGCAGATCGGCGGGCAGCCACCCCGTGCGTCTCCCGGAGCGCGTCCCACGCCCCGGAGGGGGACATCCGGCGCACCGCGGCGATCACACCGATCGCCTGGTCGACGACCGCCCGCCCGTCCACCACCTCGTCGAGCCGGGCCGGCTCGAGGCCCGGGATGCCGGATCCGGTCGCGGGAGGGACGCGGCTGATCGGCCGCACCGGCACACCGAGGGGTGTTCCGGTCCATCCGGTCCACGCGTCGCCTCCGTGGGTCGGGCGGCGTCGGTGCGCGCCCGGCCCGCCCCCTCTCGGTCACCCCCGCGACGGTGGGGCGCAACACCGGCCCCGACCCCACCGGCGCCCGCCCGCCGTCGGTGCCGGGCCGCCGAATGGTCCCCGGCCCGGGGGGAACCCGTCGACCCCGCACCACGACACCCAGGAGAAGCCCATGAGTCTGCTGCGCGTCCTCGGCCGCCCCATGCTGGCCTCGATGTTCGTCGCGGGAGGTCTGGAATCCGTCCGCAACCCCAAGGCCGTGGCCCCCGCCGCCGAGCCCGTGGTACGCCCCGTCACCGAGCACGTGTCCGTGCTGCCCGACCGCACCGAGCAGGCCGTACGGCTCAACGGCGCCGTCCAGGTCGTGGCGGGGCTGCTGCTGGGTGCCGGTCGCGTGCCGCGCCCGGCCGCGCTCGCCCTTGCGGCGACACTCGTGCCCACGACGCTGGCCGGTCACCGCTTCTGGGAGGAGGAGGACCCGTCCCGGCGTGCCCAGCAGCGCATCCACTTCCTGAAGAACCTGTCCATGCTGGGCGGCCTGCTGATCGCCGCCGACGACACGGGTGCCGCTCCCTCGATGCTGTGGCGCGGCCGCCACGCCGCCCGTGGTCTGCGCCGCGAGACCCGCCTCGCCCGCCACTCCGTACGGGCCGGTGCCCGCCCCGCCGCCGCGGCCGCCCGCGCCCGGGCCAAACTGCCCGGCTGAACCGAACCGGCGTTAGTCCCCCGGGCGCCGGGGGACTCGTGGGCCGGGTGGACCCGGCCCGGTGCCACCACGATCCGGAGGTGAAGGACATGGGACACGGCGGAAACGTCATCGACGAGCTGACGACCGACCACCGGGAGGTCGAGGAGCTCTTCGGGAAGATCGAGGAACTGCCGCCCGGGCACAAGGACCGCAAGACGTACGCGGAACAGGTGACCATGGAACTTGTGCGGCACTCGGTGGCCGAGGAGGCCTACCTCTACCCGGCCGTGCGCGAGCACGTGGACAACGGCGACACCCTGGCCGACAGGGAGCTGGAGGACCACGCCGAGGCCGAGAAGATCATGAAGGACCTCGAGGGCTGCGACGCGGGCGACCCCGAGTTCGACCGGCTCATCGGCATGCTGATGAGCGAGATCCGCTCCCACCTCACCGATGAGGAGCAGAACCTCTTCCCGTTGCTGCGCGCCTCCTGCCCGCCGGAGAAGCTGGACCAGCTCGGCGACAAGGTCCGGCAGGCGAAGAAGACGGCCCCGACCCGGCCGCACCCCTCCGCCCCGGACAAGCCGCCGGCCAACAAGCTGCTCGCGCCGGGCGCCGGTCTCGTGGACCGGCTCCGTGACGCGCTGAGCGGGCGCGGCAAGCTCGACTGAGGCCGACCGCGGCGGCGTCCCGCGCGGACGGTACGCATCGGCGCCGGTGGGGGGTCGTCACCCGGGTGACGACCCCCACCGGCGTTCCGCTGCCGTCCCCGGGCCGCCGGCCGAGTGCTCACGGGGGCCAGTCGCCGTCCCCCGTGACGGCCGCCGCCGGGGTGCGGCCGGAGCCGCCCGTGAGCGCGGCGACCGTGCGCTCCAGGCCCTCCTCCCACGTCACCTTCGGCGACCAGCCGAACAGTTCGTGGGCGAACCCGGTGACGGGCCTCGCCGTGCCGGCCGCCGGCGCCTCGACGAACTCCAGCGGCGAGTCGGAACCGGTCAGCCCGATCACCCGGCGGGCGATCTCCAGCACGGTGGTCTCCTCGTCCGCACCGATGTCCACCGGACGCACCGACCGGCCCGCCGCCACCAGCAGCACGCCTTCCACCGCGTCGTCGACGTAGCACAGCGAGCACCGCCGGCCGCCGTCGCCCACGACGATCACCGGCTCCCCGGCCAGCGCCTGCCGCAGGAACGTGGGGATCATCCGGCCGTCGTCCGTGCGCATGCGGGGCCCGTACGCGGCGAAGAGGCGCACGATCCCGGCGTTGCTGCCGTGAGCGCCTGCGTGAGCGGCGACCAGGGCCTCGGAGAAGCGGCGGTACTCGGCGTAGGCCGTGCCCGCCGCGAGCGGGTCCGCGCCGTCCACCCGCTCGCCGGACGGCGGTGCGAGCGGGGTGTCGCCGTCGTCCTCCGGGGAGGAGACGAGCAGGAAACGGGCACCGTCCCGGTCGGCCACCGCCAGCGCGTTGCGGGTGCCGGGACCGCCCGCCTCCAGGGTCTGCACGGGCCGCTCCCGCCCGTCCGTCGGCGAGGCGGGGCCGGCCAGGTGCAGCACCAGGTCGTACGGTCCGGGCAGCGCCCCCGGGCAGCCGGGGTCCGCGAGATCCTGCTCGAACAACCGGAACCCCGGCCGGCCGGTGAGGTGGCCGATGTTGTCGGCGTGCCCGGTGGAGAGGTTGTCGAGGCAGTCGACTTCGACCTCTGAATCGAGCAGCCGTTCGCACAGGTGTGAGCCGAGGAAGCCCGCCCCGCCCGTGACCAGGGCCCGCCTCCACGGAGGCCGGGACCGTCCTGCTCCGGAGAATGTCGTCGTCGCCACCATCGGACGCCCTCTCTTCCGGTCTCAGCCGCGCCGACGGGCGTGCCGCCGGCACGCGACGGGGCTCCCCGGGTGCCCGGACCGAGTCGCTTTCATGCTGCGACGTCACACGCCCTCCCCGAGGTGCGTGTGCCGCCGACAGGCCGGTGCGCGTCATCGCGCTCGGCGGTGTGGCGGCCCTCACCCCCTTCCGCCGCTCCACACCCGATGCCGGCCATCTGTGATCAACCACACTCGCGACACCAAGGGCCCGTCACCCGGCCGCACTTGCCTCCGTCCGGTCGTGGGGCCGAGGTCCCGTGGGCAGGACTCACCGATCACTTCTGCCACGATGGGCGCCGCCATTCCGGGCGACGGACACCACCGCGCAGCGCAGCCGGCGTCACTTCCGTCCCTCGCCCCCTCCCGCCTGAGTCCCCGGACTCGTCTTCGAGTAGCGCACGTGTCTCCTTCTCCCCTCCCCGCCCGCCCGGCTTCTCGCCTCCCGGCCCGCCCGGCCCCCGCGCCGGCGCCCACCGCGGCCGCGTCCCGCTCGAGCTGGCGGTCCCTGCGGTACCGCAGCATGCGCTGGTGGTCCCTCGCCAACCTGGTGTCGAACGCCGGTACGTGGATGCAGCTCACGGTGCAGAACCTGCTGGTCCTCCAGATCACCGGGTCGGCCGCCGCGACCGGCCTGTCCATGTCCGTGCAGGCTGCGCCGGCCCTGCTGATGAGCCTCCTCGGCGGAGCGGTGGTCGACCGGTGGCCGCGGAAGGCGACCGTCGCCGTCAGCCAGGCGCTGCTGGGTGCGATCGCGTTCACCACGGCCGTGCTGGTGGCGACGGACCGGCTCGACATGACCTTGCTGATGGTGCTGGCCGCCGTGACCGGCGTCGTCGCCACCGTCGACGGCCCGGCCTGCGCGCTGCTCGGCAACGACCTCGTCCCCGCCGGGGACGTGCCGTCCGCCATCGGGGTGGGGGCGCTGGTGCACAGCGCGGGCCGGCTGACCGGAGCCGCGCTGGCCGGCGTGACGGTCGGACTCCTCGGCACGTCCGCCGCCTACTTCGCCAACGCGCTCTCCTTCCTCTTCGTGACGGCGGTCGTCCCCTTCCTGCGCCCGGCGCCGGGTGCGGCCCGGCAGGCCGCCGGAGGCGGGCGGCGCGGGGACCGGGCCATGACCGTGCGCCAGGGACTGGCCTTCTTCGTGCGCCGGCCGCGGCTGCTCGCGCTCGCCGGGGTGACCGGGGTCAGCGCCGTGTTCGGCCGGAACTACGGGCTCACCCTCGCCGTGCTGGTCACGGGGCCGCTCGCGGGCGGCGCCGGCGCGTTCGGCACGGTGTCCACCGTCCTCGCCGTCGGCGGGATCCTCGGCGCGGTGCTCGGTGCCCGGCTGCGCCGGCCCTCCGTACGGCTCGTCGGCGCCCTGGCGGCGACCGGCGCACTGCTTCAGGTGGTGGCGGGCCTCTCGCCGTCGCTGGCGGTGCTGCTGGTGCTCGTGCTGCCGATGGCCGTGGTGGAATCCGTCTCCGACACCGCGGGAACGGCGGTGCTCCAGACGGACCCGCCCGCCCACCTGCGCGGACGCGTACTCGGCGTGTGGGGCAGCGTCGGCACGGTGTGGAGCCTGGGCGGCCCGCCCGCCCTCGGCCTGCTGATGGAACTGGCGGGCCCGCGCGGCGCCCTGGTCACCGGCGGCCTGGTCATCGCCGGTTCCGTCGCGGTCGGCCACCTGCTCGGCACCCGCCGCACCCCGGTCCCGGTGGTCGTGCGCTCGGAGGAGGGAGAGGTGGCGGGCCGGTCCGCGCTGGGCACGGCGGCCTGATCCGGGCAGCCTGCCGTCACGAACCCGCCGCCTTCAGCGCCACCCCCGCCGCCTTCGCCGCCCGGCGCGTCAGCAGGGTCGTGGAGCGGCCGTCGAGGTAGGGCAGCACCACTGCCTGGCCGCCCCAGGAGCGCAGGGCCCCCGCCTCGGGCAGGTCCCGCGCGGAGTAGTCTCCGCCCTTCACCCACACGTCGGGCCGCAGCCGCCCGAGCACCGCCTGCGGCGTGTCCTCCTCGAACACCACGACCGCGTCCACGCTGCCCAGCGCGGACAGCACCCGAGCCCGGTCCGCGGCCGGGTTGATCGGGCGTCCCCGGCCCTTGCGGCGGGCGACGGACGCGTCGGAGTTGAGGCACACGATCAGACAGTCGCCGATCCGCCGGGCGCTCTCCAGCAGCGCCACGTGACCGGCGTGCACCAGATCGAAGCACCCGCCGGTCGCGACCACGGTGCCGCCCCGGGCCCGGACGCTCTCGGCCAGCTCGAACGCGTCGGCCGCGGGCTGCACCGCCGGACCGGACGCCGCCCGGGCCCGCCACAGCTCCGGGTTGCCCGCACCGCCGGCCGCGACGAACGCTGCGGCCTCGGCTACAGCCCGTTGCAGCGCCTCCTCGGGCAGCAGCCCGTCGGCCAGCGCCGCCGCCGTCGTCGCGGCGAAGCAGTCGCCCGCGCCGCACGGATCCCCGTCCGCCCGGTACGGGGCCGGGACCAGCATCGGTGTCCCCGCGCCGGACCGCGTCAGCAGCACCCCGCGGTCGCCGAGGGTGACGGCCACCCCCGCCGCCCGCCAGCGCGCGGCGAGCTCCGCCCCGCGCGCGGCGTACGCGCCCAGCGAGGACCCGGCGGAGCCCGGGCACAGGGCGAGCGCCTCCGCCGCGTTGGGAGTCACCAGCCGCGCGCCCGGCACCGGCGGATCCCCCTTGGGGTGCGGGTCCCACACCAGCGGCGTCCGCCGGGCCGCCGCCTCCAGGTACGGCCGCAGCACTCCGGCGGTGCGCCGGCCGTAGTCGGCGACCAGCACGGCGTGCGCACCGGACAGCGCCTCGCGCACCGCCTCGTCCGGTTCGCCCGGTGTCCCGCCGCCCCGGTCGATGCGCACCACCGGCCGCCCGCCCGCCAGGACGCGGGTCTTCACCGGCAGCGTGCCGTCGAGCGGCAGCTCCAGCAGCCGCACCCGGTCGCCGAGCCCGCGCCGCACCGTCTCGCTGGCCGGGTCGTCGCCGAGCGCGGTCACCAGGACCACGTCCCGGCCGTCGCGGGCCGCCAGCGCGGCGGCCAGCCCGGCCCCGCCGGGGTGCCGGTGCCCGCCGGTGACGTCCACCACCGGGGCGGGCGCGTCCGGGGCCAGCCGGGCGGCCACCCCCTCGATGTCCTCGTCGAGCAGGACGTCCCCGACCACCACGAGGAGCTTGGGACCGGTCATGACATCCTCCCGGGCACGGCGGTGTTGGGTCATCCTGTCCGGGCCCACCGGCCCCGATGGGGACGGCGGTGGTGCCCGCACCTCCTTCGCACGTCGGGGGCCGGCGGCCGGCGAGGACCGTGGAGTGCCCTCGCCCCGGTCGCCACCGACAGGGCACCGACGAGCTCGCGGCGGGTCGCCCGTCCGGCCGCTGCGCCCCGTCCCCGGCCGTACCGGCTCGGCTCGGCACCCTGCGGCGGCCCGCCGCACGGCCCGCCTCGCGGGCCGCGGGGCCGGCCGGCGGCCCCCGCCCGGCAGGGGCCGGCGCCCGGGGATCGCGGGGCGGCCCCGGCCGGCCCGCGCCCGGGCCGGCGACCGCGCCGAGACGTCCGCCGACCGCGCCGGCCGTCGCCGGCCGGCCGTGGACCACCGCCTCCAGCGGCACGGCCCGGAACCGCTCCCGGTCCGCCGGTCGCCGGAGCGGGCGGAGCGGCAGGGCGGGTCATGACTCCAGCCGTTCCCTCACCACCGGGCGCGCCGCGGCGGGGGACCGGCGGGTGCCGTGCGGGGAGCGGGACGGTGCCGCCCGGTGCACGAGCTGCCCGCGCAGCCAGTGCCAGGCGGCCACGGGCGGTATGGCCGCGCTGGTCAGCACCATGGTGACGACCTCGTCGCGGGTGCGCGGCCCCGGCACGATCCGGGCCAGGGCGAATTCGGCGGTCCCGGCAAGCCATCCGGCGGCACACACCCCCGCGGCCCGCGGCCGCCCGGCCAGGGCCCAGCCCAGCGCCGCCAGGCCGGTGCAGGTCACCGCCAGGTGCGCCGGCAGCCGTCCCCGGGACGCCCCGGCACGCCGCCACCACCCGCGGCCGTGCAGCCGGGCCATCAGCACGTCGTCGGCGTTGCCCGCCTGGAGCCGGACCGACACCCAGCGCCCGGCCGGCCGCACCGGGTGCCTGGTGGTGCGCCGGCCCTCGGCCAGCGTCCAGCCCGCGTCCAGCATCCGCAGCGCCAGGTCCGCGTCCTCCCGGAAGGCCCGCCGGAACCGCTCGTCGAAGCCGCCCGCAGACTCCAGCGCCGGGCGGCGGTACGCCATGTCGGCGGTGATCCAGCGGGCGCCGGCGAGACCTGCGGTGCCCCGCTCCCAGTCGGTGGGCCGGCGGTCCGCGGGCAGCGGCACCTCGATCCGGGCGCCGATCCCGGCGGTCGCGACACTCGCCCCCGCGAGGTCCAGGGCCAGGTCGTCGGCCCAGGTGGGGCCGGGGACCACGTCGTCGTCGAGGAAGACGATCCACGGCACGTCCCCGGCCGCCCGCCACCCGGTGTTGCGGGCGGCGGCCGGTCCCCGCCCGCCGCCGGGCACCACGAGGGTGCGCGAGCGCAGCGACGGCGGGACCGCGGCCGTCAGCGGCGTGCCGGCCGGATCCGGCCGGTCGTCCACGACGACCACCCGCACCGGTCCCGGCCCCTCGGACGCTGCCAGTGCGCGCAGGCACACGCCCAGGCTCGGCCGTCCCAGCGTCGGCACCACCACCGCGTAGCGTCCGCCCGGCGCGGCGGGCCCGGTCATCGCAGGCCCTCGCCGTCGTCACCGGAGCGGAAGAAGTCGCCGCGCCGGACCGCGTACGGACCGATGGCCAGTAGGTCCACGGGAGAGGAGCCGAAGCACTCCAGGGCGTCGCGCGGGTCGTCCACCATGGGTCGCCCCGCCGTGTTCAGGCTGGTGTTGACGACCACCGGCAGCCTGGTCAGCCGCTCGAACCCGCCCAGCATCCGGGCCACCAGGGGCTCCGTCGCCGGGTCGACGGTCTGGATGCGGGCGGTGCCGTCGACGTGCACGACGGCCGGGATGCGCTCGCGCCACTCGGGGGCGACGTCGTGCACGAACAGCATGTACGGGCTGGGCAGCGGCCCGTCGAAGACGGCGGCGGCCCGGTCGGCGAGCACCATCGGCGCGACCGGCCGGAACTGCTCGCGGCCCTTGACGTCGTTGAGCCGCTCCAGATTCCCCGCGTGCCCGGGGTGGGCGAGGAGCGACCGGTGGCCGAGCGCCCGCGGGCCGTACTCGGAACGCCCCTGGAACCAGGCGACGATCCCGTTGTCCGCCAGGGTCCGGGCAACGGTGGCGGAGATGTCCGCCGGCCGCTCGAACGGCACGGCCGCCGTCTTCAGCCACGCCCCCAGCTCCGCGTCGGACCAGTCCCGTCCGAGGTCCGCCCCGGTCATCGGCTCCGGCCCGTCGCCGGCACCGGCGGCCAGCAGCAGCGCCCCGCCCAGGGCGGTGCCGGCGTCCCCGGCCGCGGGCTGCACCCACACCCGCGAGAACGGTCCCTCGCGGGCGATGCGCGAGTTGGCGACGCAGTTGAGGGCCACGCCCCCGGCGAGGGTGAGCACACTGTCGTGGGTCCGGCCGTGCAGCCAGCGCACCAGATCCAGCAGCGTCTCCTCCAGCACCGCCTGCGCACTGGCGGCGACGTCGGCGTGGTCCTGGGTCCAGGGCTCGTCGGGGCCGCGCGGCGGGCACAGGTCGTGCCAGGGCACCCCGGTGGCGTGGAAGCCGCCGTCGCCCGTCGGATACACGTACCGGCGCAGCTCGGGCACCATGCGCGGGGTGCCGTGCGAGGCGAGGGCCATCACCTTGAACTCGTCGGAGGAGCGCAGGAAGCCGAGGTGCTCGGTGAGTTCCTCGTAGACCAGGCCCAGCGAGTGCGGGAGCTCCTGCGCGTGCAGGGGTTCCAGCCGGTCGCGTACGCGGCGGGCGGCCAGGTGGGAGGCGCGCTCGCCGCGCCCGTCGAGGACCAGCACGGAGGAGTTCCCGGCGTCGGGCGCGGCGAAGGCGCCGGAGGCCGCGTGGGCCATGTGGTGCGGGACGAAGCGGACGATGCCGGGGTCGAGCCCCGGCAGCGCGGTCCCGAGGAAACCGGGTGCTTCCCGGGCGTAGGTGAGACGCAGGTGGTCCCAGGGGTCGTCCAGCCCCATGGCGTCGGCGGGCCGGGCGAGGGAGGGGGCGAAGGAGTAGGCGACCGCGTCCAAGTCCTGCGGGCGCAGCCCGGCCCGCCGCAGACACCAGGCGGCGGCCTTCTCGGGCAGCTCCCAGGCGGAGAACGGCACCGGCCGCTTGCCGTGCTTGCGCCGGGAGAACCGCTCCTCCTCCGTGGCGGCGACGGTCCGCCCGTCGATCACCAGGGCGGCGGCGGGGTCGTGGAAGAGGGCGTTGATGCCGAGGATGCGCATGAGCGGGCCTTTCGGGATCGCCGGGCCGGTGCGTGGCCGGACGTGGGGCGGAGGCGGGCGGGTGCGGATCGGCGCGCGGCTCAGCGCCCCGCTTCCCGGTCCGCCTCCGGACGGGCACCGGCTGCCTGCTGTGGCTCGGAGCGGAACCAGGCGATCGTGCGGCGCAGCCCCTCCTCCGGGCTCACGCGCGGTTCCCAGCCGAGTTTGTCGCGGGCGAGGGTAATGTCCGGGCAGCGCACCGCCGGGTCGTCCACGGGCCGCTCGACGAAGCGGATCCCGGAGTCGGAGCCGGTCAGGTCGATGACCAGCTCGGCCAGGTCCAGCATGGTGATCTCGACGGGGTTGCCGAGGTTGACGGGGCCGCGCATGCCGTGGGCGGCCGCGGCGAGGATGCCGTCGACGGTGTCGTCGACGTAGCACAGCGACCGCGTCTGGCGCCCGTCGCCGGTGACGGTGAGCGGTTCACCGGCGAGCGCCTGCCGGACGAAGGTCGGCACGGCGCGCCCGTCGTGGCCGCGCATCCGCGGGCCGAAGGTGTTGAACAGCCGCACGATGCAGGTGTCGGTGCCGTGGGTCTCGGCGTGGGCCGTGGTCAGCGCCTCGCCGAAGCGCTTGGCCTCGTCGTACACGCTGCGCGGGCCGACCGGGTTGACGTGCCCCCAGTAACGCTCGTCCTGCGGGTTCTGCTGCGGGTCGCCGTAGACCTCCGAGGTGGAGGCCAGGACGAAGCGGGCCCCGGCGGTGCGGGCGAGCTCCAGCGCGTGGCGGGTGCCGAGGCTGCCGGTGTCCAGGGTGTGCAGCGGCAGCCGCAGATAGTCGGAGGGGGAGGCCGGGGACGCGAAGTGCAGCACCAGGTCGGGAGGCCGGCGAAGCGGGAGTCCCTCGTTGACGTCGGCCTGCACCAGGGTGAAGCCGGGCCGGTCGAGCAACGGGGAGATGTTCTCCGGCCGGCCGGTGCTGAAGTCGTCCACGCACGTGACGGCCGCGCCCGCGTCCAGCAGGGCGGCGCACAGGTGGGAGCCGACGAAACCCGCGCCGCCCGTGACGACGGCGTGTTCCCAGCTCCGTGAGGTGGCGTTGGTCATGTCGCTCAGCCCTTCGTCGGCGGCGTCGTTCACCGGGCCGACACCCTGCCCCCGGGCCGCGGTGGGCCGGGACGGTCGAGCCCTCGACCAGCCTGTGCCGGGCGGGCGGCCACGGCACGGTCGCGTACGGCGAACGTGTGAATGACGGAGCGTGAACGGGTCGGGCCCACGCCCCCGTTTGCGCAGGCCACGGTCGCTGATCCCGGCGCCGGGGAGCGGACCGGATGGCACGCCCGACGTCCTGGGACGACGCCGGACGGCGCCGTTTCGGGCCGTCGGTTCGGGTGCGTGCGTAAGGAGGTGTCGCTGTGCCGCGGCGCCGAGTCGGGGGCGGGCGCGGTGGGATGCGGCGCGTGCCGCCGGGTCAGGCGATGAGGGAGTGACCGCGGTTCAGGCGGTCCAGCAGGTGGGACAGGTGCAGCTCGGCCACCGGCGCGATCAGGTCGGGGTGGCGCAGCAGGCTTGCGGCCCGGCGGTCGGTGTCGTCGGGCGCGAGCAGTCTGCGGAACTCGGCGGGGCGACAGGACCCGGTCCCGCTGCCGGTGACGCTCCCCCCGCGGGACCGGCCCTCGGCGTCGTGGCCGGTGGCGAGGGCGGCCACCGCCACGGCGGCCAGCTCCGGGTCGGCGAGCAGACACGCGGCCCAGCTGGCCACCACCTCGTCCACCCAGGTGCGCCAGGCGTGCGCGTCGCCGCCGTCGGCCGTGTCCGCTCCGGTGACCCAGTCCAGGCGGGAGGAGCCGCCCGGGCCCGCCAGGTGGACCAGGGCGGCGTCCATCGCCGTCGGGTACCTGAGCCGGGCCGCGACCGTCACCGCCTGCCGTGCCTGGACCTCGCACAGGGCGGAGGCCAGCGCGCCGCCGGGGGAGGGGAAGGAACGGGTCAGCCACTGCGCGGTCGCAGCTATGACCGGGGAGAGATCTGCGTGCACGGGCGGGCCGTCCGAACTGCCGGAGGAAGGGGGACCTGCCCGCACACGGTAGCCCCCGCCCGAAGCACCCGGACGTGACCCGAACCTCCTTCGGCACGTGGTCTCGGCCACATCCGCCGCGCACCACAACCGCGCACGCCGACGGGCGCGCCCCGGCCGCCCACTCCGTGCCCCAGCCCACTGCACGCCCCGCTCGCGACCGGACCGTCCTCGCGACCGGAGCGGGATGCCCCGCCCGCGACGGAAGTGTCCCGGCGACCCGACCGGGGCACCGCCGCGTGCCCCCGGCCC
>NZ_JBIAIG010000006.1:57402-411234 GCF_042871235.1 Streptomyces sp. NPDC005931
GCCGCGCACCAGGCCACGCACGCCGACGGCGCGCCTCGGCCGCCCACTCCGTGCCCGCCAACCACACGCCCCGCTCGCGACGGAAGTGTCCCGGCGATCCGACCGGGGCACCGCCGCGTGCCCCCGACCCGCGCACCAGGCCACGCACGCCGACGGCGCGCCTCGGCCGCCCACTCCGTGCCCGCCAACCACACGCCCCGCTCGCGACGGAAGTGTCCCGGCGACCCGACCGGGGGGACCGCCGCGCCCCCCGACCCGCGCACCACGGCCACGTAGTTCCGGCCTGCGCACCATGGCCGCGCACGCCGACGGAGCGCCACACCACCACCCCGTGCGCCCACCGCATGCCCCGCTCGCGACCGGACCGTCCTTGCGACCGGACCGGGATGCCCCGCCCGCGACGGAAGTGTCCCGGCGACCCGACCGGGGCACCCGGCGGCCATGGACCTACTCAGCCGCCCCCTGATCGACCGCACCCTGTCCCTGCTCGTCGAAGGCTACGCCTGGCTGCCCAACCGGATGCGGGAGAGTTCCGGCTCCGTGATCCGTACCCGGCTGCTCGGCCGGCCCGCGCTCGCCCTGCGCGGGCCGGAGGCGGTGCGGTTCTTCTACGACGAGGCGAACGTGCACCGGCACGGCGCCATCCCCGGACCCGTCCTCAGCACGCTCTTCGGACACGAGGCGGTCCACACCCTCGACGGCGTCGCCCACCGCACCCGCAAGGGCCTGTTCCTGCCCCTGCTGGCACCCGACAGGATCGCCGGACTCGTCGAGCAGGTCACCACGGTCTGGGACGACGCCGTGCCCGCCTGGGGCCGGCGCGACGCCGTGGTGCTGTTCGACGAGGCGGCCACCGTGCTCGCCACCGGCGTCCACCGCTGGGCCGGTGTGGGGCTCGACGACGCGGAAGCCGGGCCCGTCGCCCGCGACATGATCGCCATGGTCGACGGGTTCGCCACCGCCGGACCACGCCACCTGCGGGCCCGCCGCGCCCGCGCCCGGCAGGAGGAGCGGCTGGCCCGCCTCGTGCGCGACGTCCGCGCCGGCGCGGCCACCGCCCCCGCGCACTCCGTGCTCGACCTGGTGTGCCGACACCGCGACGCCGATGGCGCTCCGCTCGACGACGGGACGGCCGCCGTGGAACTGCTGAACGTCCTGCGCCCCACGACCGCCGTCAGCTGGTTCGTCGCCTTCGCCGCGCACGCCATGCACCGCCACCCGGAGCACCGTGCCCGGCTGCGCGACGGCGACACCGCCTTCACCGCCGCGTTCGTGCACGAGGTGCGCCGCTTCTACCCGTTCGTGCCCTTCCTCGGCGGTCTCGCCGCGCGGGACCTGTTCTGGCGGGGCGAGTGGGTGCCGGCCGGCGGACTCGTCGTGCTCGACGTGTACGGGCAGAACCACGACGAGGCGCTGTGGGGCGACCCGTACGCCTTCCGCCCGCAGCGATTTCTGAACCGCCCCGTGGAACGCGACGAGCTGATCCCGCAGGGCGGCGGCGAGCCGAGGACGGGGCACCGCTGCCCGGGCGAGGGCATCACCATCGGGCTGCTGGAGGCCCTCGCGGTGCGACTGGCGCGCCTGGAGTACACCGTGCCGGAACAGGATCTGACGATCCCGCTGCACCGCGTCCCGACCCGCCCGCGCAGCGGAGTCGTCGTGTCCGGCGTCCGGATGCCCGCCGGTCTGGCCACGGCGGCGGCGGGCTGACCGCACGGCGGTCCCCGGACCGCGGCGGGGATCCGCCGCGGGCCGGGGGAATCGCGCGGGGAGGGATGAGGGATGAGGGGGCCCGTCGGTCAGTCCCGCCCCCCGTTCCCCTCCTGGTGCCGCCGCCACGCCTCCTCCCGCAGGCCGGGGGAGAGCAGGACGTCCACCGCCGTGCACGCCAGGGCCGCGGTCACCGCGAGGAGCACCTCACGGGCCCGCGGCGAGGCCGCCGCTTCCGCGAACTCGGGCGTGTGGTCCGATTTTTCGGGGCCCGTGATCGCGACGAAGGGGTGGATCGCCGGCAACCGGGTGCTCACATTGCCCACGTCCGAGGAGCCAAGGTACACCCCCGGTTCCGGCGGCGTCAGCCGGATCCCCGACCGGGACAGATGAGCCGCGAACCGTTCGGAGAGCGGCGCGCTGTCCCGGAAGTGCTCGTAGCGGACGGTCGCCCGCTCCACCTCCGCGGTGGTGCCGGTCGCCAGGGCGATCCCGTCGGCGCACACCCGCAGCCGCTCGGCCAGTTCCTCCAGCGCGCCCGTGGTCGCCGCGCGGAGCCCGAACCGGCCCTCGGCGTGGTCCGGGACGATGTTCGTGGCCGTGCCCCCGTGGGTCACGATGCCCTGCACATGGGAACCCTCCGGCAGCCGGCGTCCGAGCACGCCCAGCACGTTGAACAACTCCACCAGCGCCGCGAGCGCGTCGACGCCCTCCGTCGGATTCCCGGTCGGATGAGCGGCGCGCCCGTGGAAGGCCACCCGGTACTGCACCTGCGCGGTCAGCGGCGCACGCGCCCAGTCGTACACCCCCGGGTGGAACATCAGCGCCGCGTCGACCCCGTCGAACACTCCCGCCTCCACCTCGAGGACCTTGCCGCCGCCGCCCTCCTCGGCCGGTGTGCCCACCGCCAGCACGGTCCCGGCGGACGCCTCCGGCACGGCACGCAGGGCGAGCGCGGCACCCAGACCGGCCGCCGCGATGAGGTTGTGACCGCAGGCGTGGCCGAGGCCGGGCAGGGCGTCGTACTCCATCAGCAGCGCCACGGTGGGGCGGTGGCCACCCGAACGGGCGATGAACGCCGTGGGCATCCCCGCCACCCCGTGCTCCACCTCGAAGCCGGCCCGCTCCAGTTCACCCGTCAGCAGGGCGGCTGCCCGGTGCTCGGCGAAGGCGGGCTCGGGATCGGCGTGCAGCCGGAGGGCGACGTCCCACAGGGCGTCGGCCCGGTCGGCCACCGCCTGCCGGACGGACCGGTGGACGTCGTCGGGAGTGCGGGGCACGGGGCCTCCTCGGTGTCGGCGGGGTGCGGTCGGACGCTTGCCCCGACCGGGTTTCACCGCCGTCCGGACTGACACCGCCCGCCCCGCCAACGGACGGGAAACCGCCGCGGGATGGTGACGAAGCGACGCACGGGATCCGCTCCTGCCCGCGGCACCGGCACCGGCACCGGCACCGGCACCGGCACCGGCTCCGGCTCCGGCACCGGCCCGGCACGCCGGCGCGCCGGAGCGCCGGGGAGGCCGGGGCGGGTGTGCCCTGTGCGCTGCGCGGCCCGGTCCCGTGCGACCGGGCGGACTCAAGCGGGTCGCAGTCCGGGTGAGCCCGCCTCGGTGACGAAGCACGCGGCCGTGGTGACGGGGGCACCCGGGGTCGTCACGGCGGAGACGGTTCTGAAGGCGGCCCGGGCGCTCGTGCGGTCCAGGTCGACCCGCACGAATCCGCGTCGGCCGTCGTAGAACCTCAGATGCGGGTTGGCGCGCATGTACGTGTCCCAGTTGGCCGGCCGCTCCGCCCCGTCGCCGCCGCTGGCGACCGAGGAACAGGTCAGCTCGGTTCCCAGGACGGCGGACGCGGGGTCGTCGAAATCGTCCTTGATGTCGAAGGCGTACCCGACGTGGACGTCACCGGTGAGGACCAGCCAGTTGGCCACACCGGCCGCCTTGGCGCCCGCGACGACCCGGTCACGGCTCGCGCGGTAGCCGTCCCAGGCGTCCATGGAGACGTCGGCCCGCTCGTTGACGTCCAATCGGCGCTGTGAGAAACAGACCTGCTGGGGCATCACGTTCCAGACGGCCGTGGAGGCCGCCCACCCGTCGATGAGCCAGCGCTCCTGTGCGTGACCGGTGATGCTGCGCGCCGGGTCGTCCGACTCGGAACCGGGGACGTGCGGCCGGCCGCCGTAGGCATGGGCGTCGCGGTACTGGCGGGTGTCCAGGACGTCGAACTGGGCGAGGTCGCCCCAGTGCAGTCGGCGGAACAGCCGGGCGCCGGAGCCCTGGGGGAGCTGCCCGGCACGAAGCGGCTGGTTCTCCCAGTACGCGCGGTAGGCGGCGGCGCGGCGCACCAGGAACTGCTCCGGTGTCCTGCCGTTCTCCTCCATGACGCCCGTGTAGTCGTTCTCCGTCTCGTGGTCGTCCCAGGTGACGACGAACGGGTGGGCGGCGTGGACGGCCCGCAGGTCGGGGTCGCTCTTGTAGAGCGCGTACCGCATCCGGTAGTCCGCCAGCGTGACCGCCTCGCGGTCGAACACGTCCGGCAGCACCACGTCGGTGTAACGGCGGGCACCGCCGGCGGAGTCGACGGCGTACTCGTAGAGGTAGTCGCCGAGATGGAGCACCAGGTCGACGTCCTCCTGGGCAAGGTGCCGGTGCACGGTGTAGTAACCGTGGTGGTACGCCTGGCAGGCCACGGCGGCCAGGCGCAGACGCGTGACCGCGTCGCCCGGCGCGGGGGCGGTCCGGGTGCGGCCGGTGGTGCTGACCCAGCCGCCCGTGCGGAACCGGTAGTAGTAGACGCTGCCGGAGTTCAGTCCTCCGACGTCGACCCGCACGCTGTGGCCGTACTCCGGGTGCGCCAGGATGGAGCCACGCTGCACGACCCGGACGAAGGACTCGTCCAGCGCGACCTCCCACTCGACCGCCACGATCCGCTGTCCGAGCCCGCCGTCGGGCTCGAACGGGGCCGGGGCGAGCCGGGTCCACAGCAGCACCGAACCGGGCAGCGGGTCCCCGGAGGCGACACCGAGGGTGAAGGGGTCCTCGGTGATCCGGGCCGGGTCGAGCCGGGGCGCCGCGAAGGCGCCGCGGGCCGGCAGGCCGGTGGTGAAGGCGAGGGCGGCCGCCGCGGCGGTGAGGGTCAGGAAGCGGCGGCGGGCCGGTCGCGCGGCGGCGGTGCGCAGTTCGACGTCGTGGGGGGAGACGGCGTGCTCGGCGAGGGTGTGGCCGGCGGACGGTCTGTGACGGTCCGTCAGTGCCATCTGGTGTCCTTTCGTACGGTGCGGGCGGGCCGATGGACGAGCGGCACGACGGCGGTCCGCGCCCCGGGCCGTTGTGTGGCGACATCGGCCAGGGACGCGGCGTCTGCATGCTAAGCAGACAAAATGCGCGCAATGGTCGTGCCGTGCGGGCCGTTCACACCGGAGGCGGTACGGGCCGACACGCCGACCGCCGCCGGCGGACGCCGGCGGCGGTCGGAATCGCGGGTGCGCGGGGGAGGCGCGGGCCGTGGAGCCCCTGGCTCAGCGGGGCGCCCCGGTGGCCACGCGTTCGCGGACGGGCAGGTGGTAGACGTGGAAGGCCCGTCCGATGACCGGCTGGGCGACGTTGCGGACCTTCACGCCGCCGCTGGTCATGCCGTGCTCCGTGCCTGCGTGCGCGTGCCCGTGCACGGCGAGGTCGGCCCCGGCCGTGTCGATCGCCTCGGCCAGCAGATAGCTGCCGAGGAACGGATAGATCTCCAGGGGCTCCCCGGCCAGGGTCTCCGGCACGGGGGAGTAATGGGTGAGCGCGATCCGGACGTCGCAGGCGTCCTGCTCCAGTTCCTCCAGCGCGGTGCGCAGACTGTCGGCGCATCGGCGCGAGTGCCGCACGAACTCCTTCATCACCGGCTCGCCGAACTCGCCGGCGCTGCGCCCGACGAAACCGCCGCCGAACCCCTTGGTGCCGGCGACCCCGATGCGGGTCCCCCCGGCCCGGACGACCGTGCCCCGCCCCTCCAGGACCGCGGCGCCCGCCTCCTCGAGGATCGCCGTGACCTCCTGCGGCCGGTCGTCGTGGTGGTCGTGGTTGCCCAGCACGGCGATCACGGGGACGCCCAGGCCGCGGATCTCCTCGGCCACCACCCGGGCCTCGTCGGGGGTGCCGTGGCGGGTGAGGTCCCCGGCCAGCAGCAGCAGGTCGGCGCAGTCCGGCAGGGTCTCGAAGGCGGGCCGGAGCAGGCCCTGGTTGTCGGGGCCCATGTGGATGTCCCCGACGGCTGCGATGCGGATCATGCCAGCTCCTCCGCGTGATCGGGCGAGGACGTCTCGCTGACCACGATGTCGCAGTGCACCGGAAGCCCGGCGAGCTCCTCGCGGACGGTGCGCAGGACGTCGTCGCGGCAGGGGGCCGAGGGAACGGTGCCGGTGACCAGCACATGCTCCCCGCGGACCTCGATGCGCACGCCCAGTTCGCCGAGTTCGCCGGCGGCCAGGCGGTCCTGCAGATGGGCGACGCGGTACTCGAGGCTCTGCGCCGGTGGCGCGCCGCCTGCGCCGCCTGCGCTGTCGGCGCCGTGGGTGCTCATGGGGGTTGCTCCTTCCGCGGGCTCGGTTCAGATGACGTTCAGGCGTTCCAGGAGGAAGAAGAAGGCGGCGGGCATGGGCTCGTCCCCGCAGTCGCGCCGCACCCGTTCCCAGTCGACCTTCTCGCGCAGCGCCCGGGCGATGGGCAGCACCGCGCCGAAGTCGCAGTGGTGCTCGGAGAAGGCGGCCAGCAGACTGCGCAGCAGGTCCGTCGGCGACAGCACGGGCATCCGCACGGACTCCACGGAGAGTTCCTCCGCCCGCTCGAGCATCTCCGTGGAGACCGGCTGGTGCGCCAGCTCGAAGATGATGTCGACGTCCTGGCCGAAACAGGTGGCCTTGATCAGCCAGTCCTCCGGCGGCGCGTAGACCGTCAGTCCGGCTTCGCGGAGCGTGGCGGCCACGGTCTCGGCGTCCTCGGGCCGTACGCAGAAGTCCACGTCGTGCTGGAGGTTGCCGCTGCCGCCGTGGGCGTAGACGGCCACGCTCCCGGCGAGTGCGAAAAGGTGCCCGCTGCGCTTCAGGACCGCGCCGACCTGCTTGGCGGCCTCCAGGATGGCCTGGTTGCGGTCGAGGGGCAGGTCCGGTTCCGGCTCGTCGTGCCGTGGTGTCTCCCGCGATGGCACCCACCCGGACGTGTCCGGTGCCAGGCGGAGATCGGGGATCTCCGGGCGCCGGACGAGCGTGGCGTCATCACCGTTCTCCGTCATGACCACTCCCTTCGCGGCCGGGCCTCGGCGCGGCCGCCGCTTCGTTCCTGTCCCCGGACGGGCCTGCGTTGCGAGCACTGAGTACCCGGCGCGTCCGCCCCGACACGGGCGGGGCGAAAGGCGCGGGACGAGCGGGTGGGCCGGGTACCCGCGCGGTGCCCTCGGGGGGACGGGACGCGGCGCCCCTCGGGCGAACAAGAAAGGCGCCCGACTTCCGGAAGGCTGAATATGGGGCCAAAGGCAGGGAAACCGGATAGCGCCCCTAGGTGCTGCGCTCGTGGAGGTCGGCATGGACCGGAACACGTCTCGATCGTCGGATCTGCCGCAGCCGCTGCGGGCCGTCGCCTCCGGCCTGCGGCACCTGCCGGGAGCGGGAACGGTGGAGAAGGCCGCCGGCGGCGCGCTGGACGCCATCGGTGCCGTCTCCCCGCGCGGCCGCCGCATGGCCGTCTACGCCGGTGCCGGAGTGCTCGGCGTGGCGGGCGTCGTCGAATGGCCGGTGGCCCTGACCGGCGCCGCCGTCGCCTGGCTCACCCAGCCGCGCCCCGCACAACGGCCCGCCGAGGAGCCGGACGGCCCCGCGCCGGCCGTCGCCGAGGGGCAGGACACCCGGTCCGGGACCCCAGCGGACCGGGACCGGGCGCAGCAGGACTCACCCGCACCGGCCGACCGGGGTCCCGGGGACAGACTCACCCCGTCACGGCACCGGAACGAGCCGCCCGAACACCCTCACGCCCACGAACAGCCGGCCAAGGTGGGTGACACGGCCACGGCGTCCGCGCTCAAGCAGGTCGCCGAGGCCACCGCCCACCACGGCACACCCGCCCACCACGGCAACGGCACCCACGGCCGGCCGCACGGCGAGCGGCCGGCCGGCTGAGCCACGAACCGGCCGCCGCCGGGCCCCCTCCGCACCGTCACACGTCACCGGGACACCACCTGATGCTCACACGCTTCGACGTCGCCCCCCTCGCCGGGGCCGTGGCGGGAGCCGCCGCCGGCGCCGCCCGCAGCACCGCCCAGGGCATGACGTCCGTCCGGCACACGACGCGCCGCGTCCGCCACGTCGCCCGCAACGCCCTCGACGGCGGCAGGCACTGGCGGGCGGGGCACCGCGTCCACCTGGCCCTGCGGCACCCCGGAGGAGAGGCCGGACCGCTCGCCCGCAAGGTGGCCGCCGAACTGCTCGACCACCCCGACGTGCTGACGGCCTACTGGGACGAGGGGTTGTCCCGCCTGGTGGTGACCCTCGTCGCGGACGCGGCCGGCGACCGCCTGACCGAGCGGGCCACCGCGCTCGCCGACCGCCTCGGACTGGTCGAGGGCAGCGCACCGGAGGAGGACGAGAGCGAGATCACCCACCCCGGTGACCCCCGTGAGGTGCGGGTCACCGCCGCCGCGCTGCTGATCGACGCCGCCGGCGCGGCCGGTGCCCTGGCCGCCCGCTCGATGCGTCTGCCGAGCACCCCGAGGACGGTCACCGCCGCCGTCACCCTGCTGCGCGAGAACCCCCGCTTCCGTGCCCTGCTGCGCCACCGGTTCGGCAAGAGCGGCATGGAACTCGTCCTCGCCGGCGTCAACGCCGCCGCGCACGGCGCCGGGCAGTCCCCGGCCGCCCTGGTGCTCGACGGCCTGCTGCGCACCGAGCAGCTGACCGAGGCCGTGGCCAGGGTCGCGGCCTTCGAGGCCCTGCACGACGACGTCTGCCTCGAGGAACGCACCAGCATCCGCTGTCCCACCGGCACCCGCCCGCCGCTGCGGGTGACCCCCGCCCAGGAGTACGCGGCCAACGCGGGCACCGGCAGCATCGCCGGCGCCGTCGCAACCCTGCTGGTCACCCACAACCCCCACGAAGCCGCCGAGGCCGTCCTCGCCGGCTCCCCCAAGGCGGCCCGTTACGGGCCCGCCGCCTTCAACGCCACCCTCGGCACCTTCCTCGCCCGGTCCGGGATGCTCGTCCGCGGCGCGGAACGGCTGCGCCAACTGGAGATCGCCGACGCCCTGGTGCTGCACGCCGACGCCCTGCGCAACCGTGCCGACGACGACGGGACCGGAACCGACGACCCGGTCGACCCGCTCGCCGAGGCCGTCCTGGACGCCGCCCGAAGGGCCGGGCTGCACGTCGTCATCACCGGCGGCTCGGACCTGAAGGACATCACCCGCCTGGCCGACGAAGTGGCCCCGGCCGACCTGCCGTTCGGCGACGTGGTGCGGGCGCTGCAGAACGACGGGCACATCGTGGTGAGCGTCGCCCGGGTGGCCGCCGACGGCGGCGACGTGGCGGACGGCCTGCCGGCCGGCGACGTGGCCGTCGCGCTCACCGACCGGAACGCGGCGATCCCGTGGGGCGTCGACGCGCTCGCACCCGGCGGCACCGCCGACGTGTGGCGGCTGCTGACGGCCATTCCCGCCGCCCGCCGGGTCGGCCGCCGCTCCCAGACCCTGGCCCGGGCGGGCGCCGCCCTGTCCGGGCTCATGGTGGCCCGCGGCGGCAAGCCCGGCGGCCGGATCTGGCGGTCGCTCACCCGGCACGCACCCGTCAACATCGCCGCGGCGGCCGCCCTCTTCGGCGGCACCGTCGAGGCCGCCCGGGTGGCCCGGGCCACCCCGCCCGAGCCGCGGCTGCACGTGCCCTGGCACGCGCTGGAGCCGCACGAGGCCCGCGACCGGCTGAGCCGCACCCGCGCCCGTGCCGACACCGAGCTCCGCGGCGCGGCCCTGCTCGCCGACCGCGCCCGCCGGCGCACGGCACGGCTGGCCGGTACGCCCGTCGCGACACCGGTGCGCTGGACCTGGCAGGCAGCCGGCGCCGTCCGCCGGGAACTCGACGACCCCCTCACCCCCGTCCTGGCCACCGGCGCGGTCGCCTCCGCCCTGCTCGGCTCGCTCGTCGACGCGCTGCTGGTCGTCGGCGCGATGGACATCAACGCCGTGGCGGGCGGACTCCAGCGGCTGCGCGCCGAACAGGCCCTCGCCCGGCTGGCGGCGCGGCAGCAGCCCAAGGCCCGCCGGCAGGACACGCGCAGGAGCACGGTCACGGTCGACGCGGCGCGACTGCGCCCCGGGGACCTGATCAGCCTCGGCGCCGGCGACGTCGTACCGGCCGACGCGCGGCTGCTGGAACTGGACGGGCTGGAGGTCGACGAGTCGTCGCTCACCGGCGAGTCGCTGCCCGTCACCAAGAGCCTGGAGCCGACCCCCGGCGCGCCCGTGTCCCAGCGCACCTGCATGGTCTTCGAGGGCACCACCGTCGTCGCCGGCCGCGCCTCCGCGCTCGTCGTCGACGTCGGCGACCGTACCGAGGCCGGCCGCGCCGTGGCCCTGGCCGCCCGCACCCCGCCGCCCGCCGGAGTCCAGGCCCGGCTGCAGGAGCTGACCCGCAAGGCACTGCCGGTGACCCTCACCGGCGGCGCGCTGGTGACCGGCCTGTCGCTGCTGCGTGGCAGCCCGATCCGGCGTGCCGTCAGCGGTGGGGTCGCCGTGGCCGTCGCCGCGGTCCCCGAGGGCCTGCCGCTGGTGGCGACCGTCGCCCAGATGGCGGCCGCCCGCCGGCTGTCCCGGCGCGGTGTCCTGGTCCGCACCCCGCGCACCCTGGAGGCGCTCGGCCGGGTCGACACCGTCTGCTTCGACAAGACCGGCACCCTCACCGAGAACCGGCTGCGCCTGGTCCGCGTCGCCACCGCGGGCGGCACCGTCCTCGAGCCGGACGCCGAGGACGCCGTACCGGTCGTGCGCCTCGCCGCCCGCGCCTGCCCGCAGGAGGACACCGGGCAGGGACGCCGGGTCGCGCACGCCACCGACGAGGCGGTGCTCGACGTCGCGCCGCCGGACGAGATCTGGAACCCCACCGGTGAACTGCCCTTCGAGGCACGCCGCGGCTATGCCGCCGCCGTCGGGCGCGAAGAGGGCGGCCCGTCGGACACCTCGGGCACGTCCGGTTCGCGGCCGGACGGACTCCTCGTCGTCAAGGGCGCCCCGGAGACGGTGCTCCCCGCCTGCCGGGACCTGCCCCACGACGCCACCGAGACCGCCCACACGCTCGCGGGCCGCGGACTGCGCGTGCTCGCCGTCGCCCGCCGGCCCTGCCGCGGCCCGGACCCGGCCGCCGAACTCGACGCCGAGCTCACGGACCTGGAGTTCGTCGGCCTGATCGCGCTGGCCGACATCCCGCGGGACACCTCGCACGGTCTGCTCACCGAGCTGCGCCGCTCCGGCATCCTGCCCGTCATGCTCACCGGCGACCATCCCGAGACGGCCCGCGCCATCGCCCTGCAACTGGGCTGGCCGGACGAGACGGAAGTGGTCACCGGTGACGAACTCGTCGCCATGGACCGCCGGGAACGGGTCCGCGCCCTGCACGGCGCCGGTGTCATCGCCCGTGTCGCGCCCGAGCAGAAGCTGCACGTGGTGGAAGCGCTGCAACAGGCCGGCCGGGTCGTGGCGATGGCGGGCGACGGCGCCAACGACGCCGCCGCCATCCGCGCCGCCGACGTCGGCGTGGGCGTCGAGGCGCGCGGCTCGGCCGCCGCCCGCAACGCCGCCGACCTGGTGCTGACCACCGGCGACCTGTCCGTTCTGGTGGACGCGGTCGTCGAGGGCCGGGCCCTGTGGCGCAGCGTCGCCGACGCGGTGAGCATCCTCATCGGCGGCAACGCGGGCGAGGTCGGATTCAGTGTGCTGGGCACCCTGCTCGCCGGCTCCTCGCCGCTGTCGACCCGTCAGCTGCTGCTGGTGAACCTGCTCACGGACATGTTCCCGGCCATGGCGGTGGCGGTGACCCCGAGCGACGACCCGTCGACGGCGGCGCACGCGGCCACCGGCCCGATGGGCCTGGACGTCCTCGGCGCACCCCTGCTGCGGGCCATCCGGCGCCGTGGTGTGACCACCTGCCTCGGCGCGGTCACGGCGTACCTGGTCGGCCGGTACACGCCCGGCACCGAGCGCCGCTCCACGACCATGGCGCTGTGCGGTGTGGTCGGCGCCCAGCTGGTGCAGACGCTCTCCGGCCGCCGTCACAGCCCCCTGGTGTGGGCGACCGCCCTCGGCAGCGCCGCGGTGCTCGCCGCCCTCGTCCAGACCCCCGGCGTCAGCCACTTCTTCGGCTGCACCCCGCTCGGCCCGGTCGCCTGGGCGGGCGTGGCCGCGGCCATCACCCTGTCGGCGCTGGCCCCGCGGCTGGAGCGTCTCGGCCCGGTGCGCGACCTGTACGACGCGCTCTCCCGCCTCGCCCTGCACCTGGGCGTGTACGCCCGGCAGGCCCGGCACCTGCTGCACAGCGGCATCGCACGCCCGGTGGCGTGACCCCCGCGTGAGGGCGGTGGCCGTCGGCGCGTTCGCGCACCGGCCGGTCACCGCCCCACGGTGTCGCCCTCGGCGCCGTCGGTGCGGGCCCGCAGCATCATGTGACCCCCGTGGTGCAGGGCCGTGTCGAGCCTGACGAGGCCCGCCTCGGTGCCGGACCGTGCGTCGACCACATGGACCTCGCCGTGGCCGCCGCGGGTGACGGCGACCCAGTCCGCGCCGGGAGACGCGGCGACGGCACGGCGCTGGACGCCGTCCCAGGGGGTGGCGCCGGCCCGCGGGGCACCGTCCATCGCGGGCAGGGGGACCCGGCCGACGCTGCCGTCGGTGCCGAGCAGGACGAGTTCGTCGCCGTCGGGGTGGACGCGGGTGACCGCGGCGCGGTCCCGGGTGAGGGCCAGCCGGAAGACCAGGCCGGGTCCGAGGTCGGTCCGGGTGGTGCGGCCGGTCGCCAGGTCGTGGCACCACGCCTGGTTCGTCCACTCCGGCCAGCGCAGCGGATCGCCGGGCCCGCCCCGCAGCGTCGACCACAGTGCCCGTCGGGCCGGATCCAGCCGCAGGTACCAGCCCCGGGCGGCCGAGCCCCAGGAGACGACCGGCTCGGCCACGAGCGTGTCGCCCTCCCGGCGTGCCCGGGCCACGCCCTCTCCCGTGGCCGCGAACACCCGCCCGCCGACCGGGTCGTGGGCGTCCCCGTGGCCGTCGTCCGGCAGCGGGAGCTCCGTGCGGGGAAGGGCGGGCGGGCAGCCGGGCCCAGCGGCGAGCAGATCGGCGAAGCGGTGCACGGCGAGCGCGCCCGGCTCCCGGTGCCGCAGCACGACCAGGGGGTCGGCGCCGCCCAGTACCGTGACGCCCGGCTCTCCCACGCGCGTGCGGACCCGGGCCGTCCTCCCGGTGGCGAGGTCGGCGACGGTCAGCAGGTCCGACCACGGCTCGGCGTTCGCGCCCAGCCCCGTGGTCACCGCCACGAGGCGGCCCGAGGGGTCCGCGGCGAGGTGCTCGGCCGGTACGGCGACCGGGGCCGCCGCCCGGACGGGCTCCGCTGCGAACGGGTCGAGCACCAGCAACTCGCCCCGGCCGTCGTCGACGCAGGCCACCCGGCCGCCGGGGAGCGGCAGGAATCCCGCGTGCTCGGAGAGGTGACGGTCCGTCAGGCGGTGGACGGGGTTGCCGTCCGGGACGGTCAGGACATGCAGGACTCCGGCCACGTGGTCGGAGACGAGCAGCAGCGGATCGGTCGTCATGAGGTCCTCCGGGCAGCGGGGGAGAGGGGCGCGAGGTCTATTGAAAACGATTATCATGTATCTTCGTGGCGTTCGGGCCCCTGAGAAGAAGCGAGGCCACGCATGCTGCGCTCACCGTCGAGACTCGTCCGAAGCTGGATCACCGCCGCCGCGGTGGGTTCCCTCCTGGTCGCGTGCGGCGCGTCCAGCGAACCCGCCGCCGACGGCCGGAGCTCCGGTCCGCAGACCGACGTCACCGTCCGACCCATCAAGGCGACACGTGACCTGACCGACGCCAACGGCGTCCGGATCTCCCTGTCCGAGCCGCCCGAGCGCATCGTCTGCCTGTTCGCGCTGTGCGACGACATCCTGACCGAACTGGGCATCGTCCCCACGGCCACGAACAGCGCGCTCCTTGCCCACGAGGACTTCCTGGGTGAGCGGAGGGCCAAGGAGGTCGACGTGATCCCCGGCGGGTTCATAGCCCCCGAGGTCGAGGCCGTCCTCGCCCACAAGCCCGACCTCGTGATCGGCCTCGAGGACACCCACGGCAAGCTCGCCCCCGCCCTGAAGGGCGCCACCACCTTCTGGCCGATGCAGCCGGAGACCTGGCAGGACAGCGTGGCCTACCTGCGCGACACCGCCGCGCTCACCGGCCGTACCGCCGAGGGGGAGAGGGCGGAGCGGACCTTCCGCACCGGACTCGCCGCGGCCGAGCGGGCCAGGAGCGGGAAGAAGGCGCTCGTCATCTACGGCAGCGACGAGAACTTCGGTGTCGCCACCCCCGAGACGGACGTGACCGCCAGCCTCTTCCCCAGGCTCGCCGACTACCCCTGGAAGTCCCGGGGCGTGCAGGGCAGTTACAGCCTCGAGGAGATCCTCGCCGAGGACGTCGACGTGCTCTTCGTCGAGACGATGAGCTTCGGCGGGGCGGACGGCAAGCTGTCGGAGAAACTGGCGGAGAACCCGCTCTGGGGGAAGATCCCGGCCGTACGCAACGGCGACGTCCACGAGGTGGACCCCGAGGTGTGGGCCAAGGGCCGCGGCACCCGCTCGCTGGGCATCGTCCTCGACGAGGCCACGGCCGCGCTGCGGTGAGCAGGCCCACCGTGACCGGTGACCACCGGGCGGGCGGCCGGCGGGGGAGCGGGCAGGCGTACGTCCTGCTCGCGCTGCTGGCCGCTGCCTCGGTGTGCTCCCTGACCCTGGGCACGCCCTACGTGCCCCTCCACCGCCTCCCCGCCGCACTGCTCGACGGGGACACCACCCTGGCCGGGATCGTCGTCGGTGAACTGCGTGTGCCCCGGCTGGTGCTGGCGCTGCTGGCCGGGGCGTGCCTCGGTGCGGCGGGGCTCGTGCTCCAGGAGGCGCTGCGCAATCCGCTCGCCGTGCCCGAGATGCTCGGCGTCTCCTCCGGCGCCGCGCTCGGGGTCGCCGCGCCCCTGGTGCTGGCGGTGTCCGTACCGGCCGTCGTGCAGCCCCTCATGGCCATCGGCGGAGCCGCGCTCGGCGGGGTACTGACCCTGCTCGCCGCGGGGGCGGGGCGCAGTCCGTCGGCCGTGCTGCTCACCGGCGCGGCGGTCGCCGCCGCCCTGCAGGCCGCGCTGCTGGTGCTGATGGTGATGGCGGACCAGCTCGACCTCCAGCTGATCTACCGCTACCTGCTCGGCTCCCTCTCCGCCCGCACCTGGGACGACGTGGGGGGACTGTGGCCCTGGCTGCTCGTCGCCGTGCCCGCGCTGGTGCTGTGCGCGCCGGTGCTGTCGGTGCTGCGGCTCGGGGACGAGGACGCCGAGACGCTGGGGGTGCGCGCCCGGCGGGCCCGGTTCGCCGCGCTGGCTGTCGCCGTGGTGCTGATCGCGCCCGTGACGGCGGTGTGCGGGCCGGTGGCGTGGGTCGGCTTCCTCGCCCCCCACCTGGCGCGCCGCCTGGCCCCCCGCGCGGACGCGGTGCGGTGGCTGCCCTGGTCGGCAGCGTGGGGGGCCGCCGTGGTGGCCGTCGCCGACGTGCCGGCCCGGCTCGCGCTCGCACCGGTGGAGACCCCGGTCGGCGCCTGGACGGCCCTGCTGGGCGTGCCCGCCGGGGTCGCCCTGTTGCGCTCCGGGCGCCTGCGGCCGCGTGACGGCGGGCCCACGGACCCGGCCGGCGCGACGCGGGAGGCGGCCCGGTGACCGGGCGCCTCGCCGCTCTCGTCGCGCTGGTCGTACTGTGCGCCGGCACGGAACTGGTGGCCGGGCGGGGCATGTCCCCGGGCACCGTGGTGGACGTCCTGGGCGGCGGCGGTGACCCGACCGAACGGCACATCCTGCTCCAACTCCGGCTGCCACGCCTGCTGGTGGCCCTCGGCGCCGGAGCCTGCCTCGGCGTGGCCGGCCTGGTGCTCCAGTCGGCCCTGCGCAACCCCCTCGCCGGACCCGAGGTCACCGGGGTGACACCGGGCGCGGTGCTCGGGGCTGTCACCGCCACGGGGCTCGGGCTGGCCGGCTGGCAGTCCCCGCTCGCCGTGGTCGTCGCCGCGTGCGCGGGCGGCTGCGCCGGGGCCGGGCTGCTGTGGCTCCTCAGCGGTCGCGACCGGGGTGATCCGGCGCAGACCGCCGTGCACGGGGTGCTGGTCTCGGCGGTGCTGGGCGGGCTCACCGCCATGGTGCTGCTGGTCGCCCCGGGCGAACTCGGCAGCGTGGTGCAGTGGCTGGTCGGCACCACCGAGGGCAGGGTGTGGCAGCACTGGCATCTGCTGTGGCCCTGGGCGCTGGTCTGGACGGCGGCGGCGTGGCTGCTGGCGGGGCCGCTGACCCTGCTGCGCTGCGGTGAGGACACCGCCGCCGCCGCCGGCCTGTCCACCGGACGGGCCCGCAGGCTCGCGCTGCTGACCGCGGTGGCGCTCACCGCGGGTGCCGTGGCCGCCGCGGGCGCGCTGGGGTTCGTCGGGCTGCTGGTGCCGCACCTCGCGCTCGCCGTCCTCGGTGCGGACCTGCGCATGTCCCTGCCCGGCGCCGCCCTCCTCGGGGCCGCCGTGGTGTGCGGGGCGGACGCGGCGGCCCAACTGGCCTCGCGGCTGCTGGCGGTGGCGCTGGACACCGAGTCGCTGACGCTGCCGGTCGGTGCGCTCACCACCTGCGCCGGTGCCGCGCTGCTGCTGCTCGTCGTGCGCCGGGCGCCGGACCGAACGTTGTGATGTCGACGAAGGGCAGAGCATGACCGATGCCACCGGGTCCCTGGGAATCCGTGTCGAGGGGGTCCGCTTCGGCTACCCCGGCCGGCCCGTCCTGCGGGGCGTGGACCTGACCGTGCGTCCGGGCGAACTGACCGCCCTCATCGGGCTCAACGGGTGCGGGAAATCGACTCTCCTGCGGCTGGCGGCGGGGCTGTTGCGGCCCGACGGGGGCCGCGTCCTGCTCGGTGGCGAGGACGCGGCCCGGCTCACCCGGCGGGCGACCGCCCGACGGGTCGCGTTGCTGCACCAGTCGGCCCCGGCCGTACCGGGGATGACGGTGCGTCACCTCGTGCGGCAGGGCCGGTACGCGGCGCGCGGGCCGCTCGGGATGCTGCGCGAGGGCGACGACCCCGTCGTGCGCCGGGCCCTGCGGGACGTGGGGGTGGAGCAGTGGGCGGAGCGGCCGGTGGACGCGCTGTCCGGGGGCGAGCGGCAGCGGGTCCGGCTGGCGATGGCGCTCGCCCAGGACACCCGGATCCTCCTCCTCGACGAGCCGACCACCTATCTGGACCTGCATCACCAACTGGACGTCCTGCGCACCGTGGTGCGACTGCGCGAGGAGCGCGGACTGACCGTCGTGATGGTGCTGCACGACCTGGCGCACGCCGCCCGGTTCGCCGAGCGGATCGTCGCCCTGCGGGACGGCCTCGTCGTCGCCGACGGTCCGCCCGAGGAGGTCGTGACACCGGGTCTGCTCGCGGACGTCCTGAGGGTGGCGGGCCGGGTGGGCCGCGACCCGCAGGGCGGCTGGCCGGTGTGTTACCCGGATCACCCCCTCACAGGGGTGGAATATGAAAATCATATTCATTAGTGTGTGCTGCGCGGTGATCGTCCGATCACTGCAACTCCTCGATGAACAAGGAGAGTTCATGGACAACGAGCAGGTCTTCGTGCCGATCGCCGACCCGGGCCAGCTGGCCCACGCCTCGGCCTCCCACTCCAACGCGCTGGTCGAGAACCCCTTCGACGACACCGAGGAGTAAGCGGGAGCAGCTCTCCCCAGACCGTGGGCCCGCCCGTTTGCCTTCCGGGCGGGCCCACGCCCGCCCCAGCCCCTTTCCCCCCAGGAGACTCGACGTGTCCCCCAGCCAGCTCGCCCCCGGTGCCGAGGTCGTCGCCGTACCCGGACGGGGCCTCGCCCTGCGCACGGCGGACGGGGAGTTCCTCACGGTCCGCACCGGCGACGCGGACGAGCAGACGCTGCTCGCCAGGCTCTCCGGAACCCCCGCCCCGGCGGACCCCGAAGTCGACCGGCTCCTCACGGCGTTCGACACGGCCGGACACCTGACGGACGGGCCGTCCGGCACCGAGTGGCCCGCCGGGCTCCGCGACGTCCGGCTGCTCGGCGACCCCGTCCTCACCGATCCGCTGGCCGCGCTCCTGCGGGCCGCCGGGGCCGAGCCCCGCCCGGGAACGCCCGAGGACCCGGCCCGCGGCCGGCCCGCCGCCGTCGTGTGGTGCCTCGACGGGCCCGTGCCCGAAGGGTTGTGGGACGCCGCCGACCGGCTGCCCGGGCAGGGCATCGCCTGGCTGCGCTGCCACCGCGAGGGCTACCAGGTGTACGTCGAGCCGCCGGCCACCGCCCCCGGCGACGTCACCGCCGCCCACGTCCGCGCCCGCCGCCTCGCCGCCACCCCCGCCCACCGCGAACTGGCCGCCTACTGGGCCGGCCCGCGCACCGGCGGCGCCCCCCTCGAACTCGCGCGTCCCGAGGCGTCGTTGGTCGCCGCCCTGCTCGCCGCCGACCTCACCCGCTGGGCCACCGGCGCGCCCGACCCGGGCCCGCTCCCGGCCCGGCGCCGACTGCGGTGCGTCGACCTGCGCGGCCTGACGGTCACCGAGCACCCTGTCCTGCCCGTCCCCGACGTCGCCCCCGTGCCCGCCACGGGTGAACACCCCCGGTGACCCCCTTCACCGTGACCGTCGGGGGGCTGGTCGCGGACGTCCTGCTCCCCGGCGGCGCCGGCCCCTTTCCCGCCGTCCTGCTGCGCACCCCCTACGACCGGCTGCTCCACCGCGCCGAACAGCGCGGCTGGGCCCGGCACGGATTCGCCGCCGTCGTCCAGGACGTGCGCGGCCGGCACGCGTCGACGGGAGTGTGGCAGCCCTATGCGAACGAGACCGCCGACGGCACCGCGACCGCCCGCTGGATCCGTCGCCAGCCCTGGAACGACGGCAGAATCGTGGCCGTCGGCGCCTCCTACGCCGCCCACTGCGCCCTCGTCCTCGCCCTCGACGCGCCCCGGGACGCTCGGCCGGACGCCGTCGTCGCCGCCGTTCCCGCGCTCGGCGCCGCCGACACCGCCCGCGAACCCACCGGAGTGGAACGGCTCGCGGCCCGCGCCGGCTGGTGGGCCGCCCACGGCGACCGCCGCGACTCCGACGAGGCGGCCCTGGCCGGGGCCCGCGCCGCCGACCCCGGCCTGCTGGCGCACCTTCCGGTGACCGGCCTGCCCGAACGGCTCGGCCGCGACCTGCCGTCCTGGCCGGGACTGTGGCGCCGGGGCGAGCGCGGCCGGCTGATCGCACGGGCCGGGCGGGCCGCGGTTCCGCTGCTCGCGGTGGGCGGTCACCACGACCACTTCACCGAGGACACCGTCGCCCTGTGGCGCCACTGGGGCGGACCCTGCGCACGGCTGCTGCTGGGACCCTGGGGACACCGCCTGGTCGCCGAACCGGGCCCCGACGCCGACCCCGCACACCGGGTCCGCCTCGGCGCGCTGTACGCCCGCTGGGCCCGGCGCGCCCTCGGCGGCGACCTGACCGCCGGGGCCCGGGGCGTGATCGGGCTGGGCGGCAGCGCCCTCTGGCTCGACGCGGGCATCGAGGGCGAGCCGTACGCGCCGCGACTGCGAGCACTGCACGGGACGTCCTTCCTCGCCGACCCCGAACGCCCCGTGTCCTCCGACGACCTGACGGCTCCCGCACGGGACACGCCGGACCGCTGCCTGCTCGTCACCCCACCGCTGCCGCGCCCCCTGGACGTCGTCGGACCGGCCCGCCTGGAACTCCGGGCCACCGCCGACACACCGTCCGCCGACTGGGCCGCCCGGCTCGTCGCGCTCACCCCGGAGGGCGTCGCCCAGCGGCTCGCGGTGGGGATCGTCCGGCGGGCCGACACCCCGGGACGGGCGGCCGGCTTCACCGTGGAACTCGGCCGGCTCGCCCGCAGACTGCCCGCGGGGACCCGGCTCCGCCTGGAGATCGCCGGGCACCACTTCCCGGCCCACGCCCGCAATCCGCACACCGGCGAGGACCCGGTCACCGCCACCCGTCTGCGCGCCTCCCGGCGCGACCTCGACCCCGGCGGAGTGCTGCTCCGGCTGCCCGTCCTGCGGTCCCGCCCCACACCCATCGACCCGGCACAGGAGATCCCGCGATGACACCGCTGCCCCTGGAGGCCCTCGTCGATCCCGTCTGCGGCATCGTCCGCGGGGTCGAACCGGTCGGGCACCCCCCGGGCGTCCCGCCCCTCTACACCTCGCTCACCGCCGAGATGTCGGACGCGCGCAGACTCGGACTGTGGCCCGCCGACCGGGTCTCCCTGGGCACCACCTTCGGCGACCCCGGGGCCGCCCGCATCGCCGCCATAGCCGAAGGCGTCGAACGGTACTGCGGCAACCGGGTGCCCCCGCCCGGCCACCCCGACGCCCCGCTGCGCGCCACCGCCGCCGAACTGGCCGACAGGTCGCTGCGGCTGTACGGCCCCGAGGAACTCCCCGCGTACGCCGACTGGCAGTACGCACGCGACCGGTTCCCCTACCGCCGCCTCACCGTCGACACGCCCGCCCTGTGGGCCCGCGGGACCGAGCAACTGCCCGACGGGACCCGCGCCGAGGTGTGGGCGCCCGTCGCCCTCACCCACCTCAACTGGCGTCAGGGCGCATTGCGTTCCCTGTCGCGCACGCACCACCTCAACTACGCGGGCATCGCCACCGGCCAGGGCTTCGACGACGCCGTCGAACGGGCCCTGCTGGAGATCGTCGAGCGCGATGCGCTCGAACTGTGGTGGCATCTGGACGGCCCGGCCCGCGGCATCGACCCGGCGACGGTGCCGGGCCTCGCCGACGACCTCGCCGGGTCCCCTCTCGAGGTGCATCTGACGGAGATGCCCTCGGAGTTCGCCCCGTGCGTCGCGGCACTCGTCCACGATCCCCGGCTCGGCCTGTACGCCGCCGGGTTCGCCTGCAGGTACGACCCGGCCGAGGCCGCCCGCAAGGCCGTCCTGGAAGCCGTCCACACCTGGGTCTTCACCCAGGGCCTCACCGGACCGGACGGCTGGGTGTTCCAGGCGGTCGAGGCCGGGCTCCTCGCCCGCGGCCTGTATCTGGACCACCGTCCCGACGGCCGCTACCTCGACTCCTGCGGCCCGCACTTCGAGCACGTACGGGATCTCGGCGCGCACGTCCAGGTCTGGCTGGACGAGCGGATGGCGCCCGAGGCTCGCCGCTTCACCGAGCCGGCGCTCGGCACCGTACCCCTGCGGGACGTGCGGCCCGGCAGCCGGGAGCGGCTGGAACAGGCCCTGCACGACGGCGGGCACCGGATCATGACGTTCGACCTCACCACCGAGGACGTCGCCGAGACGCCGCTGCGCGTCGCCCGCGTCCTCGTCTCCGGCCTGCTGCCCAACGCCCCCGCCGCCTTCGGGTACTTCGGCTGCCCGCGCCTGGCCCGCGTCGCCGTCGCGCGCGGCTGGCGCACCACCGCCCCGCACGCGCCCGAGGACTTCACCCTCGCCCCCGCGCCCCACATGTGAGACCTCGTGGACCTCGTCACCGCCCTCGCCCGCGCCCGTTCCCCCGAGGAGCCCGGCCCCGACACCCCCGCGGGCCCACCGGTCCGCCGCTGGCCGGACCCGCCCCGTCCTGTACCGCCGGCCCGCCCCGGCGAGCTGGACCTCGACCGGCTGCTGCGCCTGTCGCTGACGGCCGGGGACGGCGCGGGCCGGCTGCGGCCCGCCGCGTCCGCGGGGGCACTCCACCCGGTGGACGCCGGGCTCGTCGTCGGCACCGGCTGCCCCCTGCCGCCCGGACGCTACGGCTACGACCCGCTGCGCCACCGCGTGCACCACCTGGGACCGGCACCCGCCGGCACTCCGCCCGGGGTGAGCGCCGAGCTCTCCGTCACCCCACGACGCACGATCTCGCACTACGGCCACCGCGCCTGGCCGCTCCTGCTCCTCGACACCGGCCACACGGCCGGCGCCCTGTGGCTGGCCGCACGGGCCCTCGGTGCGACGCCCGCACTGCACCTCGACGGCCGGACGCCCTCCGCCGGGGACCCGGAGCCGATCGGGCACGGTGCGCACCGGCCCGCCGCGGATCCGGTCGCCACCGGAGCCGACGCGGAGCCCCTCGCCACCGTGCACGTCCCGCCGCCCCGGCACACAGCGGGCCCGCACGACGTCCCCGCCCGCCGCAGCGCCCCGACACCCCTGCACGGCACCCCGCCCCCCGAGGACCTGCACGCCCTGCTCACCACCGTCGCCGAGGCCGGTGCCGGTGAACTCGCCTGGTGTGCGGCGGTCGGGGGCCCCCGGCCCGGGCTCGTCGAGGCGGCACCCGACGGCACGCTGCGCCGGATCGCGTCGGGCGACGCCCGGCCCACCCTGGCCGTCTGGGCCGCACGCCAGGCGTGGATCGCGCGGGCCGGCGCCGTGCTGCTCGGACACGGCTGCCCGATGGACGCCGGTGCCGCGCGCATCCGCCGAGTGCACCTGCGCGCCGGACACGCCGTCCAACTGGCCCATGTCACCGCCGCCCGGCGGAAGCTGGCCGCCCGCCCCGTCGGCTCCTGGCAGCGGGCCGACCTGGGCGCCGCGCTGGGCGGCCCGCCCGGCCGGGACCTCGTCGTCCACGCACTGGCGCTCGGCACCGCCCACCCCGAGGAGAGGACCTCGTGATCGTCCATCGCGAACTGCGCCGCGCCGCCCGCCACGCCCGGCGCCCCCTGCTCGCGGCGACCCTGCTCCAGGGCGCCGTCACCCTCACCCACCTCGCGCAGGCCGTCCTGCTGGCGCTCGCCCTCGCCGACCTGGCCCGCGGCGCCACCGCACGCCTGCCGCTGCTGCTCGCTGCCGTGCTCGGCGTCGTCGCCGTGCGCGCCGGGCTCGGCCACCGGCAGCAGGCCACCGCCACCCGCGCGGGCGCGGCGGTCAGGGTACGGCTCAGGGACGAACTCCTCGCCCACCTCGGGCGGCTGGGCCCCGCCCACCTGACGACCGCGCGCATCGGCGCGGTCCGCACCACCCTCGTCGACGGCGTCGAGGGCGTCGACGCCTACGTCGCCCGCTACCTGCCCCAGCTCCTCGTCACCCTCGCCGTACCGCCGCTGCTGCTCACGGCCCTCGCCCTGCTCGCCCCGCCCGCCCTGCTCGGCCTCGTCCCGGCCCTGCTGCTCGCCCTCGCCGGGCCACGCGCCTGGGATCGGCTGCTCGCCCGGCGCGGCAAGGAGCACTGGGACACCTACGAGTCGCTGGGCGCCGACTACCTCGAGGCCCTCCAGGGCATGCCCGCCCTGCGGGCCGCCGGCGCCGTCGGACGCACCCGGGAGCGGCTGGAGGCCCGCTCGGCGCGGCTGCACCGGGCCACTGTCGCCAAGCTCCGCGTGTCCCTTGTCGACACCGGACTGACCGACCTGGCCATCCAGGGCGGCACCGCGGCCGCGGCGCTGCTCGCCTGCCGGTCGGCCGTCACCGGCTCCGCCACGGCCACGACGACCTACCTCGTGCTGCTGCTCGCCGCCGAGTGCTTCCGCCCGGTGCGCGACCTGTCCCGTGAGTGGCACGCCGGCTACCTGGGCGCCTCCGCCGCCGACGGCATCGCGGCCCTGCGGACCGCCGAACCCGCCGTCGCCGACACCGGCATCGCACCCGCACACTGGTCCGCGCCACCCGAACTGCGCTTCGAAGACGTGGAGTTCCGCTACGACGGCGCGGACCGGGCCGCCCTGCGCGGCGTCACCTTCACCGCCGAGGCCGGACGCACCACCGCCGTCGTCGGACCGTCGGGCGCGGGCAAGTCCACGCTGATCGCGCTGCTCCTGCGCCACCAGGATCCCCAACGGGGCCAAATCACCGCCGCCGGACGCGAGGTGACCGCGTACGACCTCGACTCGCTGCGGCGGGGCATCGCCGTGGTCTCCCAGCACACCCACCTCTTCCACGCCACCGTCGCCGACAACCTCCGCCTGGCCCGCCCGCATGCCACCGACGACGAGCTGACGCGGGCCGCCCGCACCGCCGGCATCCACGACGAGATGGCCGCCCTGCCCCACGGCTACGACACCGTCCTCGGCGAACACGGCGCCACCCTCTCCGGCGGCCAGCGCCAGCGCCTCGCGCTCGCCCGGGCGCTGCTCGCCGACGCCCCGGTGCTCGTGCTGGACGAGGCCACCAGCGCCGTCGACGAGCGCCGCGAGGCGGACATCGTGCGCGAACTCCTCGACGTCGCCGGCCACCGAACCGTCCTGGTGGTCGCCCACCGGCTAGCCGCCGTCCGGCACGCCGACCGCATCGTGGTCCTGGACGACGGCCGCGTGGACGCCGTCGGCGACCACACCGGTCTCGTCGCCGCGGGTGGCGTCTACGCCCGGCTGGTCGCGGCCGGCCACGCGCACGAAGGAGATCTCGCCGCATGACCACGGGCACCCTCACCTCCGGTGCGCAGCCCCCACCCGGCTCCCTGCGGGCCCTGCTGCCCGCCCTCGCCGCGCACCGCGCCATGACGGCCCGCACCTGCGCCACCGCACTCCTCGAACAGGGCTCGCTGGTCGCCCTGCTGACCCTCGCCGCGCACACCACCGGCACCGCCGTCGTCGACGGCCGTGCCCCCTCGGCCGGCACCGTCACCGCGCTGGCCGCCCTCGTCCTCGTCCGCGCCCTCGCGACCTGGCGCGAGATGGACCTCTCGCACGACCTCGCCTACCGGGTCCTGGCCGCCCTGCGGATACGGGTCTTCGACGGACTGGCCCGCAGCGCGCCCGCCCGCGTGGCCGGGCGGCGCAGCGGCGACCTGGCCGCCACGGCCATGGCCGACGTGGAGGCGCTGGAGTTCTTCTACGCCCACACCACCGCCCAACTCCTCGCATCCGGCGTGGTCTTCAGCACGGGAGCCACGCTGCTGGCCACGATGGAGCCGTGGCTGCTCGCGGCGGTGCTGCCGGTCGCCGCGCTTCTGACCGTCGCGCCGTTCGCCGACGCGCGCCACCGCGCGGCACGTGGGGCCCGCACCCTGGCGGCCACCGCGAAGCTGTCGGCCGACACCGTCGAGACCGTCGACGGGCTGCCCGAGCTGCTCGCCTTCGGCGCGCTGCCCGAACGGCGCCGCCGGATCGCCGCGCAGGGCCGCGCGGTGGGGGAGGCCCAGCGCGCCGAGGCCGGCTGGGAGGCCACCTCCGCCGCTGTCCGCGACGCGCTCATCGTGCTGGCGGTGCTCGGCGTGGTGGCCGGCGCCGCCCAGTCCGCCGCCTCCGGCCGGCTGCACGGTGCCTGGGTCCCGGCGGCGATGACCCTCGCCCTGTCGGTGCTCGGCCCGGTCGCGGAGTCCGCCCGGTCCCTGAGTCGGGCCGTCGCCCTGCGCGCCGCGGCGGCCCGTGTCGGCGCCGCCCTCGCCGCACCCGCCCTCGCCCCGCCGCCCGCCGACCCCCGCCCGCTGCCCGACGGCCCCCTGGGCGTACGGCTGCACGGCGTGCGCTTCGATTACGGCGGCCGGCCCGTCCTGGACGGCGTGGAACTGACGGTGCCCGCGGGCCGCACCCTCGCCCTGGTCGGCGCCTCCGGGGCGGGCAAGTCCACCTGCGCCCATCTGCTCGCCCGGTTCTGGGACCCGGCCGAAGGAAGCGTCCAGTTGCTGCCGGAGCACGGCGGCCCCGTGGACCTGCGCGAGCTGGCCGACGCCGACCTGCGCCGGGCCGTCGCGGTCGTCGGCCAGGAGACCCCCCTGTTTCACGGCACGCTCGCCGAGAACCTGCGGCTGGCCGCACCCGACGCGGACGACGCCCGCCTCGCCGACGTGGTCCGGGCGTGCGGCATCGACCGGTTCGCCGTCCTCGACACCCCGGTCGGCGAGCGCGGCGCCACCCTCTCGGGCGGGCAGCGCGCCCGCATCGCCCTCGCCCGCGCCCTGCTGGCCGACCCCAGGGTGCTCGTCCTGGACGAGACCACCGCACACCTCGACAACACCGGGGACGCCGAACTCGCCGGCATCATGCGCCGCGGCCACCGCACGACGGTCGTCATCGCCCACCGCCCGGCCACCGTCCGCCGCGCCGACCGCATCGCCGTCCTCGAATCCGGCCGCATCGCCGAGGAGGGCACCTGGGAGGAACTCACCGCCCGCCCCGGCGGCGCCCTCGTCCGGGTGCTGCGGCGGTGAACCGGCGGGCCGCGCGCATCGCCCGAGAAGCCGCCAGACTGGAAGGCGGGACGGCCCCCGGTGACAGCGGGCCGGGGTCCCGCCGACCCGGGCGGCGCGGGTCCGTCAGGACCGCCGGACGCCGAGGCCGCCGCGCAGAAGAGCCGCCGAGCGGAAGGTGAGGATCGGCATGAAGGGATACGTCTTCCACGGTCCCGGACAGTCCGCCTGGGAGGAGGTGCCCGATCCGGACGTCAAGGACCCCACCGACGCGATCGTACGGGTGGACGTCGTGACCATCTGCGGAACGGACCTGCACATCCTCAAGGGCGACGTGCCCGAGGTGCGCCCCGGCACCGTGCTCGGGCACGAGGCCGTCGGTGAGGTCGTCGAGACCGGCGACGACGTGCGCTCCGTGCGCCCCGGGGACCGGGTCCTGGTCTCGTGCATCTCCGCGTGCGGCAGGTGCCGGTACTGCCGCGAGGGCATGTACGGCCAGTGCCGCGGCGGCGGGGGCTGGATCCTCGGCCACCTCATCGACGGCACCCAGGCCGAGTACGTGCGCGTGCCGTTCGCCGACCTCTCCGTGCACCCCCTGCCCGGCACGCTCGCCGAGGAGGACGCGGTGATGCTGGCCGACATCTTCCCCACCGGCTACGAGGTGGGCGTCCTCAACGGCCGGGTGCGTCCCGGGGACACCGTCGTCGTGGTCGGCGCCGGCCCCGTCGGACTCGCCGCGATCGCCACCGCCCGGTTGTTCTCGCCCGAGCGGATCGTCGCCGTGGACCTGGCCGCGTCGCGGCTGGAGGCGGCCAGGACCTTCGGAGCCGAGGCGGTGGCCGACGCGCGAGAGGCCCCCGAGCAGCTGATCGCGGACCTCACGGACGGGCTCGGCGCGGACGTGGTGATCGAGGCGGTGGGCATCCCCGAGACCTTCGACCTGTGCACACGCATGGTGCGGCCCGGCGGGCACGTGGCCAACGTCGGGGTCCACGGTGCTCCCGCCGCGCTGCACCTGGAGGAGCTCTGGATCAAGAACATCACCATCACCACGGGCCTGGTCGACACCCACTCCACGCCCACCCTGCTGCGGATGGCTGCCGCTGGTCGGCTGCCCACCGGCGACATGGCCACCCACACCTTCCCGCTCGAGCGGATGCAGGAGGCCTACGACGTGTTCGGCAACGCCGCCGAGACCGGCGCGCTCAAGGTCGTCCTCGGCGGCCCGCGGCGCGAGGTCGTCGCGGTGCAGCCGGGCTGATCCGTGGGCCGCGCGGTCCGTGCCGACCGGGGCCGGGGCGCCCTCGTGAACGGGCCGTTCGGCCCATGACGGCGGCGGCCTGGTGGCCGAACCTGAACATGTCATGCCGCGGGCCCGCACGGACCGGCGGCCGGCTCTTCGGCCGGCGCGGGACGGCGCCGGCACCCTCGCGAGGAGGTGAGTCACGTGGCGAGGACGCATGGTGCGCGGCCCCGCGCGGTGCGACTGTGGCGCTGGCGGAAGAATCCGCTGCGGCGCCGCAGCGATCTGGTCGAAGCCTGGGTCGGGCTCGCCACCCTCGTCCTCACCCTGGTGCTCGGCGGGTTCGCCGGGCTGTCGGCGGCCGGGACGGTGGAGGACTCGATCGCCGAGCGCCGGGCCCAGTCCCGTCCCGTCACGGCCGCACTCACCGAGGACGCGGCGCAGGCGCTGCCCTCGCCCGTGACCGAGGAGGGCACCGTCTGGGCCGCGGTGCGCTGGACCGCGCCGGACGGCACTCCCCGCACCGGCCGCGCCGAGGTCGCCTCCGGCGGCGCCGAGGGCTCCTCGGTCACGGTGTGGACGGACCCCGCGGGCAACCTCGTCACCAAGCCCCTCGGCACCGGAGAGGCACGCTTCCAGACCGTCATGGCCGGCATCACCGTCGCGGTCGCCGCCGGGGGAGCAGTGGTGCTCACCGGCCGTCTGGTCCGCGCACGGATGCAGCGGCGGCGCTGGGCGGAGTGGGAGGCGGAGTGGCAACTGGTCGAGCCGTCCTGGCGCAAGCGCATGACCGGCTGACCGCGATCGCTCGCCGATAGAGCTACTACTACCTGCGGAATTGCCAAATTTAGCAAGTGTCTACATGCTGGTACGGTCATGGAGCCGCCGCGTGTCGGGTCGCGTGCCGCGGCGGGCCGCCGCCGGAAAGCCGAGGGACCGTGTCCGAACCGGACAGCCGAGGGACCGTGTCCGAACCGCCGTTCCGCATGCTCGTCCCGGCGCGGACCACCGTGCTGCCGTCCCGCACCGATCCGGCCCGGGTCCGCCGCGATCCGCGTCGCGACCTGCTCGCCGGCCCGACCGTCGCCGTCGTCGCGCTGCCCCTGGCTCTCGGATTCGGCATCGTTGTCATGGCCTCCGGTATACGGCCCGCACACCGCCGGATCCTCGGCTCCGTGGGCGCGCTCGACCTGCCACGGCACAAGGGCCCGGATCACGCCACGACCCCCGAGGTGATCGGCGCCGCCCGCGGCCGCCCGGAACGCATCGGGGTCCTGCGGCCCGGCCGCGCCCCGGCCCCGGAGCCCGCGGTCATCGGGGAGGCGCCCTGACCACCCTTACGCGCCCGACGCCGACCCCTTTGACGACCGCGAGCCACCACCCGTACCCCACGGAGCCGTGATGCCACCCCGCCTCGACGTCCTGCCCCACCGCCACGTGCTCACCCTGCCCACCGAGCCCTCCGCCGTGCGCCTCGCCCGCGAGACCGCCGAACAGGCCCTGGCGGAGTGGGGGATCGGGCGGCACCACCCCGCGGTCGATCCGGCGCTGCTCATCCTGAGCGAACTGGTCACCAACAGCGTCCGGCACGCCGCCGAACGCTCGCCGCAGACCACTGTGATCTACGCGGCGAGCTCCGACTGCCTGGTGTTCGCCGTGCACGACCGTCACCCCGACCGGCCCGCCCTGTACGGGCCGGCCACCGCGCCCGGGAGCGGCGGCGGCCTGGCCACCGTCGTCGAGCTGACCCGCGACCTGGGTGGCACGGCCGTGGTCCGGGCCGACGCCGACGGACGGGGCAAGAGCGTCTGGATCACGCTCCCCCTCTGACGCTCCGCACGGCAGCGCCGACCGATCGCCGATGCGCACGAAGTTGCTAATGTCGGAAAAACGTCGAGGTCGCGCTGAGGTGTCGACGAACAGGTGGAGGCGATGGCCCGACGTGTGGCCCTCGGGGCCGTGGCGCCGCGCCGGAAAGGGGACGGCTCGATGACCACGCCGCTGTACCAGCTGAAGGCCGAGTTCTTCAAAACCCTCGGGCACCCCGCCCGGATCCGCGTCCTGGAACTGCTCAGCGAGCGGGAGCACGCGGTCGCGGAGATGCTGCCCGAGGTGGGCATCGAGCCGGCGCACCTCTCGCAGCAACTGGCGCTGTTGCGGCGCGCGAACCTCGTGGTCAGCCGCAAGGAGGGCTCGACCGTGTACTACTCGCTGACCAGCCCGCACGTGGCGGAACTGCTCCGGGTGGCGCGCACCATCCTCTCGGGCGTGCTGGCCGGCCAGGCCGAACTGCTCGCGGACCTCCGGGCCGCCCAGGGCGAGCCGGGCGGACCACCGGCGTGACGACAGCCGCGCGGCCCCACGGCCCGAAGGCCGTGGGGCCGCGCGTGCACCACCGGGTGCGCCCGGGTCACACCCCGCCGCGCCAGGCGCCCGTCTCCAGGCCGCGGCGTTCGATGAACTCCTTGAACCGCTTCAGGTCCCCGTCGACCTGCCGCTTGACGACACCGAGCTTGTCACCGACGGTCTCGGCGACTCCGTCCGGCTCGAAGTCCATCTGGAGCATCACCTTGGTGGTGTCGTCCTTGATGCGGTGGAAGGTGACGACGCCGGCCTGCTTGGCCTCGCCGCCGACCGTGGTCCAGGCGACGCGCTCGTCAGGGATCTGCTCGGTGATCTCGGCGTCGAACTCCCGCTCCACGCCGCCCACCTTGGTGACCCAGTGGGTGAGCGTGTCCGTGCGCTGCTCGACCCGCTCGACGCCTCCCATGAACTCCGGGAAGCTCTCGAACTGGGTCCACTGGTTGTAGGCGGTGTGGACGGGGACGTTGACCTCGATCGATTCCTCTACCTGCGACATGGGTGGAGTGCCTCGCTTTCCGTTGGGACGCGGATGCGAGTACCACCTCCGGCGCGGGTCAGTCATCTCCGCTGTGGGCCCCGCCCATCGGGTCGGTCATCTCCGCTCGGGCCCCCGTCGGTCTCGGGTCAGCCGTCCGCGCCGGGTCCGGGGCGCCGGCAGTGCAGGAAGAGCTGGGGCTCGGGCATGGCGTCGGGATGGGTCGGGGTGAACATCACGCTCTCCTCGGACACCACCGTCAGGCCCGCCTGCCGCACCAGGGCCGTCACGTCCTGCGCGGAGAAGCTGGTGACCCGCACGTCCTGGCCCATGAAGACCCCGTCGAAGCCCTCGACGTCGAGGGGCACGGTCGCCAGGACGAAGAAACCGCCCGGACGCACCGCCCGTGCCAACTGCCGGACGAGTGCGGACTGTTCCGGGCGGGACATCTGCAGCAGTGCGAAGTACACGCACACCGCGTCGAACGAACCGTCCTCGAGGGAGAGCCGGCGGACGTCGGCGCACCGGAACTCCGCCCCGGGCACCTGACGTGAGGCGATCTCCACCATCACCGGGGACACATCGACGCCCAGCACCCGGTGGCCGGCCGCGGCGAGCGTGGCCGCCGTGGGCCGTCCCGTGCCGCTGCCCACGTCCAGCACCCGGCTGCCGGGTGCCAGTCGTCCCAGCAGCCACTGCAACGAGACCCGGTGCGCCTCCGAGCCGGCGAACGCCTTCTCGTACTCGCTGCCCAGCGCGTCGAACACCGCCGCTGCCGGTGACGTCTCGTCCTCGTCGCCCACGACCAACCCCGTTCCCCGCTTAACCGGTCCCGGGCATCGTCCCATCCCGCGCGGGCGCTCACAACGGGACCGGCCGGGCGGGGGACGAGGGGTCCGCCCCGGCGCCCCGGGCGGGCGTTGCCCGCGCCACCCGGCCGGTGTGACGTCATTGACGGCCGCTTGCGGGGGCGGGGGCCCGGACGGCAGGGTCGGGGTGTGCCCACCTTGCTGATCGTCCACCACACGCCCTCGCCCAACTGCCAGGCGATGTTCGAAGCCGTCCTCTCCGGTGCCACGGACCCGGAGATCGAGGACGTCCGGGTCGTGCGGCGGCCCGCCCTGTCCGCCACCGTCTCCGACGTACTGGAGGCCGACGGCTACCTGCTGGGTACACCCGCGAACCTCGGTTACATGTCCGGGGCGCTCAAGCACTTCTTCGACCAGGTCTACTACCCCTGCCTGGACGCCACCCGCGGCCGCCCCTTCGGCTGCTACGTGCACGGCGGCAACGACGTCACCGGCGCCGTGCGCGCGATCGAGGCGATCACCACCGGCCTCGGCTGGCGCCGCGCGGCCGACACCGTGACCGTCACCGGGGAACCGGACAAGGCCGGCGTCGAGCGCTGCTGGGAACTGGGCGCAACGCTCGCCGCCGGCCTGATGCCGGGCTGACCGGTCCGGTGTCCGCGCCGGCGACCGGAGCCGCGGGCGCGGGAGGTTCACACGCCGTCCGCGCGCTCCGTCTCCTCCAGGCGCCGACGGTCCTGCTCGTCCCAGGCCCGGGTGTCGCGCGGCTCGGTGTACGGTTCCGCCTCCGGCGGATGGCCGCCCGCGATGGCCCGCTGCCGGGCGACCTCGGCGTCGAACTCCAGCCCCAGCAGGATCGCCAGGTTGGTGATCCACAGCCAGATCAGGAACACGATGACACCGGCCATCGTCCCGTAGGTCTTGTTGTACGAGGCGAAGTTGGCCACGTAGAACGCGAACCCGGCGGAGGCGATCAGCCAGATGACCAGGGCCAGGAAACTGCCCGGCGTGATCCACCTGAAGCCCCGCACCTTGGCGTTCGGGGTCGCCCAGTACAGCAGGGCGATCATCATCGTGACCAGGACGACCAGTACCGGCCACTTGGCGATCGACCAGACGGTCAGGGCCGTGTCGCCCACCCCGAAGGCGCTGCCCGCCTGGCGGGCCAGCCCACCGGTGAAGACGACGATGAGGGCGCTGATCACCGCGAGCACCATCAGCACCACCGTCACCCCGAGCCGCACGGGCAGCACCTTCCAGACGGGGCGGCCCTCGGGCATGTCGTAGACGGCGTTCGCCGAGCGGATGAACGCCGCAACGTACCCGGACGCCGACCACACCGCCAGGACGATACCGACGATGGCCATCACCGAGCCGACGCCCGCGTTGCCCTGGAGCTGTTCCACCGCCCGGGTGATGATGTCGCGTGCCGACCCGGGAGTGAGTTGCTGGAGGTTGTCCATCACCTTGTCGGTGGTGTTCTTGCCGGTGACACCCAGCAGGGACACCAGCACCAGCAGCGCCGGGAACAGCGACAGTACGCCGTAGTACGTCAGCGCGGCGGCCCGGTCGGTGAGTTCGTCGTCCTTGAACTCCCGCAGACTGCCCTTCAGCGCCGCGCCCCACGACCCTCGGGGCAGGTCGCCGGGCCCGTCCGGCGCCGCGCGCTCGACCTCGTCGCTCGGTCCGGGCCGCTCCTCCGCGGCGGACCTCGCCGGGGGGTCCGCGCGGGTCCCTTCCGGTGCTGCGGTCTCGTGCTCGTGCCGGCTGTTCCGCCCCGGAATATGCAGCTTCATGGGCGCCGGGTAACCACCCGGCGCCGCGTTAAGCACCCACGCGGATCGGAACGGCGATGTACCTCACATGCTCTGCCAGCGTCGGCGGTGGCGAAGTTCGGGCAGTGGACCTCGCGTGCCGCGCCGACCGGTCCCAGCCCCCGCCCCAGTACCCACGCCGCCCGCCCCGTCGTGCAGCGCCGGGGCGGCACCGGGAACGGAAGGTCGCGCCGGGTCATCTTCAGGTACGCCTCCCGGGGCGCGGGCTCCACCCGCACCCGGACGCGGTCGCACTCCTCCACGAGGTCGTCGGTCGGCACGCGCCGCTCGACCGGCCCGCCGGACTCCTCTCCCACGATGCCGTCGTACACGGCGAACACCGGCCCGTTCACGCGCGCTCCCGCCTGTGTCAGTCGGTCGAACAGCTAGTCGGTCCCGGACTCGAGGAAGCCCGGCAGCCCAGCCGCGTCGACCTGGCCGCGCACGGACACCACCCGCTGTTCCGGCGCGTCCGGTTCCGCGGTCGGCCGCGCCGGACCGGCCCTGCCCTCCAGCACCTGACCGAGATGGGTCACCAGCGACCGCCGGCCGCGTGCTCCGCCTCCCGCGCCCGCCGGTACTCCGCCGGCGCCGCCGCCTCTCCGCCCCGGAGGTCCAGCAGCTCCCCGACCCGGGCCGGCGGCATCCCCACCGATCGCATCAGCGCGATCCGCCGGGCCCGCGCGACCTGCTCCGACCCGTACCGGCGCACCCCGCCCGCCTCGACCCGGGCGGGGACCAGCAGTCCCCGCTCCCCGTACAGCCGCAGCGCCCTGCGGCTCGGCCGGGTGCGTTCGGCGAGTTCGCCCATCGTGGTGAACTCGTCCACGGGCCCAGCATGGGCCCTGCCCCAGGGCGAGGGAAAACCCGGCACGGCCGGGCTTGTGGGAGTGCTTGTGGGAGCGCTCCCACAAGGACAGGATGACAGGATGCCGCCCATGACCGCTTCCGTGCCCGCCGTTCGCCGCTACCGCCCCGAGGACCGCCCGGCCCTCGACGACATCTGCGTCCGCACCGCGTACAACGGTGGCGACAGCCGTCCCCACTACGCCGACCCCTGCGTCTTCCCCGCCACCTTCGCCGCCCCGTACGTCCACCTCGAGCCGGAGCTGGCCTTCGTGCTGGACGACGGGCGCGGCCGGGCCGTCGGCTACATCCTCGGCACCGCCGACACCCCTCGCTTCGCCGCGGCGTTCCGTGAGGCGTGGCTGCCCCTGGTCGCGGACCGCTACCCGGAGCCGCCGGGGTCGCCGCGCACCCCGGACGAGGAGATCGCCGCCCTGCTGCACCGTCCCGAGCGGATGATCGTCCCCGAGCTCGCCGCTTACCCCGCCCACTTGCACATCGACCTGCTGCCCGAGTGGCAGGGGCACGGTCACGGCAGGGAACTGATGCGGGCCTTCCTGCGGGCACTGGACGGCAGGGGAGTGCCGGCCGTCCACCTCGTCATGTCCACCGCCAACAAGCCGGCCCGGGCCTTCTACGACCGCATGGGCTTCCGCGAGATCGCGACGCGCATGGACGACGTGGTCACGTGTCTCGGGCGCACGACCCGGGACGCGGACCGTCTGTGAGCGGCGGGGATCGGACCGCCGTCGAACGCGTCGAACCGCGGAGGCCGCCGGTGGCTCACGGTCGAACTGCACGACCAGGCCCGCCACGGCGCGGACTGCTTCCTGGTCCACGTCACCCGGCAGGGCTTCGACCCCACCACCCGGCCGATGACCCGGAACGACCTCCGACTGGTCGCCCGCACGGGCTCTACGCCCCGAGCCAGAAGTACGAAGTCCCGGTGCACACCTCGGGTTCGAGCGGCCGTCACGTCCTCTGCACGATCCGGCAGGCCTCGCACATGGACCAGACCTACTTCCTGTGCCGCGACGTCATCTTCCGCTGAACCGCTGCCTCCTCGCCGTGCGACGCGTGGCGGCGGGGCCCGTGTGGTCGGAGCGTGTGCCGGTCCATGAGAGATTTCGCGGAAACTCCGCGGCGCTTGAACATACGACGGTCCCCCTACGTATGGGGCGTGGGAATTCCATGCCGACCCCTGACGACCCCCCACGACCGAAGCGTAGGAGTACTGCCTTGGCACGCAACGCACGCAGACGCCCAAGAGGCCCACAACGCGCGACCTTCGCCGCGTTCGCGCTCATCCTCGGCGGAGGCGGCCTGATGGCGGCCAACGTCTACGCTTCCGCGACGGTGGACGACACCACCGGTGAGGCCGACGGCGGCAACCAGGTCCTCGCGGCCGCCACCGTCGACTGCCCGGATGTGACGACCCGGCTGACGTCGGTTCCCGAGCAGGCGCGGGCAGAGGTCGACAAGGAACTCGCCGCGCTGGACGGCCAGATCGCCGAGGCCTACAAGAAGCTGGGGGAGTCCGCCGGGGCCGTCCAGCAGGACCCCGGGTTCGCGGACAATGCGATCCTGGGCCCGCTCGAGGAGAAGCGGTCCGCCACGCTCGAACGGATCGTGATCGCCATCGACCGGGTGGGTGACCGCCCCGAGGGCCTCGACGAACTCGCCGCCTGTACCGTGCGCGAGTCCGGCAACGCCTCCGCCCAACCGGATGCCGGGCAGGACGGCGACGGCCAGGACGGCGAGCAGGGCGACCAGGGTGCCGGCGGGCAGGCCCAGGGCGGGAACGGCGGCCAGGCGGGCAACGGGCCCGTGGCCGCGGACTACGCAGACATCAAGAGCGTCCAGCCGAACGTCGCCCGGCCGGCCCTTACGGACGACGCCTCCCGCGGCACCTTCTCCTCCAGTTGCGGCGTCAACGAGAACGGCCTGTTCAACTCCGACAACGTGATCGCCGCCCCGGGCGTGGCCAACGGCGCTCACCACTTCCACGACTACATCGGCAACCAGGCCACCAACGCCTTCTCCAGCGACGAGGACCTGGCCGGGGCCGACACCACCTGCGAGGACCAGGGCGACAGGTCGTCGTACTACTGGCCGGTGCTGCGCCTGCAGAACGGCACCCAGGAGAAGGACGCCGACTCGCCCGGCGGCGGCATCGAGGGCAATGCCGGCGAGATCGTGACGCCCAAGGAGGTCACGCTCACCTTCGTCGGGAACCCCCGGGGCGAGGTCACCGCGATGCCCCGGCTGCTGCGCATCATCACCGGCGACGCCAAGTCCTTCGTCAACGGCCCCGCCAACGCGAACGCCTCCTGGAGCTGCACCGGGTTCGAGGACCGGCAACTGAAGGACAAGTACCCGCTGTGCCCCCAGGGCAGTGACGTGGTGCGCACGTTCAATTTCCAGAGCTGCTGGGACGGCCGCAACATCGACAGCGCCAACCACCGCACCCACATGGCCTTCGCCGACGCGGCCGGCAACTGCCCCGCGGGTTTCAAGGCCGTGCCGCAACTGGTCCAGCGCATCGTCTACGACGTCGACGCGCCCAGCCTGGAGGACGGGGGCCGCACGACACCGCTGTTCGCCGTGGACTCCTTCCCCGAGCAGCTGCACAAGCCGATCACGGACCACGGCGACTTCATCAACGTCTTCGACGAGGACCTGATGAAAGAGATGGTCGACTGCATCAACAGCGGCCGGACCTGCGGCTCCGGCGCGGACGGCGGCGGCGACGGCGGCGAGGAGCCGCAGCAGCCCCAGGAGCCGACCGCGACGCCCGAGCCCCCGGCCCAGGGCGGCGACGGCGACACCGGCGGACAGCCCGGGGACGGCGCCGAGCAGCCGGGTGGCGGTGACCGGCCCGGTGACGACGGCGGCCAGCAGGGCGGCGACGGCAACCAGCCCGGGGACGACGGCAACCAGCCCGGGGACGGCGCGGACAAGCCCGGTGACGGCGGCCAGGAGAACCCGTCGGAGCCCCCGGCCGGGACGCCGGCCACCGAGGAGCCCGCGGGCGGCGAGGACGACGCCACGACGCCTCCGCGCGCCGAGCAGCCCAAGGCATACGCCTCCCCCTCGCCGGGCGACGGCAAGGCGGCGGAGGCGGACGGCCGAGGCGGTGACAGGACCGGGAACGGTGACGAGTCCGCAGGCGGCGACCGGACCGGCGACGGCGGCGACGAGGCAGGCCGGGCGCCCGGCGCCGGCGCGCCCACCGACGGCGGCCGGGACGCGCAGGCCGCGGACGGGACCGAACCGCAGGCCGTGAGCGGCGGACTGGCCGAGACGGGAGCCCAGCTCTGGCCCGCCGCGGCGGGCGGGATCCTGGTCCTGGCCGGCTTCGTCGTGCTGCGCCGGGTCCGGCGCACCTGACACCAGTGCACCTGACACGTCAGCGCACCTGACACACCAGCGCATCTGACGGACACTGCCCCGCTCCGACGCGCGGCGGACGGCGGCAGGAACCCCCTGTGTTCCTGCCGCCGTCCCACGCCCGGCCCGCCCGGCCCGCCCGGCCCGCCCGGCCCGCCCGGCCCGCCCGGCCCGCCCGGCCCGCCCGGCCCGCCCGGCCCGCCCGGCCCGCGGCCGAGCGCCACGGTGGCCGCTCAGCGCCGGTCGGCCGCGATCTCCCGCGGGGCGGCGACGGGGGCCTTCCGGGCCGGCCTCGCGCGCAGGCGCCCCCTGGCGTTCAGCGCTCCGGAGCCCAGGGCGACACCCGCGCCGACCAGGGCGCTGCCCACCGCCTGGGCGGCGCCGTAGGAACCGGTGCCGACGAGCGGGGCGGTGCAGGCGGCGGCCACCGGGATCAGCCCGGAGAACAGCGTGGCCCGCTCCGCGCCGATCCGCTGCATGCCCATGTACCAGCACACGAACCCGACCACGGTGACCACCACCGCCTGCCACAGCAACGCCGTCGCCTCGACCGCGTCGGGTCGCCGCAACCATGCCGTGCCGTCGACCAGGACCCCCGCCGCCGCCGACTCGATCGCGGCGATGCCGCACACCACTGCGGACAGCAGCCGCGGGCCCAGCGGGCGCAGGACGGGCACGGCCAGCACGGCGAAGCCGACCTCACCGACGAGCGCGCCCACGGAGAACGTGATGCCCGCCCCGTCCGTACGCCCCCAGCCCTGCACGGTGAAGGCGCCCAGGGCCACCAGCGACGCCCCGTACAGCACGACGCGTTGGGGCCGCCGACCGCCCAGCAGGGGCACCAGGACGGCGACGACCACCGGTGCGCAGCCCACCAGCACCCCGGGCACGGCCGGTTCCGCGGTGCGCTCCGCGGCGAGCACGGCGAGGTTGAACCCGACCATGCCGACCGCGGCGAGCAGGGCCAGTCGGCCCCACTGACGCCGTGTCAGCGACCGCAACCGCGCGGTCGTGCCCCGACCGGCCGCGGGGAGGAGCAGCAGACAGGCCAGCCCGTAGCGCAGGAACTGACCACCCGCCCACGGGTAGTCGCCCAGGACGCTGTTGGCGGTGAACGAGCCTCCGACGAGGACACAGGCGAGCGCGGCGAGGAGGGCCCCGCGCGTGGTGGTGGCATTCATGGCACCGACGCTAGGGAGCACGGCGGCCCACTTCGGGGTCCACTTCGCACGCTCCGTCCAGGACCACTTTCCGGCCCGCGGGAACCCGCGCCGTGCGCCGGCCCCACGGGGTGAGCCGGTGGCGTGGATCCGCCGGGGCGAACCGGCCCTGCGGCCCCGGCCCTGCGGCCCCGGCCCTGTGGCCCCGGCCGTGCGGCACCGGCCCTGTCGGCCCCTGCCTGAGCGCCGAGTCGTTCGGGGAAGGGCGCCGGTGCCGCGACGGAAGCCGTGCTTCCGTCACGGCGTGTGACACTGGGAGAACAGGCCGCGGTGCGGCCCGAGGGGGAGCAACCGAGTGGCCGGAGAGGGGAGTTGCCGTGCGCAAGGAGATGGAACCGACCTATGAGGACGCGGAGGCGGAGGCGGCCGCCGCGCGCCGTGCCCGTTTCGGGAGCCTTCCGCAGCCGGTCCGGACGGAGGACATGGTGGAGGAACGCCCCGCCACCGCACCCGATCCCGCCCGGGACACCTACGACCCGGAGGGGTGGATGGTCCGCTACTGCCTCTGAGACGGCGGGCCGTCCGTCGAATGCAGCAGCACCACGGGCCCGCGGGGCGCACAGCGGCCAGGCTGACCCTGCCGCCCCCGAAACGTCCCCGGGAGACCCGATGCCGCTGTCTTCATGCCCCGCCCCCACCCCGCGTCCCGCCTCGCGCCGCCTGAGGGCGGCGGCCGTCGTCGCCGTGGGGCTGGCCGTCGTGATGCCCGGCGCCGCGAGCGTCGCCGCGACTCCGGAACCGCACGGTGACGTCCGACTGCGCCGGCAGATCGAGGAGTTCGTGCGCAGCCCCGGCGGCCCTCCCGGGATCATCGCCGTGCTCCGCCGCGACGGCCACACCCGTGTCCTGCGCGCGGGCGTGGCGGACCTCGGGACGGGCCGCAGACCGCACATCGACGACCACATGCGGATCGCCAGCACCGCGAAGGCCTTCAGCGGCGCGGTCGCCCTGAGCCTCGTGGACCGCGGGCTGCTGAGCCTGGACGACACCCTGCGCGAACGGCTGCCGCAGCTCCCGCCGGCCTGGGGAGAAGTGACCCTGCGCCAGCTCCTGCAGCACACCAGCGGCCTGCCCGACTACTCGCGGGATCCCGAGTTCGTCCGCATCGTCGTCGCCGACCCGCGGCACCGCTTCGACTCCCGGCGCCTGCTGGACTTCGTCGCCGACGAACCCCTGCGCTTCGCCCCGGGGACCCGCTACCAGTACTCCAACTCCGACAACATCGCCGTGGCCCTGATGGCGGAGGCGGCCACCGGCATCCGCTACGAGCGGCTGCTGCGCGACCTCGTCCACCGGCCCCTGGGGTTGGGGGACACCAGCCTTCCCCAGGGCCACCGGATGCCGGAGCCCTACCTCCACGGCTACGACGTCACCCCGCCCGGACCTCCTCAGGACGTCAGTGAAGTACTCGGCGCATCGGGCCTGTGGGCGTCCGGCGGCATCGTCTCCACGCCCGCGGACATGACCCGCTTCGTCCGTGGGTACACCGGCGGCGCCCTCTTCGGCGGGGCCGTGGAACGGCAGCAGCGGCGGTGGATCGACGGTGCCTCGGAACCCGCGGGACCGGGACGCAACACGGCCGGACTGGCGCTCTTCCGATACCAGACCCGGTGCGGCGTCGTGCTGGGACACACGGGCAACACACCCGGCTACACGCAGCTGATCGCCGCCACCCCGGACGGCCGGCGCTCCCTGGTCTTCTCCGTCACCAGCCAGATCAACCAGGCCACCGCACCGGACCAGGTCAGCCGCCTGCGGGCCGTTCAGGAGGACTTCGTCTGCGCGCTGCTGCGGTGACCGGGGCCGGCCGGCGGCTCACGGGCCCGGAGCCCGGCCGTACGCCGTGAGCAGCAGCGCCACGTCGTCCGGGCGGTCCGGCGTCCTGCGGGCCGTCCGGACCAGCTGATCGGCGAGCTCCTCCACCGAGTCCGTGACGCAGTCGGCCAGGCAGCCGCGCACCGCGTCGATGCCCGTCTCGATGTCACTGCCGGGCTGCTCGACGAGCCCGTCGGTGTACAGCACCAGAACGCTGCCGGGTGGCAGCGTGAACGCCGTGACGGGGTAGGGGGCGTCCGGCTGCACGCCCAGCATCATGCCGCCGGCGAGGTCCAGGGTCTCGACGCGGCCGTCGGGACGGCGCAGCAGGGGCGGGGGATGCCCGGCCCGCACCGCGAGGGCCCGGCCGGTGCCCGGATCGAGTTCGATGTAGCAGCAGGTCGCGAAGGCGTCCGCGTCCAGCTCCGCCAGCAGCCGATTGGTGTGGGTGATGACCTCCTGTGGCGGGCGCCCGCTGGCCGCGAAGGCGTGGACGGCGCTGCGCAGTTGCCCCATGACGGCCGCCGCCCCGACGCTGTGCCCCTCGACGTCGCCGATGACCAGCGCCACCCCCCGCCCGGTCCTGATCACGTCGTACCAGTCGCCGCCGATGGCCATGCCCTGGGTGCCGGGCAGATACCGCCCCGTGGTGACCAGCCCCTCGATGGCGGGCAGCCGGTGCGGCAGCAGGCCCTCCTGGAGCCCGCGCGCGACGGCGGACTCCGCGTCGTAGAGCCGGGCCCGCTCCAGCGCCTGCGCCGCCAGTCCGCTCAGCGCGATCAGCGCGGAACGCTCGTCGGGACTGAACCGGTGCCGGTCCTCCCAGCCGAGGATGCAGGAGCCGACCGGGTGGCCCGAGGCGATCAGCGGCAGGAACGACCAGGCGTTCATGCGGTCCAGGGCGATGCCCGGATAGGCGCTGGACAGGGCTTCCGGTGACTCGAAGAAGAGCGGGAACCGCGTGGTGAGGGCGTGCACGCCGGGCAGTTGCGTGTCCAGCGGCACTCCCTCGAACGGACTGAGGAACCCCTCGGGATAGCCGGACTCCCACATCAGGTGCATCCGCCCGTCGCGGACCATGTACAGCGCCAGCTCCCGCGCCCCGAACGCGGGCAGCAACTGATCGGCGACCGCCCGGCAGACGTCCTCGACGGTCACCGCCTCGGTGAGCACACTGGCCATCTGCACCACGTGGTACAGCGCCCCCGCACGGGCCGGGGCGACCGGCTCCGGCGGCACCACCGCGCGGGCGCCCGCCACCGGTGTGGCGGTCCGGCCCCGCGACGCCTCGCCGCCAGCGGGCGCGCTGGTGCGGAAGATGCGGCCGGTCAGCCCGTGCACGCCGGGGTAGAGCAGGAACCCCAGCCAGGTGCCGTCCGGATGGTGCACCAGGTACGACACCGGCTCCTGCGACAGCATGGCGGCCCGGTACCGGTCCTCGTAGGCGGGATCGCGCAACCAGGTGATCACCTGCCACGGGTAGCGGCCGAAGAGCTGGTCGCGCTCGCAGCCCAGCAGCTGCGCACAGCGGCGGTTGGCGTAGGTGACCCGGCCGTCCTGGTCCAGGGAGAACAACCCGTCGGGCAAGCGCTCGGCGGCCTCGGCCGCGGTCGATCCGAGGGTCGTGTCGACGAGTGCCCCGACCAGCAGCCGCTCGGCGGAACGGGCCCGCACCACATGGCCCCACAGCTCGACCGGCCGGTAGCGCATCCGCCCGTCCTGCGCGGTCTCGTCCAGCACCCGGAAGTGCCGCGACCTGACCAGACCGCTGTCCAGCGCCTCGCGCCGGCTCGCGCGCACTTCGTAGAGATCCTCCGCGTGCACCCGCGCCTCGACGTCCGCCAGGGTGCCGCCGAAGTCCGCCCGCGCCAGACCCAGGAGCCGCAGCGCCTCGTCGTCGGCGGACCACCGGTCGCCGTCCAGGTCCCACTCCACCATGCCGACCCGGACCGCGTGCGCGGGCGGGGTGGGCAGCCGCACACTGACCGGCTGGCCGTCGTACTCGAGGGGCTGCGCGACGGCGTCCGCCTCCGGTGTCCTCGGCAGGCCGCGGCCGAACCCGCCGAGCCGCGCCTCCATGGTCCGCCCCGCGTCGCGCAGCGGGCCCTCCACCTCCTGCGCGCTCAGCGGCTCCCGCGCGGCCGAGCGCAGCACCACCAGGACGCCCACGGTCTCACCGCCGACCACGAGGGGGCGGCAGGCGGAGGCGAACGAGTACGGCAGCGCGGCGGTGAACTGCGGGAAGCGCAGCATCGTCGCCCGCTCGTCCGGCAGCCACATGGTCTCGCCCGTGCGGTACGCCTCGGCCATGGGCAGCGCCCCGCCCACCGGAACCCGCCACCAGGACCGCAGCAGCGACCGCGGCACCCCGGTCACCACGCACAGCACCAGCGATCGCCGGTCCCGCGAGCGCAGGTACACCAGGCCGCCGTATCCGCCGACACCGTTGACCAGGGCCACCAGCGGATCCGCGAGCGCGTCCTCGATCCGGGCCGCGTCCCCGGCCCCTCCCCGCTGCCCGCCCGGGCCGCGCGCCCCGGTCGGCCGCTCTCCGCCCGGTGCGGCGGCTGCCTCATCCATCTCGCGTCCTCCCGGTGCGGATGCACGGGCCGTCGTTCGCTTCCCACCAGGATGTGCCATGCCCGGCGGTCCGGCGCGGCGGAGCGGCGCGGCACCGGACCCGTGTCCGCGCGAACGTGCCCGGAATCAGCGCAACCATCTTTCCAACCCGCTCGTCTCATCCGATACCAGCACTATGCGAGCCCAGGGGCCGAAAATGCTACAAACCCGAACCAGACGAACGATCTTCGCGACCGTCGCGCTCGTCGGCGCCACGCTGGCGACGGCGACGATCCCGGCAGCCGCCACCCCGGCCGCCGCGACGCAGGCCACGGCGTGCCCGACCGGCTGGGGCAGCCTGGCCAAGTCAGCGGGCACCGGGACGGTCACGCCCGTGCGGAACATCCGGACCGGACGGCACGCCTGCTACGACCGGATGGTCGTCGACCTGCCCGGCGCGGGCCGCGGCGTCGGCTACTCCGTCCGCTACGTCGACCGGCTCCTCCAGGACGGATCCGGTCGCCACATCCCCGTCGCCGGTGGCGCCGTCCTGGAGGTGCGGGTGACCGCACCCGCCTACGACCCCGAGACCGGCGCACCCACCTATCCGGCGCGTGCCGGGCGGCCCCTGCCGGGTGTGGACCTCACCGGGTACCGCACCTTCCGGGACACCCGCTTCGCCGGGAGCTTCGAGGGAGACACGCAGGTCGGCCTCGGCGTCCGCGCCCGGCTGCCCTTCCGGGTCCTGCGGGTCGAGGACCGCGTCGTGATCGACGTCGCCCACAACTGGAACGGCACGCGCTGAGACCCGCGCCGCGCGGACCGTGTTTGAGAACCGCACCGACGGCCACCCGTTCGATGACACCGACGACGGATTCGGCTGGGAGTGCATGACTGTGGCTGGAGACAAGAAGGCCAAGGCGAAGATGGAGCAGGCCAAGGGCAAGGCCAAGGAGGCGGCCGGCCGCGCCATGGGCGACGAGCGGCTCGAGGCCGAGGGCCGCGCCGAGCAGGCCAAGGGCGACGCCCGGCAGGCCAAGGAGAAGACGAAGGACGTCTTCCGGCACTGACCGGCGGACGCCGCCGCACTGTGTGACCGGGCGGGGCCCTGCTACGGCGGGGCCCCGCCCGCGTGCGCGCGTGCGACGAGCGCGGCCGGTGAACGCCCCGTTCCCGGGCAGACGGCGTACATGATCCTCGGTGGTCGCGGGCGACCGCCGACAGGCTCACTCCGGCTGCCAGAGAGGGGAACACCACGGTGACCGTGCCACAGCACCGTACGCGTCCGGTCCGTCACGGGCGCCGCTTCGACCTGCGGGCGACCGCCATGTTCTTCGGCCTGCTGGCCACGGCACTGATCGCCGGCGGGTTCGCGGTGCGGGCCCTGTCCGGTGTCGTGGAACGGCGCCCGGTGTGGGCCGTCGTCCTGCTCTGCCTCGTGTGCGCCGCCCTGCCGCTCCACCGTCGCAGACGGCGCCGGCTCTCCGCGGCACGGATCGCCCGCCGGGCCACCGAGGCGCTGGAGCAGGCCACGACCACGGCGCTGGACGCCCTCGACGAGCCCCGCCCGGCGCCGGTCGCCCCCGCGCCGGTCCCCGGACAGCGGCGGGAACGGGCCGCCGGCCCCGTCATCGGCGCGCCCGCCGTGCCCGACTACGGCGCCCTGGACCCCGAGGAGTTCGAGAAGGCGATAGCCGCCCTGTGCGAGCGGGACGGCTGCACCCGGGTGGAGGTCGTCGGGGGCGCGGGTGACCTCGGCGCCGACGTGGTCGCGCTGTCACCCGACGGCCGGCGGGTCGTCGTCCAGTGCAAGCGCTACGGCGACGACCACAAGGTCGGCTCGCAGGACCTCCAGCGCTTCGGCGGCACCTGCTTCACCGTCCACGAGGCGGACGTGGCCGTCGTCGTCACCACCAGCGACTTCACTCAGCCCGCCCTGGAGTACGCCGCGCAGTGCGGCATCGTCTGTGTCGACCGGGAGGCGCTGCTGGCCTGGAGCGACGGCCTCACCCCGCGGCCCTGGGCGGTGACCGCGGGTGAGGCGGGCGCGTAGAGCGGATTGTCAGTGCCGGATGGCACCCTGCGGTCATGGACGAACTGGAGTTCATGCGCGGCCGCGTCTACGGGGCGGACCACGACGACCCCGCTCCGCGCGCCGGGCGGTCGTACGCGGAACTGGCCGGCGGGCCGCTGGACGGCCTGCTGCTGGACATCACCGACCGGCCCGGCACCGCCCTGCGGGACGGCATCGCGCTCCGCACCGAGATAGGCCGCTACGGCCCGGGCGGCCGGGCGGTGTACGTGGCCCGCGGCACGGGCGGGCGCATCCTGGACTGGCGGGAGGACGTGCCCTGATCACCGGCCCGGCCACCGGGCGCGCGGCGCATCCGGCGGGGGAGGCGCGCCGGGCCACGGGTACCGGCGGTCCGGCGGGGCAGACGTAGCCGTAGGACGCCGGCCGGTGCCGTGACGGACACCGGCCGGTCGTCGCGGGCGCGAGAAGGGGACGGCGGTCATGAGGCTTCTCCCGGAAGGCGGCACCGCGCTGCGCGACCGGATCGGCGAGGCGATCCTCTCCCGCGTCGCCGGACCGGACGGCCGCGACAACCGGGCCCACATCCACGGCGCACCCGGCCCGCGCTGGTTCGGCCCCGAGCGGCCCGTCCGCAGGGTGCATGGGGACGCGTCGATGTTCATCGGCGGTCTCGCGGCCCTGCTGCTCCAGTCGCTCCACCCCCTCGCCATGGCGGCCGTCGCGGGGCACTCCGGGTTCCGCGGCGACCCCTGGGGGCGCCTGCAACGCACCAGCACCTTCCTGGCCGTCACCACGTACGGCCCCGCCGACAGCGCCCAGCGGGCCGTCGACCGGGTCCGGGCCGTGCACGAGACCGTGCGCGGCACCACCGCCGACGGCGTGGAGTACTGCGCGGCCGACCCCCGGCTGCTGTGCTGGGTGCACATCGCCGAGGTCGACACCTTCCTGCGCGCCCACCAGCGCTACGGCGCCCACCCCCTGGACGACGAGGGCTGCGACGGCTACGTGGCCGACATGGCGCGCATCGCCACCGCGCTCGGCGTCCCCGACCCGCCGCTGACCCGCGCCGAGCTCGACCGGCGGATCGCCTCCTACCGCGCCGAACTGCGCGCCACCCCCGAGGCCCGCGCCACCGCGCGCTTCCTGTTGCTCAACCCGCCCGTCCCGGTGCTCGCCCGGCTGCCCTACGGCGTCCTGGCCGCCAACGCGGTCTCCCTGCTGCCCGGCTGGGCCTCCCGCGCGCTGTGGCTGCCCCGGGTACCCCCCGCCGAGGACGTCTGCGTCCGCCCGCTCGGCACCGTCGTCACCGCGGGCATCCGCTGGGCCCTGACCCCGCCCCGGGGCACGTCCTGACCCACCGACGCCGCCGCGCACACCGGTCCCGCGTCACCGGTTGACGCGCCCCACACGGGGCACTCAGTGCTGACCGGTGTTGCTCCGGACGAACCCGGACAGATCCTGGACCAAAGGGAGAACGACGTGGCTGTTCGGCATCGCCTCATCAGAACGAGCCCGCGGGACGTCTGGGCCGTCCTCGCGGACGGCAACCGCTACGCGGACTGGGTCGTGGGCACCTCGGAGTCGGAACCGGTGCGCGGCCAGTGGCCCCGGCTCGGCTCCGCGATCCGCTACCAGGTGCCCCTCGGACCGTGGAAGGTGTCCAACGAGACGGTCGTACGACGCTGCCTCGAGGGCGAGGCCCTGGAGCTCGAGGCCAAGGCCGGGCCGCTCGGCACCGCACGGATCGCCATCGAGATCCGGCCCTGGGGCGACGACTGCCTGGTCGTCGTGGACGAGCACCCGCTGCGCGGGGCCGGGGGCCTGATGCACAACGTGGCCGTGGAGGCCCTCATCCAGCTGCGGCACCGCACCATGCTCGCCCGGCTCGCCCGGCTCTGCGAGACCGAGGCCGCCGAGGAGGAGCGCCGCCGGCCGCTCGGGCACGTCGTGGCGCCGCCCGGAGAGGGAGGCGCCCGTGCCTGACGCCGTGGTGATCGGGGCCGGACCCAACGGGCTGGTGGCGGCGAACCTGCTGGCCGATGCCGGATGGAGCGTGGAGGTCCTGGAGGAGCAGCCCGAACCCGGCGGCGCCGTGCGCCACGACCGCGGCGCGGACCCCGACTTCGTCAGTGACCTCTTCAGCGCCTTCTACCCGCTCGCCGCCGCCTCCCCGGTCCTGGCCGGGCTGCGGCTGGAGGACCACGGGCTGCGCTGGAGCCACGCCCCCCACGTCCTCGCCCATCCGCTCACCGACGGCCGCTGCGCGGTCCTCGACCGCCGGGTCGACGTCACCGCCGGCTCCCTCGACGCCTTCGCGCCAGGCGACGGAGCCGCCTGGCGCCGACTGCACGACGCGTGGGAGCGCCTGCGGCCCGATCTGCTGGGTGCCCTGTTCACGCCGTTCCCACCGGTCCGTTCGGCGGCCCGGCTCGCCGTCCGGCTGCGCGGCACCGGCGGACTGCGCATGGCCCGCACGCTGGTGCTGCCGGTGCGCCGCCTGGGGGAGGAGGAGTTCCGCGGGGAGGGCGGCGGACTGCTGCTGGCCGGCAACGCGCTCCACGCCGACCTCGCCCCGGAGGCCGCGGGCAGCGGCGGCTACGGCTGGCTGATGTCCATGCTCGGTCAGACCTACGGGTTCCCCGTGCCCGTCGGCGGCGCCGGGGCCCTGACCGAGGCACTCACCCGCCGCCTCCAGGCGCGCGGAGGAGTGCTGCGCTGCGGGCAGCGGGTCGAGCGCATCGTCGTGCGCGGCGGCCGGGCGGTCGCGGTGCGCACCTCCGGCGGCGACACGGTCGCGGCCCGGCGGGCCGTCCTCGCGGACGTGGCCGTACCCGCCCTCTACGGCGAACTCGTCGCTCCCGAGCACCTGCCCGCCCAACTGTTGTCCGACCTCGACCGCTTCCAGTGGGACTTCGCCACCTTCAAGGTCGACTGGGCGCTGGACGGTCCGGTGCCCTGGCAGGCCGCCGAAGCCGCGGGCGCGGGCACCGTCCACCTCGCCGACGGCATCGACGAGCTCACCCGGTTCGCCGCCCAACTCGCCATGCACCGGGTCCCCGACCGGCCCTTCGCGCTGTTCGGGCAGATGACCACCTCGGACGCGTCCCGCTCCCCGCGGGGGACCGAGTCCGCCTGGGCCTACACCCACGTCCCGCACCACGTCAGCGGCGACGCCGGCGACGAAGGGCTGACCGGAACCTGGGACGCCAAGGAGCGGGAGATCATGGCCGACCGCGTCGAGCGCCAGGTCGAGCGCTTCGCGCCCGGCTTCCGCTCTTTGATCCGCGCCCGGCGCGTACTCGCCCCGCCGACCCTCCAGTCGCTCGACCGCAACCTGTACGGCGGCGCCATCAACGGGGGCACCGCGTCCATGCACCAGCAGCTCTTCTTCCGTCCCGCCCCCGGCACCGGCCGCCCCGAGACCCCCGTCAGGGGTCTGTACCTGGCCTCCGCCGGCGCCCACCCGGGCGGCGGGGTGCACGGAGCGCCCGGCGCCAACGCCGCCCGCGCCGCGCTGCGCCGGTCCCTGGCCCCCGGCCTGGCGCGGGCGCAGCGCCTGCTGGCCCACCGCGACCGCACCGGGCGCAAGCAGCCGGACGCGGGCCGGCCGCCGGGCCGCCCGCCCGGCGACGCATGACCGGCGCCCCGGCCGGCGACCGGACCCGGCCCGGGACGATGCCGCAGCAGGGACCTCACCAGCGACCGACACCCGGAGGCGAGACCATGAACCCCGAAGACGGCCCCGACCGCGCCCATCAGCGTCCCGAAGGCGTCAGCACCGAAACGGTGGAGGCCCTCGGTTCGCTGTCGAAGGCGCTGGAGACCACCGAGCGGGCCCGCGGCCACCTCTACAGCTTCCACCAGCTCACCGGCACCGCGGACCTGGAACTCGACCGGGCGGTCGAACTGCTGCGCAAGGCCGGACACCCTGAGTGGGCCGACACGGTGCGCACCCAGGTCCTCGGCCGCAACGTGATCCCCGGGCACTGGACCTTCCAGATCGTCGAGGCGTACGACGACACGTACTACCAGCCGTTCAAGGACCTCGAACGCGCCGCCGTCGAGGAACTGGCCGAGGGAAGGGACCACCTCTACGAGGCCGAGATGAAGGAGGCCCGCCGCACGGCCGGCCACCCCGACCACACCGCCCGCCCCGAGACCGCCCCCGAGACCGAGACCCGCGCCAGGGAGCGCAACCGGTCGGACCGGACGTGAGCGGCGGGGCACGGCGGCAGACCGCGGGCCCGCTGCGCGACCGCACCGTGGTCGTCACGGGCGCCGCGCGCGGGATCGGGGCGGCACTGGCGCGGGACCTCTCCCGGCGCGGTGCCCGGCTCGCCCTGGTCGGCCACGAGAAGACGGAACTGGAGGCGCTCGCGGCCGTCCTGACCACGCCCGCACTGGCCTGCGAGGCGGACGTCACGGACCCGGCGGCCATGGAGCACGCCGCGGGCCTGATCCGGACGCGGCTCGGTCCGCCCTCGGTCGTGGTGGCGAACGCGGGTGTCGCGGAGGGCGGTGCGTTCGCCGCCTCGGACCCCGAGCGGTGGCGGCGGGTCGTCGACGTCAACCTGACCGGCAGCGCGGTGACCGCCCGCGTCTTCCTGCCGGACCTGCTGGAGACCAGGGGCTACTACCTCCAGGTCGCATCGCTGGCCTCCATCGGCGCGGCGCCCATGATGAGTGCGTACTGCGCGTCCAAGGCCGGTGCGGAGGCGTTCGCCCACTGTCTGCGGGCGGAGGTCGCACACCGCGGCGTGGCCGTCGGCATCGGCTATCTGACCTGGATCGACACGGACATGATCCGCGACGCGGACCGGTACCCGGTGATGCGTGAACTGCGGGCAGGCATGCCGCCGCCCGCCCGCCGGGTGTATCCGGTCGACCGGGCCGCCGCCCGGCTCGGCAGCGCGGTGGAGAACCGCAGCACGGCCGTCTACCTGCCCCGCTGGCTCCGCCTGGCCCAGGCGGGACGCGCCGCGCTGCCGTCCATGGTGACGCGGGCGACCCGCCGCCGGCTCAGCCGCCTGGAGAGCGGGACCCCCTTGCTCCCCACCGGCCCCCTGGGCACCGGTGGAGCGGCCGACCGGGCCGCCCCACCCTCCGGGAACTGACCGTCCCGGGGGTGGACCTCCCGTCGGCCGGGGCGGCCGCCTCCCGAGGGGAGGGAAAGCGGCCCGTCCCCGGTTCGGCTCCCCGGTCGACCGAGGGTCCCGCGCCCCGGCCGCCCGGGTCGGCCCCGCCGGGCGCCGGAGGACCCGGGCGCCGCGGCGCGGGAACCGCGTCCTGATCTGCAGAGCGGGACCCCCTGCACCCCACCGGCCCCCTGGGCACCGGCGGAGCGGCCGACCGGGCCGCCCCACCCTGGAAGAACTGACCGTCCCGGGAGTGGAACTCCCCTCGGTCCGGGCGGCCGCCTCTGAGGGCACGGAAAGTGGCCCGTCCCCGGTTCGGCCCGCCGGGTCGACCGAGGGTCCCGCGCCCCGGCCGCCCGGGTCGGCCCCGCCGGGCGCCGGAGGACCCGGGCGCCGCGGCGCGGGAACCGCGTCCTCAGCCGGGGAAACGGCCCGTCGACCGCAGGTGCCAGCGGCGTTCCGCGTAGGCGAGGTCGTCGTGCCACAGGCGGGCCGCCGCGGCGCGGACGAGCGGACGCAGCAAGGGGGCGGCGGTGCGGGCGACGGCGAAGCCGGGGCGGTCCGAGGCGGCCACCACCGCCTCGACCACCGCCGTGCGCGGACGCCCGAGGCCGTCCGGTCCCAACGGGGTGGCGTGCGTCTCGACCACCGACCCCGCCCCTTCGCCCCCGGTGATCCGCATGACGACCGTGCGCGGCTCGGGCGCGGTGAACTCCGCCCGCACCGGCACCACCAGCCGCCCCGCCACCTTGAAGGACACGTCCACGGTGAAGGCGTCCGCGGCCGGTTCCGGCCCGTCGGGCGAGCCGGTGACGGTGAGGTCGACGAACGAGTACGGGTGGAACCACGCCCCGTGCCAGGGATCCAGCCGATTGGCCACCACGTCCTCGGGCTCACAGGTCCCCACGCCGACGTACACGGCGGACAGCGCGCGAGCCGCGGCGGGCCGGCGCGGCACGACCGGCGCGTCCAGCGCGACCTCACCACCCACCGCGTCCAGCCGGACCCACACCAGCACCCCGTCGTCGTGCGCCGGGAACGGCTCCCAGCCCGCGAAGGCGGCACCGGTGAGGGCGAGTCCGTGCCAGTGGCACACGAGCGTGCCGCACCGCACCGGGCTTTCCCGCAGCGGTGCCCCCAGGTGCGGGCAGATCCCCGGGCCGGCGACCGGACGGCCGTCGGCACCGCGCCAGACGACCACCTCCTGTCCCGCCACCGTCCGGGCGAGCGGCCGGTCCGGCCGGAGGTCCCGGCTCGCCCCGACGACGTACCAGTTGCCGGAGGGGCGCGCCAGCGCCCGCTTCAGTGCCCCGGCGATCACGGCGGGGCGGGCCTCCCGCCAGGTGGGGCGCTGACGCTCCCAGGGGACCGGGCGCCGGCGCAGGGACAGCGGCAGACGGCGGCGCCTGCCGGGGATGCCGTTGTTCACGCGACCTCCTCGTGGACGGCGGGGCACCGCCAGCCCGGCGCGGCGCCCGCGGGAACGACGCCGGGCAGGCCGCCCCCGCGGGCGCGCAGCCGGGCCGTGACGACCCGGGCGAGCCCGTCGGCGGCGACCACCGCCCGGCGTCCGCCGGGGACGGCCACCCGGCGGTGCAGTACCGGGTAGCCCTCCCGGGCGACGGCGTCGAGAATCCCGCCGTAGAGCACGAACGCCGTGCGGATGCAGGGACGGGAGCGCGGATCGAGCATCCGCAGACCGGGCGCCGCCTCCCCGTAGACCCGCCGGGTCATCGCCGCGAACTCCTCGAGCGCGGCGGTGACCCGGGCGTCGTGGCGGCCCGTGTCCCGGCTCCACCGCAGCAGGTGCCGGTCGGCCCCGTGGGCGGCGAGCAGGTCCGCGGGCAGGTACACGCGGCCCCGGTCGAGGTCCTCGCCCACGTCCCGCAGGAAGTTGGTCTGCTGGAACGCCACCCCGAGCGCGGCGGCGCACGGCGCTGCCTCCTCGCGGGGGACGACCGTGCCCAGCACCGGCAGCATCTGCAGCCCGATCACGGCCGCCGAGCCGTGCATGTAGCCGCGCAGGCTCGCGTAGTCGGCGTAGTCGGTGACCACCAGGTCGGCGCGCATGGCGGCCATGAAGTCGGTGAAGTGCCCGGGGTCGATGGCGTACCGGCGGGCGGTGTCGGCGAGGGCCCGCACCACCGGCTCACCGCTGTTCCCGTCCCGCAGACCCCGGTCCAGTTCCCGCTGCAGCGCGGACAGCCGGGCGTCACGGCGCCCGGTGTCCGCCCCCGGGCCGAGCGCGTCGACGATGTCGTCGGCCCAGCGGGCGAAGCCGTACAGGGCGTGCACCGCCGGCCGGCGGTCGACGGGCAGGAGCCGCGTGGCGAGGAAGTAGGTCCTGCCGTGCCGGGCATTGAGCCGTCGGCAGCGGCGGTAGGCCGCGCGCAGTTCCGGGTCGGTGACGCCCGCCGCGTCGAGCTCACGGTTCGTCATGCTGCCGCCTCCTGCCCCCGGCCGACGGTCCGCGGCCGCCCCCGGCCCACGGTGCGGGGCCGCCCCGGACCGCCGGTGATCCGTGCCGCCGCCAGCTTCCCGGACAGCAGCACCGTCGGCACACCGACGCCGGGGGTGGTGCCGCAGCCGGCGAGGACGGCGTTCTCGGTGCCGCGGACCAGGTTCCGCGGGCGGAAGGGCCCCGTCTGCGCGAAGGTGTGCGCCGCCGAGAAGGGCGTACCGGCGGCCATCCCCTGCGCGTGCCAGGAGGCCGGTGTGACCAGGCACTCCCGTTCGACGGCGGACTCGATGCCCTCGAGCCCGCGCCGCTCCAGCTCCCGCAGCAGCGCGGACCGGTAGCGCGGGCCGAGCTCGCTCCAGTCGGCGGCGCCGGGCCCGATGTCGGTGTTGGGGCACGGCGCGAGGACGTAGTGCAGATGGCGGCCCGCGGGGGCCAGTCCCGGGTCGGTGGCGGTGGGCCGGGTGACGAGCAGCGACGGATCGCTCATCAGCCGTCCGCTGCGCGTGAGCTCCTCGAAGGTGGAGTGCCAGGCGGCGCCGAAGGAGAGGGTGTGGTGCGCCAGGTGCGGCCACGTCCGGTCCGTGCCCAGGTGCAGTACTACCGCGGACGGTGCGTGCCGCAGCCGCACGGGGCGCCGCGGCGGTCGGCCGAGCAGTGCGTAGGCGGCCGGCAGGTCGGGGGTGAGGACCACGGCGTCGCAGGGGATGCGGTCCCGGTCGGTGACGACGGCACCGATCCGGCCGCCGGAGCGTTCCAGTCGGATCACCTCCTGCCCGAACCGCAGGTCGGCCCCCGCGTCGGTGGCGGCGTCCGCCATGGCCCGCGGCAGCGCGTGCATCCCGCCCCGGGGGAAGTAGACGCCGGCCACGGTGTCCATGTAGGCGATGACGGCGTAGGCGGCCAGGGCCCGGGCCGGCGGGACGCCCGCGTACAGGGACTGGAAGGAGAAGACCCGGCGCAGCCGCTCGTCCCGCAGGAACCGCCCGATCCGCCCGTCCAGCCGCCCGAACCCGCCGAGCGCCGCGAGCCGCGCGAGATCGGTGTTCAGCAGCCCCAGGGGGGAGTCGAAGTTGGCGTCGATGAAGCGGCGCATCTGGACGCGGTGCAGCCGCTCCAGCCAGTCGCGCAGCCGCCGGTAGCCCGCGGCCTCGCCGGCACCGGCGAACCGCTCCACCTCCGCCGCCATCGCCTCCGCGTCGGTGTGCACGTCGAGCGTGCTCCCGTCGGCGAAACAGGCCCGGTAGGCCGGGTGCAGCGGCACCAGGTCCACGCGCTCGCGCAGACTCCCGCCGACCGCTGCGAAGGCCTCGTCGGCGAGATCGGGCATGGTCAGCACGGTGGGCCCGGTGTCGACGCGGTAGCCGCCGAGGTCCATCCGCCCGGCCCGGCCGCCCGGCAGGGCGTCCCGCTCGACCACGGTGACCCGGCGCCCGGCGCCCAGCAGGTGCAGCGCGGCCGACAGCCCGGCCAGCCCGGCCCCCACGACCACGACATGATCGGTGCGCCCCGGCACGGTCCGGGTCACCGGGCGGCACCCGGCGTGCCGGCACCGGCCGCGCCCTCCGCCGCGCCGGGCCGTCCCCGCGCACCGGGGCCGGGCGGGCGCCCCCGGTCCCCCCGCTCCCGCGTGTCCCGCTCCCGCGTCCCTGTTCGGCGCATCCCGTTCCTCTCCCGTCGTGCCGGCGGACCGTTCCGACGCCGCTCGCCGTCCGCGTGCCGCACGCGCGCACGGCGCCACGGCCGAGAACGGACTGCCGCATGTTTTCCCTCCCACGCCGCGCCGCCTCACCGACGCGCGCCCGTCACACGTCCGAGTGACCCGCATTCCACGGGGCACACAGGCAGGAATGCTGGCGAGGTACGCGGGTGCCGAAAACCGGGAGGAGGCAGTGGCCGTGCTGGAGACGGAGGTCGCCGTCGTGGGGGCCGGAGCCGCCGGGCTGTCCCTGGCCCACCGGCTGTCGGAGGCCCTGCCGGGAGCCCGGACCCCCTCGGTCGTGCTCGTGGGCGCCCCGCCCGGCCCGCTGCGTCCGCCGCGGCGCACCTGGTGCTTCTGGGAGTCCGGCCAGGGCCGCTACGACGCCGCCGTGTCGGCGACCTGGCGGCGTCTGCGGGTGCGCCCGCCCGCGGGTGGGCCGGTCGAGGACGACATCACACCCCTGCGCTACAAGATGATCCGCTCCGACGACTTCGAGTACCTCGTCTCCCGCGACCTGGCCGAACGCCCTGCCGTACGGCGCCTGGAGGCGACCGTGGAGACCGTGGAGGACGTGCCCGGCGGAGCCCACGTGCACCTGCGGGGCACCGACGGCCGGCCCCGCGTCCTGCGCGCCCGCTGGGTCTTCGACTCACGCCCGCCCGGCAGCCTCCCGGCCGCCCGCACCACACTGCTGCAGCACTTCCACGGCTGGTACGTCCGCACCGAACGCCCGGTCTTCGACCCCACCACCGCCGACCTGATGGACTTCCGCACCCCGCAGCCCGACCGGGGCCTGTCGTTCGGCTACGTCCTGCCCGTGGGCCGCCACGAGGCGCTGGTGGAGTACACCGAGTTCTCCCCCCACCCCCTGTCGGCGGACGCCTACCGGGCGGCCGTGCGGCATTACGCCGAGGAGGTGCTCCGTCTCGGTGAACTCGAGGTGCGGTCCACCGAGACGGGCGTCATCCCGATGACCGACGCCCCGATGCCCCGTCGCACCGGCGCGTCCGTCTTCCGCATCGGTGCCGCGGGCGGCGCCACCCGCCCGTCGACCGGCTACACCTTCGCCGGACTGCAGCGGCAGACCCGGGCCGTCGCCGCCGCCCTGCGCCGGGGCCGGCGGCCGGTGCCCCCACCCGCCCACCCGGCCCGCTCCCGGGCCATGGACGCGGTCCTGCTGCGTGCCCTGGACAGCGGCCGGGCGGACGGCCCCGAGCTGTTCTCCCGGCTGTTCGCCCGCGTGCCCATGCGGCGCCTGCTGCTCTTCCTCGACGGTCGCACCCGGCTGCACCAGGACCTCGCCATCGGTCTGCGCACCCCCGTCGGACCCATGCTCCGCTCGGCCCTGGAACTGCCCGGCCTGCCGCGCCGCCCGTTCGACACGCCCTGACCCGCCACCGCCCGCCCCTTCGGCCCCGGGAGCCCGCATGACCCTGCTGCGCGACGAGGAACTCGCCGCCGCCTTCGACCACGCCGCCCGCCGTTACGACGCCCTGGTCGCCGCCAACCCCGGCTACCACGCGCAACTGCGCCGCTCGGTGCGCCGGCTCGGCCTGCCCCGGCGGGGCGAGGGGCTGCGCGTGCTGGACCTGGGCTGCGGCACCGGCGCCTCGACGGCCGCGCTCGCCGCGGCACTGCCCGGTGCGCGGATCACCGCGGTGGACGCCTCCGCGGGCATGCTGGAGCGGGCCGCCGCCAAGTCCTGGCCGCCCGGCGTGACCTTCGCCCGCGCCCGGGCCGAGGGCCTGGCGGAGGCCGGGGTACGCGGCCCGTTCGACGCGGTGTTCGCCGCCTACCTCCTGCGCAACGTGTCCGACCCCGACGCCGTGCTCGCCGAGGTGCGCGGCGCGCTGGCCCCGGGCGGACGGCTCGCCGTGCACGAGTACACCCTCGGCGGGCGCCCGGTGGACCGTGCCGTGTGGACGCTGGTGTGCCGGGGCCTCGTCCAGCCCGTGGCCACCGTGCTCGGCGACGGCGAGCTGTACCGCCACCTGGGGCGCAGCGTCGTCCGGTTCGACACCGCCGGCCGCTTCGCGGAGCGGCTGCGCGCCGCCGGCTACGAGCACGTCCGCGTGCTGCCGATGCCCGGGTGGCAGACCGGCATCACCCACACGTTCGTCGCCCGCCGCCCGGCGGCGGAGGCCGCGCGATGACCCCCGCCCGCCGTGGCCGGGACCGCCGGGCCCGGCTGCTGCCGCCCCCTCCCGGCGCCCCGCGCATCGAAGGCGCCCGCCCCACCACCGCCGTCGTCGGGGGCGGTATCGCCGGACTGGCAGCCGCGACAGCCCTCGCCGAACGTGGAGCGGCGGTGACGCTGTACGAGTCCGAACCCTTCCTCGGCGGCCGGGCCGGAGGATGGCCGATCGGTCTCGGCGACGGCACCGCGGCGACGATGAGCCGCGGCTTCCACGCCTTCTTCCGGCAGTACTACAACCTCCGGGGACTGCTGCGCCGCACCGATCCCGGCCTGGAACGGCTGACCGCCCTGCCCGACTACCCGCTGCACCACGCCGACGGACAGCGTGACAGCTTCCGGCGCGTCCCGCGCACCCCGCCCTGGAGCGCGCTCGGCTTCGTCGCCCTCAGTCCCTCCTTCGGCCTGCGCGACCTGCGCGGCATGAACCCGGCCGCCGCCCTGCCCCTGCTCGACGTCCGCGTCCCCGGGGTCTACGCGACGCTCGACCACGTCAGCGCCCACGACTTCCTCGACGCCGTCCGCTTCCCGCCGGGCGCGCGGCACCTGGCGTTCGAGGTGTTCTCCCGCAGCTTCTTCGCCGACCCGCGGCACCTGTCGGCAGCCGAGATGGCGCTGATGTTCCACATCTACTTCCTGGGTTCCTCCGAGGGCCTGCTGTTCGACGTGCCCCGCGCGCCCTTCCCGGCTGCCCTGTGGGAACCGCTCGCCGCCTACCTGGCCGGGCACGGGGCCGAGATCCGCACCTCCACCCCCGTCGAGCACGTGGCGCCCACCGCGGACGGCGGGCACACCGTCGCCACCGCCGAGGGGGAGCGGCGTCACGACACCGTCGTCCTCGCCCTCGACACAGGAGGACTGCGCGGCCTCGTCGCCCGCTCCCAGCAACTCGGCGACGCCCCGTGGCGGGACCGCGTCGCCCGGCTGCGCACCGCGCCGCCGTTCCTCGTCAGCCGCCTGTGGCTGGACCGGCCGGTCGCCCCCGACCGGCCCGCGTTCCTCGGCACCGGCGGCTACGGCACCCTCGACAACATCAGCGTGCTGGAACGCTACGAGGACGAGGCGGCCCGGTGGGCGGCGCGCACCGGCGGCTCCGTCGTCGAACTCCACGCCTACGCGGTGCCCGCGGAGGCGTCCCGCGACGCCGAGCAGCGGCGCCTCGTCGGCCAGTTGCACCGCGTCTACCCCGAGACGCGCACGGCCACGGTCGTCGACGCCCGGCACGTGTGGCGGTCCGACTGCCCCCTGTTCGCCGTGGGGGGTCACGCCGATCGGCCGACCGTGCGCACACCGCACCCGGGACTGGTGCTGGCCGGCGACCTGGTGCGCACCGACCTGCCCGTGGCGCTGATGGAGCGCGCGGCGACGACCGGGTTCCTGGCCGCCAACGCCCTGCTGGAACGCTGGGGAGTGCGGGGCCAGACCCTGTGGACCGTCCCCGGCCGAGGACGCGCCGCGGTGCTGCGCGCCGCGGCACGGTGGGGGAGGGCGGCCTCGGTCACCTGAGGGCGGCAGCGCCGGGTGCGGGGCGGGAGGACAGCACGGCCGTGCCCTCGGCGACGATACCGAGGGCACGGGGGAAGTCGTGCAGTTGCCCGGCCAGGATGCCGAGTCCGGCGGTCAGGGACCGGGGCGGGACGCCGCGGGCCTCGAGAATGTCTGCCGTCCAGGTCAAGAACTCCGTGAACACCTCGGAGGCGTCCACGTACAGGGCGGTGGTCAGGAAGTCGACGATGTGGGAGACGTCCTCCGCGGTGCGCTCCCGTTGCGCCTCGTCGTAGTCGCGCACGGCCGGGAAGCGGTCCTCCAGCTCGCGCAGCACCTGCCGCACCAGCCGACCGCGGGACCGGACGACCGCCGTGTACTCCTGGTCGGCCAGGTGGGGCAGGTCGTCGAGCGCCTGGCGGCCCCCCGTCGGGGCCGGCCTCGGCAGGCCCGCCTCCAGCGCGGCCGCGGCGCCCCGGGCGTCCGCCGCCCACCGGTCCGCGCCCAGGGCACGCGCGAAGCGGCCGTCCCGGCCGAAGGCGCGGCCTCCGGCCAGGACGGGCACACCGATGGCCTGACAGGCGGTGATCGCCGCGTGCGCGGCGGGCAGATGGGTGGGGATCGACACGGACAGCAGGACGGCGTCCGAGTCGGTGTGGTGCTGATGGGCGATCAGGTGCGCGGTGGGGGTCTGGGCGCCCAGGTAGTCGACCCGCCAGCCCCGCAGCCGCAGCACCTCGGCGACCAGCCGGGCGGGGAAGGCGTGCCAGTCGCCGTCGACACAGGTCACCGTCACCCGACCGCGGCAGGCGGCCCCGGACCCGGCCGCGTCCGGGCGGTGGGCCAGGGCGGCGATCACCCGCTCGTTGATCGCGGTGGCGGCGTGCTCCTGCGCGACACTGATCCGCGCGGCGGCCCACTCGGCGCCGACCTTCTTCTGCACCGCGGCGACGACGCCGAGCAGCAGGCTCTCCTCGTCCCACCCGGCCTCGAGGCCGGTCCTGACGACGTCGACGGCGCCGTACTCGTCGCTTGCGATCACCGCCTGCCACAGCCGGTCGCGCAGGACGGTCACGGGGAGGAGGTCCCGGGTCATCCGGCGCTCCCCGGATCGGATTCCGCGTTCCCCGAATCGGATTCCGCGTTCCCCAAAACGGCGTCCACGTTCCCAGGAACGGCGTCCACGTTCCCCGGAACGGCGTCCACGCGCCGCCGGCGCGCGGACGGGCCGGGCCTGGGCGCGCCGATTGCGACCGTGGCCATGTCGTCGTGCCGGTCGGAGCCGAGCCACTGGGCGGCGAGCATCTGCACTCGTTCGACGACCGCGTCGCCGGGCAGGCCACCGCACTCCCTCAGCGCCTGACGGAGGCGGTGTTCGCCGAAAAGTTCGTCGCCCAGTGGCCCGCCGCGTGCCTCGGTGATGCCGTCGGTGTACAGCAGGCAGGTCTCGCCGGGAGCGAGCACCACCTCGGCCGTGTGCACGGTCACCGAGGGCAGCGCACCGACCAGGGTGCCGTGCGTGGGCACCTCCTCGACCGTGCCGTCGGCGCGCACGACGAGCGGCGGCAGGTGACCCGCGCTGGTCAGGCGCAGCCGCACGCGCTCGTCCTCCCACAGGACGGAAGCCAGCACCAGGGTGACGAAGCGGTTCTGGTGGGAGCTGAGCAGCGCACCGTTGAGGAGGTTGAGGACGTGCGCGTGGTCCGCGGCCAGCGGTAGCAGTGCCTGGAGGGTGTTGCGGATCTTGCCGGTGAGCACCGCCGCCTCCAGCCCCTTGCCCGCCACGTCGCCCAGCACGACCAGCGTCTCCTCGGTGGGGCCGGATCCGGGGTGCACGTCGTAGAAGTCCCCGCCGACCCGCTCATGGTCCTGGGCAGGGCGGTAGCGGCCCGCGTACTCGACCCCGTGCACGCTCGCCAGTTCCGGAGGCAGCAGGTCGCGCATCAGCGTGGCGGTGATCGCGGCCTGCTCGCTGTACAGGCGCGCCGCCGACAGTGCGGCCCCCGCGCGGGCGGCGAAGAACCGGGCGAAGTCCTCCTCGTCCGGGGTGAAGACCTGCGCGGTGCCGGACCGGAGCAGGATCAGGGCGCCCGCCGGCACGCCGTGGCCCGGAAGCGGGGTGACGATCACGGAGCCGACCGGCCCGGCGAAGCCTTCCGGGATCACCCAGTCCGGGAGGTCGCCCGGGTTGATCCAGCGCGCGGGCACCGGCGGGAAGCCCCGCAGGGCCTCGGCCAGTCCGGGGACGTCGCGGGGGTCGATCCGCCGCGTCTCCCGGACGACGGGCCGGCCGCGCCGGGCGTGCGCCACAGGGTAGTGCCGGCCCGTGGGAGGGGCCACGAGCACGGCGGCCTCCGCGAGGTGCTCGGCCGCGAGGCGGGTGGCCACCTCGATGCAGCGGGGCACGTTCAGCGACGACAGGAGCGTGCTGGACACCGCGGCAAGGGTCTCGGCCCGTTCCCGGGCCCGGCGCAGCCCTGCCTCCGCCTCGACCCGGTCGGTGACGTCGACCAGCCACCACACCACGTCCCCGCCCGGGGGCACGGTGGGCCGGGCCTCGACGTGACGGTCACCGATCCTGCCCGTCGGCGTGACGGCCGGAGAGCGGTCTCCGGCCACGACGCGCCGGTGCGCCTCGGCCAGCCACCGCGGGACGGCACCCGGCGACGAAGGGCCCCCACGGCCGCGCAGCAGCAGCCGGGCGGCTGGATTGGCGTCGACGACGGCACCGCCCGGCCCAAGGACCAGCACGGGGTGGGGAGAGTCACCCCACGGCGTGCTCGTGCCGGGGGCGGCGCTGGGGCGGGGGCCGGCAGCTGAGCCGTGGGAAGAAAACACAACCGTAGGGCGCGCCGTGGCGCACCTGCCACCCTTCTGCCGGGAAAAACTGATGTACCCGGGCAACCGTCCCCTATTCGTCCCCACGAAGCAACCCGCCCCGGGGACCGCGACCGGCGTCCGGCGGGTGCGGCGGACGGGACGGCAGGTCAGGGGGCCGGCGTGGCGGTCGTCACGGCGGTGTGGACCGCCCTGGCCAGCCGGGCGCCCCACAACGACCTGGGACCGGCGAAGGCGTGCGCGCGTTCGCCCGCGCCCGCGACGCGGGCGGCGACGCACACGGCGTCGGTGGGGGTCCCGGAGCAGTCGTAGCCGGCGTCCAGGAGCGCCTGGACCTTCGCCTCGGTCACGGTCGCCACCGCGTTCACCAGCGCGGCGTCGGCCAGCGCCACGGGCACCGCGGCGACGATGTTGATCGTGCCGGGCGCCGGCGGGCCGTCCGCGCCCCCGGCGGGGGAGGCGGCCCAACCGCGCACGTCGACGCCCGAGGTGACCAGGGCCTCCGCGCCGCCGTCCCCGGCATGGGCGTACGCGCGGACGTCCGCGGCCGTCATCAGCCCCACTCCCGGCCCCCGCGCGCCCGCCGTGGCGGCGAGGGCGGCCAGGTGCCGGTCCGGGTCGGTGCGCCGGTAGCCGTGCGCCACCTGGGCGTTGAGCACCCAGGCCCGCTCGCCGATGCCTCCGCCCAGGACGGCGCTGCTGATCATCCGCCAGCCCGGACCCGGGGCCCACAGGAGCGCGTGCAGCCGTTCGCCGTCCTCGGCACGGCCCAGACGGCGCGGGCGCAGCAGTCCGTCGGCGGTGCGGGGCGGCGGGAGGACGGTGGTCACCGGGCGGCAGCTCCTGTCGGGCTCGGGGTGGGGGTCGGGGTCGGGGTCGGCCGATCGTATGCCGGGCCGACGGCCCCACCCGCACGGGGGCCGCTCAGTGCCGCCTCGCCTCCGTCTCCGGCCCCCGGAAGCAGGCGGTGACCGACTTGCCGTGGGGACAGGGGCGGATCTCCCACCGGTCGGCCAGGGCGTCGACGAGGAGCATGCCCCGTCCGCCGACGCTCTCGGAGTCCGGTTCGCGCGGGGCCGGGAGGGCGGAGGAGGTGTCGTGCACGGAGATGTGCAGGCAGCGCTGGTCCCAGGTCATGATCAGCTGGGCGTTGCTGTGGGCGTGCCTGTGCGCGTTGGTGACCAGCTCCGAGACAGTGAGCAGCACCGCGTCCGCGGTCTCGGGGGCGGTGGCGGTCCAGCCCAGCGCGTCGAGATGCGCACGCGCCCAGTCCCGGGCCGCCTTCACCTCGCTGTTCAGCGGCAGGGAGCGCGCCCAGCCCACGGCGCGCACCGACGTTCCGTCCATGGTGTCCTTCCCGGTCATGGCCGCGCGGCCCGGTCGTGTCCGGACGCCGGGCCGCGCGGCAGGGGAGCGATGGGGGTGATCAGCGGTGACCGCCGCGGAACCTGCCCAGCAGGCGCTGGGCCTGGGCGCGGCGCCGGGGGTCGGCCGCGGCCCGCCGCACCTGCTCGGTGGTGCGCCGTCCCTGCGGGCTCCTGGCGAACTGCTTGATGCGTTCCATCATGGTCGGCATGGGGGCTCCTTTCCGCGGTGTCCGCGTTGTCCTTGCCGTACACCGGCTACCCGCGACAGGCCGACTCAGCCGTGCCGGATGCGGCCCCGCGGCGCGCATCGGCCGCGGCTCCGCCGGACGGACGACCGCACGCCGGGTCCGGGCGGCCCGGTGGGGCCCGCCCGGTGGCCCCTCAGGTCTCCGCGAGCGGCACGTACACCTCCGTCCCCAACCCGAACGTCCAGGCCACACCCTCCCGGGCCGTCGCGGTCGCGGGTGGCACGCGCAGCCAGTACGTGCGGTGGGTGCCGTCCGGCTCCGGTGTGGAGTTGACGACCTCCACCATGACGACCGGCTCGTCGCCGTCGAGGTCGATGCGCCACAGGATGCCGGTCGCGTCCCGGTGGACGGGCCGCGCCCCGGACTCGGACAGGTAGCGGTCGTAGCCGTAGTACTCGAGCATCACCCGGCGCAGCTCGGCGTTCTCCTCGGCCCGGATGCGCTCCGGGGTGAGCGTGCGCAGTTCGTCCAGGAAGGCGTGCGGCACCGGCATCCCGCGCCAGGCGCACAGGGCGAAGCCGTCGGGGAAGGCGAGGGCGGGACCCTCGCCGTGATCGAGCCGGCCCGCCTCGTCCCGGTGCAGGGCCACCGGGCGTTCGCACACCACGGCCACCTTCTCGAACGGCCACCACCAGCCGGCGCCTGCGCACACCCGGGCCAGACCGTCCAGCGGCGACCCGTCGGTGCCCAGTGCCGCGAGCCACGGTGCGTCGTGCTGCCCCAGCAGCGCGTCCAGCAGGATCAGCCGCACCTCGGTGCGGGCCGCCGGGTCGTCGCCGGCGAGGTCGTCCAGCACACCGTCACGGATGCGGTCGACCAGGGCCTGCGTCGAGTCCCACAGCGCCCCACCGGTCGCCGACCAGTGCCGGGACCAGCCCGCTGCCCCCAACTCCGCGTGTCTACGGCGTCGTTCGGCCGCCCATGGCGCGGTGCGCACCGCGTCGCGCACGCTCGGCCCGAAGTCCGTGCCCTGCCGCACCAGCGTCACGCCCTCGCGCGGCGACCCGGCCCAGACCACCCGCTCCGGCTCCGGCAGCCCGGCGCGCCGGTAGGCCAGCCGTATGCCCGCCTCGGCAGCCGCGCGGTCGGCGGGTACCGCGGCCAGGGACCACTCGCGCCACCGCCGCAGCCCGTCCGTGCCGCCCGCGTCCGCCTCGCCGTCGCCGTCGCCGCTGGTGGTGAGCGCCGTCGTCTCCTGATGCGTGCTCGTCATCGTCGAAGTCCCCCTGTCCGTGCTTCGTCCGTCTCTCCTCCCGGCCCGCCCCGACCTCAGTCGGCCACCAGCCGGACGGAACCGGGGACGTACTCCCGTTGACGTATCACCCGGTACCAGCCCTTCGGCAGCGCGATCGGCGCGTGCTCCTCGTGGACGACCCGTCCGCCCTCCGGCAGATGCAGCAGCAGCGGACCGTACGGCCCGGGCTCGCGGACGAGCTCGCCCCGGCCGACCACCGCGTGCGCGTGCCCGGTGACCTCCCCCAGCGCCAGCACCAGCCGCCCCCGCGCGTCCCGCGGCTCCTTGGGCGCGTCCGGGACGTGCGCGGGCACGGCCTCCTGCGCGACGGGCACGATCAGAACGTCTCCCTGCCGGTACACGGCTCTCCCCTCCTCCTCGGCGCACCCTGCGCCGAAGCCATGCCGGGACAGTACGAGCCCCCACTGACAACGGACCGTCACCCGCCCCGCCGCGGAGGGCTGTCGGTGGCTGTTGGTAGAACTGCTGCACGGATCGCCGGCCGGCCCGCACCACGCCCTCGCGGCGGTCCGGTCCGTGCCCCGTCCACCTCCCCGTCGCACGTCAGGAGCAGCCCGTATGACCATCGGTGGCCACCTCGAGAAGCTGTACGGCCTGCCCGCCTTCACCTTCCCCGGGCCCGACGTGACCACGGAACTGCCCGCGGCCGACGCCGTGGCCTGGCGGATCACGAGCGACGTCTACGACGCCGACGAGGAGTGGCAGGCGGCCTTCGCCCGCTTCCGCTCCGCCGTCGACACCACGCGGGTCCGCGCCCTGATCGTCGGCGCCTGGCAGGAGGCGTACGACCGCGACCCCTCCGCCGTCGTCGAGGCGCTGCTCGCGGCCCGCGACCGGCTGCCGGCCCTCCGGGCACTGTTCCTCGGGGACATGGTGTTCGAGGAGTGCGAGATCTCCTGGATCAACCAGACGGACGTCACACCGCTGCTCGCCGGCTTCCCCGCCCTCGAGGAGTTCGGTGTGCGCGGCGGCCAGGGCCTGGAGTTCCCCGCCCTGCGCCACGACGTGCTGCGCAGCCTGACGGTGGAGACCGGCGGCCTTCCGGTGGGAGTCGTCCGCGGCATCGGCGCCAGCGAACTGCCCGCCCTGGAGCGTCTCGACCTGTGGCTGGGCACATCGTGGTACGGCGCCGACAGCGAGGCCGCCGACCTGGAGCCGATCCTGTCCGGTGCCCGGCTGCCGCGCCTGCGCCACCTGGCGCTGCGCAACAGCGAGATCCAGGACGAGGTCGCGGCGGCCGTGGCGTCCGCGCCGGTCGTCGCCCGCCTGGAGGCGCTGGACCTGTCCATGGGCACCCTCGGCGACGAGGGCGCGGCCGCCCTGCTCGCCGGGCAGCCGCTCACCCACCTCAAGTCCCTGGACCTGCACCACCACTACATCAGCGAGCCGATGCAGCAGCGCATACGCGAGACCCTCGAACCGGCGGGCGTCGAGGTCGACCTCGACCCGGACGACGCCGAGTCGGACGAGGACGAGGACGGCACCGTCCAGCGCTACGTGTCAGTGGGGGAGTAGCACATGAGGTACTACCCGTCGCACCTGACGCGCTTCCACGACCTCCCGGTGCACGACTTCCACGCCCCCGGGGACGGCCCCGCTCCGCAGTTGCCCGCGCCCGCCTCGGTCGCCTGGAGGCTCACCGCCGAATGGGAGGTCCCGTTCGAGCAGGTGTGGAGCCGTTTCCTGTCCGACGTGCGCACCGAGGAGGTCACCGCCCTGGTCGTCGGCGCCTGGTGGGAGGAGTGGGACGAGCACGGCATCAACCCCGTCCTCGACCTGCTCACCGCCGAGGCACACCGTCTCCCCCGGCTCCGGGCCCTCTTCCTCGCGGACGTCGAGTCCGAGGAGACGGAGATCTCGTGGATCAGGCAGGGTGACGCGGGCCGGGTGCTGCGGGTCTGGCCCGGCCTGCGCGAGCTCGGTCTGCGCGGCGCCGAGGACCTGGTCCTCGAGCCGCTGCGGCACACGGAGCTGCGCACGCTGCGCATCGAGTCCGGCGGCCTGCCGCCCGCACCGGTGCGCGCCCTTGCCGCCTGCGACCTCCCCGCCCTGCGTCGGCTGGAGCTGTGGCTGGGCACCGCCTGGTACGGCGGCGACTGCACCGCTGCCGATGTCCGCACCCTCGTGGCCTCACTGGGGACGTGCCCGGAACTGCGCCACCTGGGCCTGCGCAACAGCGACATCCAGGACGACATCGCCGCGGTGGTGTCCGCCGCGCCCGTGGTCGCGGGGCTGGAGTCCCTCGACCTGAGCATGGGCGTCCTGAGCGACGAGGGGGGCGCCGCCCTGCTGACGGGCCAGCCGCTCACCCATCTGCGGTCGCTCGACCTCGGGCACCACTTCATGAGCGAGGAGATGACCGACCGCCTGCGTGAGGCACTGGAGCCGCACGGAGTGAGCCTCACCCTCACCCCCGCGCGCCGCCGCGGCCATCGTCCGGAGCAGCGGTATGTCGCGGTCGGCGAATGACCCGCGACGCCGGGCGGGGGACCCGCCGATGACGGGCACGTCCGCACCTGCCGCCGGTGTTTCCGCACCCGCCGCCGGTGTTCCCGGACCCGCTGTCCCCGGGCCCGGCACGGGCCCGCGTTTCGCCGTCGTGGGCAACCCCGGCAACCGCCGGGTCGCGCTCTTCGCCGACGCCGTGCGCGCCGCGGGCCTGGCCGCGCCGCGGGTCGTGCCCTGGGAGCGGGTCCTGCGGGACGGCGGAGCCGGCTTCGCCCCCGACGAGGTGGTCCGGCTCGACTCGCCCGGTGAGAACCCGGAGGTGGACCGGATCCTGCGCGGCGTGCACGACCCCACCCGGGTGGAGGGCTCGGCCGGCTGGTACACGCGGTTCCTGACCGCGGTACGCGGCCTGCGCGGCGGCGTCCGCCTCGACGACATCGGCGACCTGGCCGTCCTGTTCGACAAGCGGCGCTGTCACGCCGCCCTCGCCGCCGCCGACGTGCCCGTTCCCCGGTCGCCCACCTCCGGCCCCGGTGCCGCGGAGGTGACCGGCTGGGACGACGTACGCGCCCTGATGCGGGAGCACCGCATGCCGCGGCTCTTCGTCAAGCCGGCGCACGGCTCCTCGGCATCCGGCGTGCTCGCCGTCGAGGCGTCCGGCAGCGGCCGCGTCAGAGCCACCACGTCGGTCGAACTCGCACCGGACGGACGGCTGTTCAATTCCCTCTCGGTACGCCGCTACGAAACCGAGCGGGACATCGCCGCCGTCGTGGACGCGCTGGCCCCCGACAGTCTGCACCTGGAGCGCTGGCTGCCCAAGGCGTCCCAGCACGGCCGCGTCGCCGACCTGAGGGTCGTCGTCGTGGCCGGCCGCGCCACCCATGCGGTGGTGCGCACCAGCACCTCCCCGCTCACCAACCTCCACCTCGGCGGCAGCCGCGGCGACCTCGGTGCGGTCCGGGACGCCGTGGAGTCGGCCGGTGGCCGCTGGGCCGACGTCCTCGCCGTGTGCGAGCGCGCGGCGGCCTGCTTCCCGCGCACCCTGTGCGTCGGCGTCGACCTGCTCCCGGCCGTCGGCTGGCGCCGGTTCGCCGTCGGCGAGGTCAATGCCTTCGGCGATCTGCTGCCCCGCCTCACCGGGCTGCCCGGCAGCGGCGCGGAGGGCCTCGACACCTACGCGGCGCAGGTCGCGGCGGTGCTGCGCGGCACCACCCCCGGCGCACCACACCAGCGCCGGAAGCCCCACCGGAAAGCCCAGCACAGAACGGGAACCACCCATGCCAGCGCCTGAACCGAGCCCCGCGCTCGCGCCCCACGACGACCCGCACGGGAGTGCCGCCCCGCGCCGGGCGGATCCGCCGGGCACCGGCACGTCGGCCCCGCTCGACATGAACGAGGTCGTCGGCACCCACGACATCCTGCTCGTCACCCTCGACACCCTGCGCCACGACGTCGCCGCCGAACTCGCCGCCGCCGGCCGCATCCCCCACCTCGCCCGCCATCTGCCCGGCGGACGGTGGGAGAAGCGCCACGCGCCGGGCAGCTTCACCTACGCCTCGCACCAGGCGATCTTCGCCGGCTTCCTGCCCACACCCGCCGCGCCCGGCCCGCACCCGCGGCTGTTCGCGGCCCGCTTCGCCGGCAGCGAGACCACCGCCGAGCACACCTTCGTCCACGACACCCCGGACCTGGTCTCCGGCCTCGCGGCGGCGGGCTACCGCACCGTGTGCATAGGGGGGGTCGGCTTCTTCAACAAGCAGGCCCCGCTCGGCTCGGTGCTGCCCGGCCTGTTCCAGGAGTCCCACTGGGAGCCGGAGTTCGGTGTCGCCTCACCCACCTCCTTCGAGGCACAGGTGACCCGCGCCGAACAGGTCGTACGCGAACTCCCCCGGGAACAACGCCTGTTCCTCTTCGTCAACGTCGCCGCCCTGCACCAGCCCAACTGGTTCCACCTGCCAGGCGCCACCCGCGAGGACGGTGACACGCTCGCCACGCACGCCGCCGCCCTGGAGTACGTCGACCGGCACATCGGCCGTCTGTTCGCCGCCGCCCGCGCACGGCGCCGCTGCCTCGCCATCGTCTGCTCGGACCACGGCACCGCCTACGGCGACGACGGCTACACCGGCCACCGCATCGGCCACGAGTCCGTCTGGACCGTGCCCTACGCCCACTTCTTCCTGGACCCCGCCCCCGCCGAGGCCGCCCGATGACCACCGTCACCGGCCCGCGGCGCCGCTCCGACGGGGCGCGCCCGGCGAGCCCGTACCAGAGCTACGTCTACGCCTACCCGCACAAGACCGCCTACCGCAGACTCACCGACCGCCCCCGGCTGAGCACCCTGTGGGCCGCCGAGCCCAAGGACGCCCTCTCCCTCTACCTGCACATCCCGTTCTGCGAAGTGCGCTGCGGCTTCTGCAACCTGTTCACCCGCGTCGGCGCCCCGGACGGCCTGACCGGCGCCTACCTCGACGCCCTGGAGCGGCAGGCCACGGCCGTACGCCGGGCGCTGGGGGAGCGGGAACCGGTGCGGTTCGCCACCGCGGCCTTCGGCGGCGGCACCCCCACCTTCCTCACCGCCGCCGAACTGGAACGACTGTGCGACATCGCCGAGCACCGCATGGGCGCCGATCTGCGCGCGGTGCCGCTCTCGGTGGAGGCCTCGCCCGCGACGGCCACCGCCGACCGCCTTCAGGTCCTGGCCGCACGCGGCACCACCCGCCTGAGCCTCGGCGTGCAGAGCTTCGACGACACCGAGGCCCGCGCGGCCGTACGCCCGCAGCGCCGCGCAGACGTCGAGGCCGCGCTCGGCCGGGTCCGCGACGCCCGTATCCCCGTGCTCAACATCGACCTCATCTACGGCATCGACGGCCAGACGGACCGCAGCTGGCTGCGCTCGCTGGACGCGGCCCTGGCCTGGCACCCCGAGGAGCTCTACCTCTACCCGCTCTACGTACGCCCCCTGACCGGCCTCGGCCGCCGCGCCGGCGAGCACGACCCGGCCTGGGACGAGCAGCGGCTCGACCTGTACCGCCTGGGCCGGAACCACCTCCTCGCCCACGGGTACGAGCAGCAGTCCATGCGCATGTTCCGCCGCGCCGATGCCCCGCCCCAGGGCGCGGACGACTACGCCTGCCAGACCGACGGCATGATCGGCCTCGGCTGCGGCGCCCGCTCCTACACCGCCGCCGTGCACTACTCCTTCGACTACGCCGTCGGCATGCACGAGATCCGCGGCATCATCGACGACTACGTCTCCCGCCCGGCCGCCGACTTCGCGCACGCCGAGTACGGCCGCCGCATCGACACCGAAGAGGCCCGCCGCCGCCATCTGCTCCAGTCCCTGCTCCAGGCCGAGGGACTCGACGTCGCCGACTACCGCGCCCGCTTCGCCGGACGCACCCCCGCGGACGACTTCTCGGCGGAGCTGTCCCGGTTCGCCGACCGCGGCTGGCTCGAGGACTGCGGCCCGGACGCGGCGCGGCTGCGCCTGACCCCGGAGGGCCTGGCCCACTCCGACGCCGTCGGACCGGAACTGTTCTCCCCGGCCGTACGGGCCGCGATGGCCGCCTACGAGCGGAAGTGAGCCCGCCCCGATGGACCTGACCCTCCTCTACCGGGGCCCGCTGGCCTCGTGCGACTACGACTGCCCCTACTGCCCCTTCGCCAAGCGCCGCGACAGCAGGGAGCAGCTGAGCGCCGACCGCTCCTGCCTGGAGCGGTTCGCCGACTGGGCCACGGCCCAGGAGGACGACCGGCTCTCCCTGCTCTTCACCCCCTGGGGCGAGGGGCTGGTGCGCTCCTGGTACCGGCACACCCTGACCCGGCTGTCCCACCGGCCCCACATCCGGCGGGTGGCCATCCAGACCAACCTCAGCTGCCGCACCGACTGGCTGGCCGGCGCCGACCTCGACACCCTGGCCCTGTGGTGCACCTACCACCCCGGACAGACGCCCTACGAGCGCTTCCTGGCCAAGGCCCGTGAACTGGTCCGCCTGGGCGTCCGGTTCAGCGTAGGCATCGTCGGGATGCCCGCACACCTCGAACCGGCCCGGCGGCTGCGCGCCGAACTGCCCGGACACGTGTACCTGTGGATCAACGCCGCCGAGGGCCACGCGTACGACGACGCCGAGGCCGCCGTCTGGACCGAACTGGACCCGCTCTTCCCGTACAGCCGCCGACCCCACGCGAGCGCCGGGCTGCCGTGCCGCACCGGCGAGTCCGTGATCTCCGTCGACGGCGACGGCACGGTCCGCCGCTGCCACTTCGTCCGCACCGAACTCGGCAACCTCTACGACGGCACGTACCGCCGGGCCCTGCGCCCCCGCCCCTGCCCGCTGGCCGTCTGCGACTGCCACATCGGCTACGTCCACCTCGAAACCCTGCCGCTGTACGACGTGTTCGCGGGCGGCGTGCTGGAGCGGATCCCGGCGCGGGCCGGGTAGCTCGGGGGCGCGCACCGTGTTTGCCCCGGCGGGCCGGGGCAAGGCGGTGTCCATGAGCGAACAGAACAAGACCACGCAGCAGAAGAACGCATCCGCGCGGTCCACGGCCGCGAAGGCGCGGCAGGCCGCGGACAAGGCGACCGCTCCCGCCGGGCAGGCCGCGACGAGCGCCGCCGCCAAGGCGGATGATGCCACGTCAGCGGTCGGCTCCGGGGCCGGGCGCGCGGCCGCGGCGGCCGGAGGAGCCGTGCAGACCGCGGCCAAGGGCGTCGAGGCGGGCCGCCGCGCGGTCGTCGCCACGTCCGGTCAGGTCGCCGCCGGCGCCAAGACGGCCTGGACGGTCATCGTCAACCGCAAGCTGGTCGCCGCGGGCGCCGCCGCGGGCCTCACCGTCCTGAGCGCCGCCTCCTACGCGGTCGGCCGCCGCGCGGAACGCCGCACCCACGGCCCCCTCACCCGGATCACCGGCGGCCGCATCTGACCCGTGGGACCGGACCGGGCCGCCCCGGGCCGGTCCCGCGCGCGTTTCGCGTCGCGTCGCCCCTGACCGGGGCCCGGCCGCCCGGCTCAGGGCCGCGGCCCTTCCCGTACCCGGCGCACCGCGTCGGCCGTGACCCGGGCCGGTGACCGCGGCCGCTGCGCGAGCACCGGCCGGGACCCCACTCGCGCGGTGCCGTCCCGAAGAGGAAAGATGTCTCCGCAGGCGAAGATTCAACCCATGCGGAGGAGTGGGCACATGCAGCACGAGCGAGCGGGCGGTCCGGCCGGCCCCGAAGACCTCGTCGACGTCGCCCGGCTGGTCACGGCGTACTACGCGGTGCGACCGGACCCGGAGGATGCCGCACAGCGCGTCGCGTTCGGGACGTCGGGACACCGCGGCTCGTCCCTGGTGGGCGCCTTCAACGACGACCACATCGCCGCCACCAGCCAGGCGATCTGCGAGTACCGCGCCGAGCAGGGCACCGACGGCCCGCTCTTCCTCGGCGCCGACACCCATGCCCTGTCCGAGCCCGCCCGGGTCACCGCCCTGGAGGTGTTCGCGGCCAACGGCGTCACCGTGCTGATCGACGCCGCCGACGGCTACACCCCCACCCCGGCGGTCTCGCACGCCATCCTCACCCACAACCGGGGCCGCGCCACCGGTCTGGCGGACGGCGTCGTGGTGACCCCCTCCCACAACCCACCCGCGGACGGGGGGTTCAAGTACAACCCGCCGAGCGGCGGCCCCGCCGGCTCCGAGGCGACCACCTGGATCCAGGACCGGGCCAACGACATCATCCGGGCCGGCCTGAAGGACGTACGCCGCATCCCGTACGCCCGCGCCCTCGCCGCCCCCGGCACCGGCCGCCACGACTTCCTCGGCACGTACGTCGCCGACCTGCCGAGCGTGCTGGACCTGGACGCGATCCGCGCGGCCGGCGTGCGCATCGGCGCCGACCCGCTGGGCGGCGCCTCCGTCGCCTACTGGGGCAGGATCGCCGAAGAGCACCGCCTCGACCTCACCGTGGTCAACCCGCTCACCGACCCCACCTGGCGGTTCATGACCCTGGACTGGGACGGCAGGATCCGCATGGACTGCTCCTCGCCCCACGCCATGGCCTCCCTGATCGGGCAGCGCGACCGCTTCGACATCGCCACCGGCAACGACGCCGACGCCGACCGACACGGCATCGTCACCCCGGACGCCGGCCTGATGAATCCAAACCACTACCTCGCCACCGCGATCGGCTACCTCTACGCCCACCGCGAGCAGTGGCCCGCCGCGGCGGGCGTCGGCAAGACGCTGGTGTCCTCCGCGATGATCGACCGGGTCGCCGCCGACCTCGACCGCGCACTGGTCGAGGTGCCGGTCGGCTTCAAGTGGTTCGTGGACGGCCTGGTCGACGGTTCGCTCGGCTTCGGCGGTGAGGAGTCGGCCGGGGCCTCCTTCCTGCGCCGGGACGGCTCGGTGTGGACCACCGACAAGGACGGCATCATTTTGGCGCTGCTCGCCTCCGAGATCACCGCGGTCACCGGAAGGACGCCTTCGGAGCACTACGCCACGCTCACCTCCCGCTTCGGCGAGCCCGCCTACGAGCGGATCGACGCCCCGGCCACCCGGGAGGAGAAGGCCCGCCTCGCGAAGCTCTCGCCCGCTCAGGTCACCGCCGACACCCTCGCGGGGGAGCCGGTCACCGGGGTGCTCACCGAGGCCCCGGGCAACGGCGCGCCCATCGGCGGCATCAAGGTGACCACGGCCAGCGCCTGGTTCGCCGCCCGGCCCTCCGGCACCGAGGACGTCTACAAGATCTACGCCGAGTCCTTCCAGGGCCCCGACCACCTGCGCCGGGTGCAGGAGGAGGCCAAGGGCGTCGTCCTGTCGGCGCTCGGAGGCTGACGGGGACCCCGTGGGCGGACGACCCCGGGTCGCCCCGCGCTCGCGGCCGACCCGGACAGAACCCCTGCGGCCGGGCTCATTGCGCGGGCACGGACCGTGCGGCCGGTCCCGGCCGAAGGGCCCTCAGCCCGCCCGCACTTCGGACGCGGACGGTTCGGGGGAGGCGGGGCCGGAGGGGACGGACGTGGCCGTGGGCAACTCGGCCGGTGCCTCCTCCGACTGCTGGAGAACGGTGCCGGCGGGCCCCTCGTCACGCGTCCCCGCGCCGGTCGACAACTGGGACCAGGCGCCGAGGGCCAGGGCGATCGCGGCGGCCGTGCCGGCCACGCGGCCGACCCGCCGCAGCCGGGCACGGGCGTCGAGCTCGCGCCAGGACGGGCCCTCCCACGGGTCGTCCGGGCGCCACAGGTCACCGACCGCGTCGACGGCGTGGTCCCGCTCCGCGCGGTCGTCGCGGTCGCCGCCGCCCGTGCGCGGCGCCTGCGGCAGCGCACCCCGGGCCCGCTGGTGCGCGGAGGGTTCCCTGGGCGCGGAGGCCCGGATGGCGTGCTCGGTGTCCCCGAGGAAAAGCTGCCAGACATCGTCCGGCACGGACGGCGAGCCGTCCCGCCCCTGAGGCGTACCGCCGTCGTCCGGCCACTGCGCGGTCACGTCCGTCGTTTCCCTCCCGTGTGCGGGAGGGAGCCGACGACGATCACGGCTCACTCCCGGCAGGCACCCGCCAGGATGATGGCACAGCGCAAATCCGTTGGACCAGTGCCCCGGCCGGTCCCGCACGGCGTCCCCGGCCCGCGGTGAGCGCCCCCGCGCACGGCCCGCGACAGCCCGGTTTCCTGCGCCACACCACCCGCCCGTGCCACTCTGGTGCCGTCACCGACGCCGCGGCACACCAGGGAAGCGGCTGCCGCGGACCGGCGCCCCGGACCCTCGGTCCGGGGCGCCGCGCGGACCCGGTGCGACGGGCGCGGCACGACGGACACGCGCCCGGGCGTGAGAGAACCCGCTCGGAGCCGGGGACGACGGCGACGAGGTGACCCCGTGCGGTGCCGGCCGCGTCGCGACAGCTGATGGCCGTTCCGGCGCGGTCGTGGCCGCCGTGGAGGACCGCGGTACGACGCCGGCGCTTCCGGATGCCGGTGGCGTTCTCCGGCCGCGGCGCACCACCCTGGTCGCGTTCGCCGAGCAGCTCGCCGCCGCCCCGTGCGGCGCGACGCGCACGGTCGACCACTGCGATGCGTACGGCCGACCGCGATGCGCGTGGTCGACCGGCTGATCGCGGCCGGTTCGCCGACCGGGCCCACTCCCCGTCGGCCGCTGCGAGACGCTGCTGCCGGTGACGGTGGAGGGCCGACGTATCGTGCAGGACGCCACCGCCGCGGAGACAGCCGCGATCGCGGGGCGCCTCGCGCCGATGCGACGCGCCGGTCAGAGCACTCCTGCCGACGCAACGGCGGCGCCGATCACGGCGCTCACCCGTCCGACGAGGCCGGCGGCGAACCGCCCGCCCCCCGGAGGCCGGCGAAGCACAGGTGCGCACCCCCTCGGCCGGGCCGTGACCGCCGGTGCCGCGCACGGCACGTGCCGCCCGGGGCGCACGGATCTCGCCGGGGCAGCTGAGCACCCCGCCAGGGACGGCGGACCGCGCGGGCCGGGTCTGTTAGTTTCCCGTTCGGAGGGCGGTGCAGTGGATTCCGTCCCTCGCCGGCCGGTCCGCGACCGGCGGGCCCGTGGACTGGGGACGGTGACACCCGATGACGGCAGAAGACGGCGCCATTTTCCCGGCGGCGGCCGACGGCGACGCCCCGCTTCCGCGCGTCCTGTGCGACACGGACGCACTCGCGGCACTGGCCGACGCGCCCGCAGGTGCCCTGTGGCGACTCGAGGAGCCCGGCCGCCAACTCGACGCCAACGTGGTGCGCATCCCGCCGGGTCGGCGTGTCGACACCCACCGCGAGCCCGACCTCGACGTCGTGCTGCTCGTCCTCGCCGGGCACGGCACCCTGACCGCCCCCGACGGCACGCACCCGCTCCACCGGGGCAGCCTGACCTGGCTCCCGCACGGCTCCACGCGTGGCCTCGCCGCCGGCGACGACGGAATGACCTACCTGACCGTCCACCGCCGCCGCCCCGGGCTGCGGATCCAGCCCGCGCACGCGTCCGCGGAGCCGAGCCGGCGTCAGGACTGAGTCGCCTCCTCGTTCTCCGGGGACCGCTCGGTGCCGTCGGGAGCCGTGTAGAACACCGACGAGCCCTGCTTGGTGCGCTGGGCCTGGTTGCGGGCGACGAGACCCTCCAGGGTGCTGCGCACGACGGTGGTCTTGAAGGTGCGCCCCGAGTGGGCCTGTCCGAGTGCGGTGGCGACCTCCGCCGCGGAGCGGGGTTCGCTCTGCTCGGTCAGGTGCCGGCGGACGAGGTCGACCAGCGTGGGCCCCTCCACCTTCTGGCTCTGCGTCCCGGCCGCCTCCGGCTTCGCCGCTCGGCCCCCGACGCCCCTGGTCCCTTCCGGCGACGACTTGTCCGCGGACGGCTTCTCCGCGGACGGCTTCTCCCCCGACCGTCCGCCCGCCGTCCTGCGGGCCGTCGGCTTCCGGGCCGTGGAGCGCGCCGAGGTCGCCGTCTTCCGGCCGCGCTTCTGCTTGCCCGCACCCGACTTGGCGCCACTGTCTCCGCGCGGCGCCGGGACGGTCGCGCTCTCGGACACCGAGTCGTCCTCCGGCGTGCCGGCGGGCTCGGCGGGCGCCGGCGTGAGACCCAGCGCCTGCTGCATGTTCACCAGAACGGTGTGGTCGTGCTGCAGTACGGCCAGTTGACGCTGGAGCTCGGTGATCTCTGCGGAGACGCGCTCCTGTTCCTTGACGTTGCGCTCCAGGTCGTCGGCCACCTGGGCGGTGTACTGCGAGGTGAGATCCGTGGCGGCCGTCGTGCCTTCGGACATGGTGACGCCCCTTTCCTGCTTGCCGGTGGCCAGCCATGGTACGGCCGGACCGAGGAAGCGCTTCCCACCATGCACTGAGTGGGCAGATGGGGGACGTTGACCGACTCGCGCCGGAAACCGACGGGTTCCCGGCGGGTCGGCTACACGCTTACCGCATGGCTTCATCGAGCGAATGCCCGTACCGACGGGGTCTGCGCGTGCCGGCCGTCGCCCTGGTGCTGACGGTGGCCGTCCTCACCGGATGCGGGACGACCACTGACGGCACGGCGCGGCACACTACGGCAGCGGCCCCGGCGCAGGGCCCGTCCGGCACGGCCGGCACCGCACAGGGCAGGGCCGACACCCCGGCGGAGCCGAGCGCGCCCGCCCCGATCCCCGGCCTCGGCCCGCGCACGCTGGCCTGGATCCCGGTCGACACCCACCAGGTCCTCGTGGTGACCGGCCGGGCCAGGGACGCCAACCGCTCCGAGGCCGTGCTGTACCGGCGCACCGCGTCCGGGTGGCGGGAGGGCCCGCGATGGCCCGCCCGCAACGCCCGGAAGGGCTGGACCGACGAACACCGTCTGGGGGATCTCCGTTCACCCGTAGGAGTGTTCACGCTCAGCGACGCCGGGGGACTGCTGCCCGACCCCGGCACCCGGCTGCCGTACGACCACTCGTCGGGATTCACCATCACCGGCACCGGCTTCGAGGGGGAACCGCTCGCCGGGTCCTTCGACTACGTCGTGGCGATCGACTACAACCGGGTGCCGGGCACCTCCCCGCTCGACGGCACGCGCCCGCTCGGCGCGGACCGGGGCGGCGGCATCTGGTTGCACGTGGACCACCACGGCCCCACCGAGGGGTGCGTGAGCCTGGACCGGCGGCACATGAGGGAACTGCTGCGTGGGCTCGACCCCGGTCTGCACCCCGTGGTCGTCATGGGAGACGCCCAGTCACTGCTCAGGTGACGGGCGGGCCCTGACGGCCCGTCGAGTCGGGAGCGGGGGAGGGGCCCGCCACCGCCGTCAGGCATCAGGCGGTCCGCCTCCCGCGTGCCGGTGCGGGCGGTCCGCCTCCCGCGTGCCGGTACGGGTAGTGGCCGAAGCCGACCCCGGTGTCCAGCGGCTGCTCACCCAGAAGGTGCACGGCGAGCCCGATGTTGCGGCCCCGGCGCAGGCGGATGCCGAGTCCTAGAGGAACCGGCGCAAGGGCGTCACGGCCGCCTCGCGCAGCCGTAGGGTGAGGCGGCGGCGTCGCCAGCGGGCGGGGTCCACGGGAGCGCACAGCAGGCGGTCCTCGTCGAAGTCACGGTCGAGGGCGGCCGTGAACTCCTCGTCGAGGACGGCCAGCATGACCTCCTCGTCGTGCTCCAGAGACCGCCGGTTGAAGTTGGTCGAGCCGATCAGGGAGGCCACACCGTCCACCGTGACGATCTTCGTGTGCAGCATCGTCGGCTGGTACTCGCCGATCTCGACGCCCGCGTCGAGCAGTGTCTCGTAGTGCTGCTGCCCGGCGATCCGGCAGGCCCGCTGGTCGGTGTACGGCCCCGGCAGCAGGATCTCCACCTTCACGCCCCGCCGTGCGGCGTCCGCGAGCAACCCGACGAAGTACGGATCGGGCGCGAAGTAGGCGGTGGACAGCCGGATGCGCTCCTCGGCGGAGGTCAGCACGACGCGGATCAGCGTCTGCATGTCCTGCCAGCCGAATCCGGCCGAGCCCCGCACCACCTGTACGGTGGCACGGCCGGGCTGCTCGTGCTCGGTGAAGCGGTCGCGCTCGTCGTACAGCGTGTCGTGGCACTCGGCCCAGTTCTGGGCGAAGGCCGCGGCGATGCCGTCGACGGCGGGACCGCGCACCCGCACGTGCGTGTCGCGCCACTCGCCGGGGTGCCGGGCGTCGCCGCACCACTCCTCGGCTATGCCGACCCCGCCCGTGAACGCGGTGTGCTCGTCGACGACGAGGACCTTGCGGTGGCAGCGGTGGTTCTGCTTCAGCGGCGACAGCCGGACGGGCTTCCTGAACCAGACGACCTGCACCCCGGCGGCGTCCATGGCGTCGAGGAGGTCCTGCTCGATCTCCATGGCCCCGAACCCGTCGAGCAGCAGTCGCACCCGCAGCCCGGCCCGGGCCCGCTCGGCGAGCGCCTGCGCGAACTCCTGGGCGACATCACCGCGCCAGTAGACGAACGTCATCATGTCCACGGTGTGCTCGGCGTTCCTGATGGACTCGAGCATGGCGGGGAAGATCGCGTCGCCGTTGCGCAACGGCACGAGTTCGTTGCCCTCGGTGGCCGCGATGCCGATCAGCCGCTCCAGACGTCTTCGCAGCCGTTGCCTGCGCCGGGCCGACAGGTCCGTGTCGTCCGTCCCCGTCATCGGGCCGCCCGGCGTTCCGCGCGCCGGTTGGAGCGGCGGCGCAGCCACAGCGGAAGGGCGTACCAGGACAGGCCGAACCAGAGCATCACCGCGCCGACGAGCAGTTCGGCGAGGAGGCCGGGGACGACGACGTGCAGGATGAGCAGCAGGGTGCAGCCGATCGTCAGAGCCATCAGCACCATGCCGCACATCATCAGCCGGTGCGCGACCTCCACCATCTCGTCCTTCATCCGCTGCCCCGACAGGAAGCGGTGGATCGACACCGGTGCGATCAGCGAGGCCGTGGCCGACGCCCCCAGCACCACGGTGAGGACGTAGACGGTGTGGTCGAAGGTGCCCAGGTCCCTGAAATGGGGGGTGAAGGCCACGCTCAGCAGGAAGCCGAAGAGGATCTGCACGCCGGTCTGGGCGACGCGGGTTTCCTGCATGATCTCGTTCCACCTGCGGTTGACGCGTTCCCGCGGGGTCTCCGGCGGTTCCTCCTGCTCGACCGCGGGGGTGTCGTCGTCGCAGCAACGGCACGTCCCGAGTTCCGATCGCCGCGCGGGTTCCGTCGTCGTCGTCATGAATACCTCCCCGTTCCGGATCCTCCTTGTGCCCCGCGTTCGCCCGCGCATGCCGACGGGCACCAGGTCAGGCGGTGAGGGGCGCCGGGGAGGGGAGCGGGTCAGGGGCGGTACGGGGCATTCGGCACCCCGCCGTCGTCCGTCTGGTCCTCGCTCCGGCGACCGGCGTCGTCCCGAGGGGGCCGGCCGGGCGGGGCTTCCCCCGCGGTCAGGTGCTCCAGCACCTCGACGAGTTCCTGGCAGGCGCGTTCCACGGAGCGCCGGGTGTTGTGCTGCTCGGTGATCACCGCCGACAGCAGCAGGGCGGTGAGCGCCAGGGCGCCGTTGAACGCCTGGAGGCTGATCATCACCTCCACGCCGGACAGGTCCTGGAAGGGGCCCACCCGGTCGGTCGCGGCCACGGTGGCCAGGACGGAGGCGAACAGCGCGCACAGCAGGCTCCCCGCCAGCCGGAACCGCAGAGCCGCCCAGATCAGCAGCGGGTAGACGAGGAACTGCAGACTCGCCCTGCTGTGCGTGGACAGCGGGACGAGGCACCCCGCGATGACCGCGAGACCCGCGGCCTCCTTCCACCGGGACCAGCGCAGACGCTCGTGCGCGCGGCGGGCCAGGAGCAGCACCGGCGTGACGATGAGCACGCCCATCGCGTCCCCCACCCACCAGGCCAGCCATACCGCCCAGAAGCTGCGCGCGGGGAGCTTGTCGGTGACGGCCAGCATGACGGTGCCGATGGTGGAGCTGATCAGCATGGCCGTGAGCGCCCCCAGGAACACCAGGGCAAGACCGTCCCGCAAGCGGGAGAGGTCGGTGCGGAAGCCGACCCGGCGCAGCAGCAGGAAGCCGGAGACGGGCGCTGCGGTGTTGCCGACCAGGACGCCGAGCGAGGACAGCCGGGGGGAGGTGAGGGACATGATGACGAAGAGGGCACCCAGCGCGATGCCCGGCCATTGGCGCAGACCGAAGAGCAGCAGGCAGGCGAGGGCCACGCCCGTGGGCGGCCAGATGGGTGAGACCACCGAGCCCGCGACCACCAGATCCCGCAGCAGGCCCAGCCGCCCCGCCGCGTAGTAGGACAGGGCGACCGCCAGCGTCCGCAGCGCGAAGAGGGCCGGTGCACGAAGATCCTGGCTAGCCACCACACCAGTCATCACACACCGGTGCCGTCCCGTCGGCGAGGCGAGGGAGGCGAAGCTGCGGCCCTATGGCTGAGCGTCCGGCCGGCCGTCGGGTGAGACCGGGGCGGGGTCCTCCGCCGGGCTCCCCGAGCCATGGCCGTCCGAGCCGGTGTCCGTGCCGTCGTGGCCGATGACGAGGACGGCCGCGTCGTCCTCGTGCCCCACCCGCTCGGCGCCCTTGATGACCGCGGCGGCGAGCGCGTCCGCCCCCGTCCCCGCCACGGCCGCGCCGCCCGCGAGCCGCACCACCTGGTCGAGCCCCTCGTCCAGGTGCATCGACGGGCCCTCCACGACACCGTCCGTGACCATCACGAACACGGCGCCCTCGGCGAGCCGGTACCGGGTCACCGGGTAGCTCATGCCCGGCTGGACGCCGAGCGGCGGTCCCCCCTCGTCCTCGGTGATCCCGCAGCGGCCGTCCGGGGTGGCCCAGACACACGGCAGGTGCCCGGCCCGTGCGCTCTCCAGCTCCCCGGTCGCCGGGTCGAGCCGCATGAACGTGCTGGTGGCGAAGAGGTCGGAGCCCAGGGACAGCAGCAGGTCATTGGTGAGGGCGAGGAGCTCTCCCGGCTCGCCGGTGACCGAGGCGAGTGCCCGCACCGCTACCCGGACCTGCCCCATGAACGCCGCCGCCTCGATGTTGTGCCCCTGCACGTCGCCGATGGACAGCCCGATCCGGCCGTCGGGCATGCGGAACGCGTCGTACCAGTCGCCGCCCACGTTGAGTCCCTGGTAGGCGGGCGCGTACCGCACGGCCAGCCGCAGCCGGCGGGCCATGGGCAGGTGGCGCGGCAGCATGCCGCGTTGCAGGGCCACGGCCAGTTCGACCCGGGAGCGCTGCACCTCTGCCTGCGCGCGGGCCTGGGCCGTCAGCCGCCCGAGCCTGGCCAGCAGCTCGTCGCCGTCGTCCGTGGAGCCGATGCGGGACATGGATCACTCACTCAGGCGCGGCAGTCACTCTGGGTAGTTCATATCGGGTCAAAGTGGTCAATCTACCTCAAGTGATGTTCCAAGGATGATAGTCGGACAAGGGGAGGGCGGGCCAGCTGATCCGGCGTGGAGGCCGCAGGCGCAGGGGGGTGCGGGGCTGGAGCGCAGGGCGGTGCGGGGCTGGAGCGGACGGCCGTGCCGGCGGCCGCTGCCGGTGGCGGTCGGCCCGCCGCGGGGCGGTGGCGCGGGTGGACCGGACAGCGTTCGGCGGGCCCGGCGAAGGGGCCGGCCGCCCTCGACCACCCATCGTGCCAGGCGCAGCCGTCCGGCCTCGGTCGGTGGTTGCAGGCGCCTGTGGCGGCAGCTCAGTTCTCGCCGGGGCCAGGGCCGGGCGGTCGCCCCCTGAGGGGGACGTGGTGCCCCAGGGGGCGCCCGGCGGGCGCCGGCCCGTTGTCACCCGGGAGACAAGCGGGAGCGGCGACGCGCGCACGAAGGGACGGGTTCGGCGAAGGCCGGCGGGCAGGTGGCCGGGGGCTCTTGACGCGGTATTCGGCCCCGGGGATCCTCGGCCCATGTCTTGCACCGGTCATGACAATCGAACGTCCGCGATCCGGACGTTCCGGTTCACCGACCGGCACCCGCCGACGGAGGGACGTGGGCAGTGACCATGACTCGACGCCCGAACCGACCGCACCGCGGACGCCGCCGGCCCGCCGCGGTCGTCTCGCTGCTCCTGCTGGTGCTGGCCACGGCCCTCGGACCCACGCCCAGTTCGGCGGCCGACGACTGGTGGACACCTAGCGCACGGCCCGCGCCGGATTCGGGGATCAATGTGACCGGCGAGCCGTTCCGGGGCACGAACTCCCGCGGAGAGGTGCGCGGTTTCGTCGACGCGCACAACCACATCATGTCCAACGAGGCCTTCGGCGGGCGGCTCATCTGCGGCAAGGCGTTCTCCGAGAAGGGTATCGCCGACGCGCTCAAGGACTGCCCCGAGCACTACCCCGACGGCTCCCTGGCCGTCTTCGACTTCCTCACCAACGGCGGTGACGGCAAGCACGACCCGGTCGGCTGGCCCACCTTCGCGGACTGGCCCGCGCACGACTCCCTCACCCACCAGCAGAACTACTACGCCTGGATCGAGCGCGCCTGGCGCGGCGGCCAGCGCGTCCTGGTCAACGACCTCGTCACCAACGGCGTGATCTGCTCCGTGTACTTCTTCAAGGACCGCAGCTGCGACGAGATGACGTCGATCCGGTTGCAGGCGAAGCTGACCTACGACATGCAGGACTACGTCGACCGCATGTACGGCGGCCCCGGCAAGGGCTGGTTCCGGATCGTCACCGACAGCGCGCAGGCCCGCCGGGTCGTCGAGCAGGGCAGGCTCGCTGTCGTCCTGGGCGTGGAGACCTCCGAACCGTTCGGATGCAAGCAGGTCCTGGACGTCCCGCAGTGCGACGAGGAGGACATCGACGCCGGCTTGGACGAGTTGCACGCGCTCGGTGTGCGCAGCATGTTCCTGTGCCACAAGTTCGACAACGCGCTGTGCGGCGTTCGCTTCGACGAGGGGGCGCTCGGCACCGCCATCAACGTCGGCCAGTTCCTGTCCACCGGCACGTTCTGGCGCACGGAGAAGTGCACGGGCCCCCAGCACGACAACCCCATCGGTCTGGCCTCCGCACCGGAGGCGGAGAAGCGGCTCCCGGCCGGCGTGGAGGTGCCCTCGTACGCGGCGGACGCCCGGTGCAACGTCCGCGGGCTCACCGACCTCGGTGAGTACGCCGTGCGCGGCATGATGAAGCGCAACATGATGCTCGAGATCGATCACATGAGCGTCAGGGCCACCGGTCGCGTGCTCGACCTCTTCGAGGCCGAGCGGTACCCGGGTGTGCTCTCCTCGCACAGCTGGATGGACCTGAACTGGACCGAGCGCGTCTACGGTCTGGGCGGGTTCATCGCCCAGTACATGCACGGCTCGGAGGGCTTCGTCGGCGAGGCGAGGCGCACGGAGGCGGTGCGCGACAAGTACGGCGTCGGCTACGGCTACGGCACGGACATGAACGGCGTCGGCGGCTGGCCCGCCCCGCGCGGCGCGGACGCCGCCCACCCCGTCACCTATCCCTTCCGCAGCGTCGACGGGGGCTCGGTCATCGACCGGCAGACCACCGGCCTGCGCACCTGGGACCTGAACACCGACGGTGCGGCGCACTACGGCCTGGTCCCCGACTGGATCGAGGACATCCGGCGCGTGGGCGGACAGGACGTGGTGGACGACCTCTTCCGGGGCGCCGAGTCCTACCTGGACACCTGGGCAGCCTCGGAGAACCACCGTGCGGACGTGAACCAAGCCGCCGGCGCGCAGGCCACGGCCAGTTCGGTCGAGTGGAACCCGTTCACCGGCTACGGCCCGGGCCGGGCCGTGGACGGCAGGCCGGACACCCGGTGGGCCAGCGGCTGGAGCGACGACCAGTGGCTGCGGATCGATCTGGGGCAGACGCACCGGGTCGGACGCGTGACGCTCGACTGGGAGCGTGCCTACGGCCGCTCGTACCGCGTGGACCTGTCCGCCGACGGCACGAACTGGCGTACCGCCTGGTCCACCACCGCCGGTGACGGCGGCCTGGACACCGCCCGGTTCACCGCCGTACCCGCCCGGTACGTGCGCGTGCAGATGCTGGACCGGGGGACCGACTGGGGATACTCGCTCCGCGAGGTCGGCGTCCACAGCGGCTGACCGGCCGGTTCCGCCCCCGCCCGCACCGGCCGGGCGGGGGCCGCCCGCCGTCCCCGCCGCCGGCTCAGCCCCGTCCCGCCGCGTGGGCGGCCAGCAGGTCGCGCACCGGGTCCAGGGCCACCGCCCGGTCGGCCGGGACGAGTCCAATGCGGGTGCGGCGGTCCAGCAGGTCGCTCTCGTCGAGCGCGCCCTCGTGCCGCACGGCCCACAGCAGTTCCGCTCCGGTGACGGGATGTCCGGGCAGGACCGGTTCGCCCAGCCGTGGGTCGCGCGTCCCGAGCTCGTGGACGGCCGCCGCCTCGGTCCCGTAGCGCCGCACCAGCCGACGCGGTGCGGACACCGCGGCGAGCACGCGCCGCGGCGCCGCTCCCACGAGCGGCAGGGTCGACGTACGGGACGGCCCGGCCGGCAGGCCGCGGACACGGACGGCGGTGTCCACGGCGTCCTCGGCCATGCGGCGGTAGGTGGTGAGCTTGCCGCCGACGACGGTGACGACCCCGTCGCCCGAGGTGAGGACCGCGTGCCGGCGGGAGATGTCGGAGGTCCTCGGCGCCGCGCCGGATCCGGCCGCCGACGTGTCCAGCAGGGGCCGCAGTCCGGCGAAGGCCCCGACGACGTCGTCGCGGCGGACCGGCACGTCCAGCACCGAACCCAGGACGTCGAGGAGGAAGCCGATGTCCGTCTCGGGCGCCTGGGGGACGTCGGGGATGTCCCCGTCCACCGGCTCGTCGGTGAGCCCGACGTAGACCCGGCCGTCGTCCTGGGGCAGCACGAGCACGAAGCGGTTGCTCTCCCCGGGGATCGGTATGTGCAGGCCCGCGGGGAGGGGGCCGAGGCTCTCGGGGCGGAGCACGAGGTGGGTCCCGCGCGAGGGACGGATCCGGATGCCGTCGACCAGGCCGTCCGCCCAGACACCGGACGCGTTGACGACCGCGCGGGCACGTATCCCGCCCGTCTCGCCGGTGAGTTCGTCCCGGACGGTGGCTCCGGACGCGGTCAGGGCGAGGGCCCGTACGCGGGTCAGGATTCGTGCGCCGTGGGCGGCAGCGGTGCGGGCGAGGGCGGTCACCAGCCGGGCGTCGTCGGTGAGCCGGCCGTCCCAGGACAGCAGGCCGCCCCGCAGGCCGTCGCCGCGCAGGGCGGGGGCGAGGTGGCGGGTCTCCACCGCGGACAGCCGTCGCGGCGGGGGCAGCGTGGCCCGGGGGGTGCGGGCGGCCAGGCGCAGGGCGTCCCCGGCCCGGAAGCCCGCCCGGGCCAGCGCGGCCTGACCGCGCGGGACGAGGGGGGTCAGGGGCAGCACGAACGGCTGCGCGCCCACCAGGTGCGGTGCGGTGCGCTCCATCAGCACCCCGCGCTCCACCGCGCTCTCGTGGGCGACGTCGAGCTGGGCGGAGGCGAGGTAGCGCAGCCCGCCGTGGATGAGCTTGCTGCTGAAGCGGGAGGTGCCGAAGGCCAGGTCGTGGGCGTCCACGGCCACCACGCTCAGGCCGCGGGCGGCGGCGTCCAGCGCCGCCCCGGCACCCGTGGCACCGAGACCGACGACCAGGACGTCGACGACGGGTCCGCCCACGCTCTCGGTCAGTTCACGGGCGCGCCGTGCGGCGGACAGGGAGGAGGGGGCGGAGCCCGTGGTGGCCGGACCGCTGGGGGAGTTCATGGCGTGAGGGTCCTCTCCAGGATGTCGCGCAGCTCGGCGAGGAAGGACTCGCAGGTCAGCTCGGGGTCGTCCGGGTCGGTCATGGTCCGCAGCGACAGGGCGAAGGACTGGACAAGCAGCAGGACGGACCGGGCCTGCCGTTCGGGATGGCCGACGCGCACCGAGCCGTCGGCGTGCCCCTCGCGCAGGGCGCCGGCCAGCAGTCCCAGCAGGGCCTCCTGGCTCGCGCCGCGGCGGTCCAGCACGTAGGGGAGCAGCAGCTCGGGATCGACGTCGACGATCTTCCGGAAGAGTGGATGCCCGCCGAACGCTCGCACGCCCGCCACCAGCCCCTCGACCAGCCGGCCGCGCGTGTGCACCCCGGCCCGCGGCTCGGGCATGGCGCCGGTGGCCACGTCAACCCACTCACGGGTCATCAGGTCCCCGACCAGGGAGCGCACATCGGGCCAGCGCCGGTACAGCGTCATCCGCGAGACCCGCGCGCGACGGGCCACGTCGGTCAGCGTGGTGCGGCGCACGCCGACGGCCAGCACGCAGTCGCGCACGGCGTCCAGCACGGCGTCGTTGTCCGAGCTGTTGTGACGAATAGGCGTCATGTGTCACAGTGTAACGCCCATGAGGCCGTCGCGCGACGGCATCGCCCCCCAACAACCGTGAGGACGACAGTCATGGACATGCTGTGGAGTGGCTGGGGCGACCCGGCCAGGGCCACGCCGCTGCCCGAGACGGTGATCGGGCTGCTGCGCGACCTGCTCGGCGTCAAGCCCCGCGAGAGCGCGCCGGTCGCCCTGGAGGACCTGGCCGTCCCCGAGCCGGATCTCGCGCCCGACGCACGCCGGGCCCTGGCCGACGCCCTGGGCGGCGAGGAGCACGTGCGCACCGACCCGGAGACGCGGGTCCGGCACACCCGCGGCAAGTCCACCCCCGACCTGCTGAGGATGCGGCACGGTGACGTCACCGACGTCCCGGCGGCCGTCGTACTGCCCGCCGGGCACGACGAGGTGCTGGCCGTCCTGCGCGTGTGCGCCGAACACCGACTGCCCGTGGTGCCGTTCGGCGGCGGTACCTCCGTCGTCGGCGGACTCGCTCCCGAACGGCGGGGCGCCTTCGTCGCGGTGGACCTGCGGCGCATGAACCGGCTGCTCGACCTGGATCCGGTCTCCCGCACCGCCACCCTCGAGCCGGGTCTGCGCGCCCCCGAGGCCGAGGCGCTGCTCGCCGAACACGGCTTCACCCTCGGCCACTTCCCCCAGTCCTACGAGTGGGCCACCATCGGCGGATTCGCCGCCACCCGCTCCAGTGGCCAGGCGTCGGCCGGATACGGCCGGTTCGACGAGATGGTGCTCTCCCTCACCCTCGCCACCCCCGAGGGCACCCTCGCCACCGGCCGCGCCCCGCGCTCGGCCGCCGGGCCCGACCTCCGCCAGCTCGTCCTGGGATCCGAGGGGGCCTTCGGTGTCATCACCTCGGTGACGGTGCGCGTCCGGCCCGTGCCGCGGACCCGTGTCTACGAGGGCTGGCACTTCGCCTCCTTCGAGCAGGGCGCCGCCGCCCTGCGCCGCCTCGCCCAGGACGGGCCGCGTCCCACGGTGCTGCGGCTGTCCGACGAGACCGAGACGCTGATCGGCCTCGCCCAGCCGGACGCGATCGGCTCCGACGCCCCGCAGCCCGCCGGATGCACCGCCGTCGCCGGCTACGAGGGCACCGAGGAGGACGTCGCCCACCGACGTGAGAGGGCCGCGGCCGTCCTGCGCGACAGCGGCGGGACGCCTCTCGGCGAGGAAGCGGGACGGCGCTGGGCGCACGGCCGCTACTCGGCCCCTTACCTGCGCGACTCCCTCCTCGACGCCGGGGCGTTCGCCGAGACGCTGGAGACGGCCACGTACTGGTCCCGCGTCCCGCACCTCTGCGCTGCGGTCCGCGACGCGCTGACCCGCACCCTCACCGAGGCCGGCACCCCGCCCCTGGTCATGTGCCACATCTCCCACGTCTACGAGAACGGCGCCTCGCTGTACTTCACGGTGGTCTCGGCCCAGGGCGACGACCCGGTGGCCCACTGGACGCGGGCCAAGCACGCCGCCAACGAGGCGATCCTCACCGCGGGCGGCACGATCAGCCACCACCACGGCGTCGGCACCGACCACCGGGACTGGTACGTCAGGGAGGTCGGCCCGCTGGGCATCCAGGCCCTGAGCGCGGTCAAGCGGTGCCTGGATCCGGAGGGGCTGCTCAACCCCGGCGTCCTGCTGCCCACCGACTGAGCCGGCCGCTCCCGGCCCGGCTCGGGCCCACCCGTCCCGGCCCGGCTCGGCCGACCACGTCCCAGCCGGTCCACAGCGCTGTTCCCCCACGCCGCCCACCGCCCGTACGCTCCATTCCGTCGGCCCGCCCGGAGGCACATCGATGCGAGAGTTCACCGCCGTCGTCAACCCCACCGCGGGCGGCGCCGCCGGCGCCGCCGCCCTGCTCGTCGTGGCCCGGCTGTTGCGGGAGGCGGGGGCCGGGCTGCGTACCGAGTACAGCCGCAGTCTGACCCACGCCGGGGAACTCGCCCGTGAGGCCGGCGGGCAGGGGCACGTGGTGCTCGCGGTCGGGGGTGACGGCATCGCGGGCGCCGTCGGCGGCGCCCTCAGCGGGACCGGTGCGACACTCGGGCTGGTGCCGGCCGGACGCGGCAACGACTTCGCCCGCGCACTCGACCTGCCCACCGACCCGGCGGACCTGGCCCGGATCCTGCTGCACGGGGAACCGAGCCCCGTCGACACCATTGAGGTCGAATCGGCCGTCCACGACCGCACGGTCGTCCTCGGCAGCGTGTACGCGGGCGTCGACGCGCTCGCCAACCGGCACGCCAACCGGTCCCGGCTGCTGCGGGGCGCCGCCTCCTACTACGCCGGGGGACTGCGTGCCGTCACCACCTGGCGGCCCGCGCGGTACCGGGTCACCGTGGACGGCGTGGAGCACGAGCACCTCGGCTACACCGTGGTGGCGGCGAACTCCGGCTACTACGGCTCCGGACGCGTCATCGCGCCCGCCGCCCGGGTGGACGACGGCCTGCTGGAGATCGTGATGATCCGCGAGGCGCCGCGGCGGCTGTTCTTCACCCTGATGAACGAACTCGGCACCGGCGCCCACGTCGACCGCCCCGAGGTGGGGATCCTCAGGGGCCGGGAGGTCCGCATCTCGGCCGACCGTGAGGTCCCCTACGGCGCCGACGGCGAGGTCGACGCCGTCCTTCCCGTGACGGCCAGGGTCCTGCCCGGGGCGCTGCGCGTGCTGCGCTGAGGACCCGGGGCGGCCCCGGGTCCTGCGCCGGTGGTGCCGGGGGCGCTGTTCACCTGCGGCGGACGTGGTGGCCCTGGGCCAGCCGGGCCAGGGCGACCGCGCCGAGGAGGAGGCCGAAGTCGCGCAGCGCGATGTCGTAGTGACCGGGCGCCGTGAGCAGGTTGACGATGATGCCGGCCAGCCAGCCGGCCACCAGCCAGCCCCCGAGGCGGGGAGCCAGACCGACGACGACGCCGGCCGCGATCTCGACGACCCCCACCGCGTACATGGCCGCCTGAGCGCTGCCGGGGACGAGGTCGTCGATCCACGGAGCGAGATAGGCGGGCCAGTCGACGAGCAGGTTGGCGAACTTGTCGAGCCCGAACAGGATCGGCGCCACGGTGAAACCGGTGCGCAGGATGACGAACGCCTGGTAGCCGGGATCGGCGAGCGATGCCCGCCGGGGCCCGGCCGAGGTGTCGTGGGTGGTGGTGGAGGTCATGGTCCGGCCCTCCTTCTATGGTTGACGTTCATCGACTATAGAAGCGCCGAATCCTTCTTTGGTCAATGGGTGTGTGTTTTAGAAAAGCCGCCGGCTCTACACTGGTGACGTGGAAGTGCGTGGCGGCGCGCCCGCCGGCCCCGAGCTCTTCACCTTCGGTCACGGCACGGCCGACCGCGGCACCCTGGCCGTGCTCCTGCGCGACGCCGGGATCGCCGCGGTCGTGGACATCAGGACCGCTCCCGGCAGTCGCCGCCACCCCGACATGGCCCGGCAGCGGCTCGCCCGCTGGCTGCCCGAGGCCGGCATCGCCTACCGCTGGGAACGGGACCTGGGCGGTTTCCGTACCGCACCCCCCGACTCGCCCGACACCGTCTGGCGCAACGCCTCCTTTCGGGGCTACGCCGCTCACACCCGCAGCCCCGGCTTCGTCTCGGCGATGGACGCTCTGTTGCGGCAGGCGGCGCGGGAACGCACCGCGGTGATGTGCGCCGAAACGGTCTGGTGGCGCTGCCACCGCCGCCTCGTGGCCGACTTCGCCGTCCTGTCCCGCGGCACGCCGGTCCGCCACTTGATGCACGACGGGCGCACCATGCCCCACACCCCGACGCCCGGAGCCCGTCTGCGTCCGGACGGCCTGCTCGTCTACGACGGCACGGAGACGCGGCTGCCGTCCTGACCCGGCAGGCCGACCCCGGGTCGGCCGGTGGGCCAACGGCCCGCCGTTCCGAGAACATGCAGCCTTACCGGTTCACCACAAAGCGGTGCCGCTGCGCCAATGGCAGCGATCCACCACGCCGCACCGCTGCCTGCTCACTTCCCGGACACCCACCGGTACCGGACGCGACTCAAGACTGGAATGAATCGTTCTCTGGAATTATTCGCGTCTGGAGCTGTAGGTTCTGCCCATGACCGCATCCCGGCCGCCGACGACCGCGGAGGCACTGCGCGGTGCCGGCCTGCGGGCGACCGCCGCCCGCGTCGCGCTGCTCGAGACCGTCCGTCAGGGCGGGCATCTCGGTGTCGAGGACATAGCCTCGGCGGTGCGCGAGCGCATAGGCCACGTCTCCCTCCAAGCCGTCTACGAGGCCCTGCACGCGCTCACCGGGGCGGGACTCGTGCGCCGCATCGAACCGGCCGGGAGTCCGGCACGGTTCGAGGGGCGCGTCGGGGACAACCACCACCACCTCGTGTGCCGCTCGTGCGGCGTCGTCGTCGACGTCGACTGCGCCACCGGCGACGCCCCCTGTCTGACCGCGTCCGACGGCCGCGGCTTCTCGATCGACGAGGCCGAGGTCATCTACTGGGGCCTGTGCCCCGGCTGCTCCACCGCCCCCACCACCTGAACCGCGCGATCCACCATCGTGCGCCGATTCTGCGCAGATCTGCTCATCGTTCGGATTTTGCCCGGAAGGAATGCCATGACCGAGAACCACGACGCGATCGTCACCGAACCGAAGGCGGAGGAGGCGGGTGGCTGCCCGGTCGCGCACGGGCGTGCCGCACACCCGACCCAGGGCGGCGGGAACCACCAGTGGTGGCCGGACCGGCTCAATCTGAAGATCCTCGCCAAGAACCCGGCCGTGGCCAACCCCCTCGGTGAGGACTTCGACTACGCCGAGGCGTTCAAGGCGCTGGACCTCCCCGCGGTCAAGCGGGACATCGCCGAGGTGCTCACCACCTCCCAGGACTGGTGGCCGGCCGACTTCGGCCACTACGGCCCGCTCGTCGTCCGCATGGCCTGGCACAGCGCCGGCACCTACCGCATCAGCGACGGCCGCGGCGGCGCCGGCGCCGGCCAGCAGCGGTTCGCCCCGCTCAACAGCTGGCCGGACAACGCCAACCTCGACAAGGCCCGCCGCCTGCTGTGGCCGGTGAAGAAGAAGTACGGCCAGAGCATCTCCTGGGCCGACCTGATGATCCTCGCCGGCAACGTCGCCCTGGAGACGATGGGCTTCGAGCCCTTCGGCTTCGCCGGCGGCCGCGAGGACGTCTGGGAGCCCGAGGAGGACGTGTACTGGGGCCCCGAGACCACCTGGCTCGACGACCGGCGCTACACCGGCGAACGGGAGCTGGAGAACCCGCTCGGCGCCGTCCAGATGGGCCTCATCTACGTCAACCCCGAGGGCCCCAACGGCAACCCGGACCCGATCGCCGCGGCCCGCGACATCCGTGAGACGTTCCGCCGGATGGCGATGAACGACGAGGAGACCGTCGCCCTCATCGCGGGCGGCCACACCTTCGGCAAGACCCACGGCGCCGGTCCGGCCGACCACGTCGGGGCCGACCCCGAGGCCGCGCCGCTGGAGGAGCAGGGCCTGGGCTGGCGGAGCACCTTCGGTACCGGCAGGGGTGGCGACACGATCACCAGCGGTCTCGAGGTGACGTGGACCAACACCCCCACCACCTGGGACAACAGCTTCTTCGAGATCCTCTTCGGTTACGAGTGGGAGCTGACGAAGAGCCCCGCGGGAGCCCACCAGTGGCGGCCCAGGAACGGCGCCGGCGAGGGCACCGTGCCCGACGCCCACGACCCGGCGAAGAAGCACGCCCCGCAGATGCTGACCACCGACCTGGCGTTGCGCTTCGACCCGGTCTACGAGCAGATCTCGCGCCGCTTCCTGGAGAACCCCGACCAGTTCGCCGACGCCTTCGCCCGCGCCTGGTACAAGCTGACCCACCGAGACATGGGCCCGAAGTCCCTCTACCTCGGCCCGGAGGTGCCGGAGGAGACCCTGCTGTGGCAGGATCCGCTGCCCGAGCGGACGTACGAGCTCATCGACGCCGAGGACGTCAAGACCCTCAAGGCACGGGTCCTGGCCACCGACCTCACCGTGTCCCAGCTCGTGTTCACCGCGTGGGCGTCGGCCTCCTCCTTCCGCGGCAGCGACAAGCGCGGCGGCGCCAACGGCGGCCGCATCCGGCTCGAGCCGCAGCGCGACTGGGAGGCCAACAACCCCGACCTGCTCGCGACGGTGCTGCGCACCCTGGAGAACGTCCAGCAGTCCTTCAACGCGGAGCAGACCGGCGGCAAGCAGGTCTCGCTGGCCGACCTGATCGTGCTGGCCGGCTGCGCCGGCGTCGAGCGGGCCGCCAAGGAGGCCGGCTTCGAGATCGAGGTGCCCTTCGCCCCGGGCCGCGTGGACGCATCGCAGGACGAGACCGACGTCGAGTCCTTCGCCGCGCTGGAGCCGGCCGCCGACGGCTTCCGCAACTACCTGGGCAAGGGCAACCGCCTGCCGGCCGAGTACCTGCTCCTCGACCGGGCCAACCTGCTGACCCTGAGCGCCCCCGAGATGACGGTGCTCGTCGGCGGCCTGCGCGTGCTGGGCGCCACCCACCAGCAGTCCCCGCTGGGCGTGTTCACCGCGACACCCGGCGCGCTGACCAACGACTTCTTCGTCAACCTGCTCGACATGGGCACGACGTGGAAGGCGACGTCCGAGGACCAGACCACGTTCGAGGGCCGCGACGCGGCCACGGGCGAGGTCAAGTGGGCCGGCACCCGCGCCGACCTCGTCTTCGGCTCCAACTCCGAACTGCGCGCGCTCGCCGAGGTCTACGCGAGCAACGACGCCAGGGAGAAGTTCGTGCGGGACTTCGTCCAGGCCTGGGACAAGGTCATGAACCTCGACCGCTTCGACCTCGCCTGACCGGCACACCCGAGACGTCCGGGCCGGCCCGTCGCGGACCGGCCCGGACGTCCCGCGCTCAGCCGCCGGCCACGCTCTCGCGGGCCCGGACGGTCATCAGCAGCCTGCCCGGCCGCACCGTGGCCCCGGCCACGGGAGTGACGACCCGGCCGGGGAAGGGGGTGAGGCGGACCTCCCGGACGATCGTCGCCAGGGCGGTGAGGAGTTCCGTGAGGGCGAACCGGTCGCCGATGCACTTGTGCTTGCCCGCGCCGAAGGGCAGGAAGCCCGCCGGTGAGGAGCCGTCGTCCCACCGGTCCGGGTCGAACCGCAGCGGGTCGGGGAACAGACCGGGATCCCGGTGCAGGGCGTGCTGGCAGTAGGCCAGCTCGGTGCCGGCGGGCAGCACCCACCGGCCGAGCCGGGTCTCGGTGACGGTACGGCGGGTGACCAGCCAGCCGGTGTGGTGCAGGCGCAGCGTCTCGGTGACGACCCGGGTGAGGTAACGCAGGCGGGGCAGGTCCTCGAACGTCACCTCGCGGCCGTCGAGGACGTCCGCCAGTTCGGCCAGGACACGGTCCTCGACCTCCGGACGACGGGCCAGCTCGTACAGCGCCCAGGAGAGCACCGACGCGGTGGTCTCCGTACCGGCCACGGCCAACGTCAGTATCTCCGAGCAGATCTGATCCTCGGTCAGCGGCCGGCCGCTGTCCTCGTCGCGGGCGCGCAGCAGCAGGGACAGCATGTCACCGGTGTCGTGCCCGGAGGCCCGGAGCCGGGTGACCGCCCGGCCCACGGTGGCGCGGACGGCGTCGCGGGCGCGGTCGAAGCGACGGTTGGCCGGCAGCGGCAGGCGTTCCACCCAGTCGGGCAGCATGACGCGGACCCCGACGCCGCTCATCACCACCGACAGGTCGCGGCGCAGACGGCGGAACGCCGTCTCGTCGAGGGTGCCCGAGAAGACGGTCTTGACCAGCACGTCCAGCGACAGCCCGACCATCGCCCGGTGCACATCGAGCACCCGGCCGCGCCGCCAGCCGCCGACGGCGGCGGCCGTCTCCTCGCGCATGGTGTCGACGTACCGCGCGATCGCGTCGGGAGTGAACGCGGACTGCAAGAGGCGGCGCTTGCGGACGTGGTGCCGGCCTGCGGCGGTGACGACCGAGTCGCCCAGCAGCTGGCCCATCTTCTCGAAGAACCTGCCCTTGTCGAGACTCGGGCCGAGGTCCACGAGCATGGTGCGTACCAGGGCCGGGTCCTGGACGACGACCGTCCGCGTCCCCGGCTGGAGGGTGATCTCGACGAGCGGGCCGTAGTTCGCGCGGAGCGAGGCGATGAAACCGAGGTTGTCACGCAGGAGCTGGAGCGCGTGACCCAGGACCGGAAGTGATCCGGAGGCCCTGGGTATGGGGGGAAGCGCTGCGAGCGTCACGGGGGAGGCTCCCTTCGGGTGATCATGGCGCCTTGATCACTTCCCTGCGGCGGAGGGGACCCAATCGGCAGGATCGAGTGGCGTGCGCCACTGGCGCGCACCACCCCCGCCCATGTCAGGGGAGTGGTTCCGTCACGAGGCCGGAGGACGGCGCTCTTGTCCTGAACGATCACAGGCGATTCAATGCACCTCACCTCCCACAGGAGAACGCCCGACCAACACCCAGCAAAGGGGTTCTTCTTGACCGCCCTACGTGCCACCGCCGTCACCGCAGCGGCCTGCGCCACCGTGCTCGCCGTCGCCACGCCCTCGTCGGCCATCAACTCGTACAACGCGACACCCGCTCCCGAACGCACCGAGGTCGGCGCCCTCGTGGCCACCTGGGACAACGACGGCGATCCGGCGACCCCGGACCGTGTCGACTGGGTCTGCTCCGGCACGATGATCGACGCGGACACCTTCCTGACGGCCGCCCACTGCACCACGGACTGGCCGGACAACGTCAGGTTCCACGTCTCGCTCGACCAGGACGTGCAGGCGGGACTCGACGCCGCCGCGAAGAAGTACCCGGGCGACCCGGCCGCCCAGGCCCGTGCCGTCGCCGTCGAGGGCACGGCCCACAGCCACCCGGAATACCCCGGGCCCGCCTCCGACACCCGTGACATCTCGGTCGTCGAACTGCCCGCCGCCGTGATGAAGGCACGCTGGTCGTTCACCCCGGCGACCCTGCCCACCGCCGACCAGCTCGGCGCGCTCGGGCCGCAGAAGCTGAACTCCGCCGACTGGACCGTCGCCGGATACGGCACCCAGGAGGCGGTGAACGGACCCGGCGGCCACACCCACCCGGGCGGCGGCGTGCGCATGAAGGCCCCCGTCACGTTCGACGCCCTCAACACCTCCTGGGTGCGCCTGGCCATGACCGCGCCCCAGGGCAACGGCGGCGCCTGCTACGGCGACTCGGGCGGCCCGAACTTCGCCGTCCTCGGCGGCAAGAGGATCCTTGCGGCCACGACGATCACCGGCGACAGCCCGTGCTACGCCACCAATGTCACCTACCGGCTCGACACATCGGGAGCACGCGCCTTCCTGGCCCCGTTCGTGAAACTGCCGTAACCGGGCCGGCCCGCGGGCCCCACCGGGCCGGCGCGAACCGAGCGTGCCGGTGGCATCCCGCCACCGGCACGCTCGGCGTGCCCCGCCCCGTCGGCGAGACACGTTCGGCCGCCACGGACACCGGGCGGGGCGCTTTCCGGGGCATACGGACAGGAACGCAGCCCGTCCGAGCCGAGGAGCGTCCGCGCATGGGAACCGTCGTCCACGTCCCGCAGACCCGGGACATGATCGGGGACGAGCTCTCCGGAGACGAGGCGTTCGCCGCCCTGCGCCACTACGGCGGCCTGCGCCTGCTCGCCGACTCCTTCACCCGCTTCCGGTACGCCGACGGGTTCACCAACGCCCGCGCCCTCGCCTTCCAGGTCGTCCTCGGCCTCGTTCCGTGCACGGTGGCGCTGGTGGGCCTGGCCACCTCCGTGCACACCGAGGGCGTGGGCCGGGTCATCGAACTCACCCTCGGCCGCATCGTGCCGGGCGCCAGCGCGGACGTCGTCAAGGACGCCTTCGACGGGACGCGGCGCAGTGCCCACGGCGACGTCTGGAGCACGCTCGCGCTGTGGCTCGGCCTGGCCTTCGCCCTGCTGAACCTCGCCTCGGCCATGGGGCAGATCGAGCGCGGTGCCAACCGCATCTACGGCATCGAGCGCGACCGCCCGTTCCGGTACAAGTACGCCCGGGCCGTCCTCCTCGCCGTCGCGGCCGGCCTGCCACTGGTCCTCGGCTTCGTCGTGCTCGTCGCCGGAGAGGCGGTCGGCGACGCGGTGGTGAGCGTGGCGGGGGGACCGGGCGGCCGGACGGACTGGTGGGACGTGCTGGACGTGCCGGCGGGGCTGCTGCTCGCCTGGATCGCCTCGGCGGTGATCTTCCGCTGGGCGCCCCGCCGGGTCCAGCCCGGCTACACCTGGCTGGCGGTCGGGTCCGCCGTCCACCTGCTGCTGTGGATCGCGGCCACCTGGCTGCTCGCCCTGTACGTCGAGGGGAGCGGGGCCTTCGGCTCCCTGTACGGCCCGCTCACCGCCTTCGTGGCCCTGCTGCTGTGGGCGAACCTCACCGCCGTGGCGCTCTTCCTCGGCATCGCGTTCGCGGCCCAGTTGGAGGCGGCGCGGGCGGGCATCGACACCCCGGTGCTGCCGGATCCGGGGCCGGGGTCATGACCGGTCGTCCGGGGCGGGCGGCGCGGTGCCGGGCCCCCGTTGTCGGTGCCGGGTTGCAGAATGGTCGGCAAGGGAGATCAACTCCGGCCGCGCGCTGGGTAGACGGTCTCGAGCACCCGGCTCCGGAAAGGCCACCAGCGATGCCCTCCACCGGCACCGACGCCCCGCAGAACACGGTTACGGAGGACTGATGAACAAGCCGCGCGTCTCCCGACGGTCCTGCACCCCGATCAGCACGGCCGGCGCCGAGGTACTGCGGGTCGTCTCCGACCCCTCCACCCCCGTGTTCGTGACGGTGTACCGGAACGGACGCCGCAGATACAGCTACTGGCGGCCACTGGACTCCGGCGCGGGCATGGGCGGCTGCTACGTCGCCCTGCCCACCGCCGAGTGCGACGAACTGCACGCCACCGGAAGGATCACGCTCGGCGAGCCGATCGTGGACCCGCACCGGACGACCTACCGGGTCCGTCCGGTCCGGGCCCCTCTGGCGCCGGTGCGGGTTCCTCCCCGGGAGCGCTCGCGCGTGGCCTGACCGCGAGCGGGGCACGGCCCCGGCACCGGCGGAGGCGCGTCAGGCGATGGACGCCGAGATGACGGCGGACACCGCCACGTTGCACGAAGCGGTCACCCAGACCGCCGGATGCGGTTCGGGCTCGACCAGGGTGGCGCCCAGACGGCCCGGCGTGACGAGGTCCACCACGAGGAACGCCACGGCCATCATCACCAGCCCCAGCAGACCGAAGACGGCCGTCGACACCAGCCCCTTGCCGAAGTCCTCGTAGGTCGTCCAGATGGACGTGAACACGATGCCGCCGATGCCCAGCAGCGCGGAGCTGAGCACCGTGGCGGCGTTGCGGTTGCGCTCCTCCCAGATCTGCCGGCCCAGCTTCCCGGGCGTCAGCGCGTCGACCAGGACGATGCCGAGAACCAGCAGGACCAGACCGAGGCCGCCGTAGGCGGTGGCCCGGCCCAGTCCGTTGACGATGTCGCTCATGAGGTGGCCGGCTCCGTGGTGAGGGATCGTGAGTGATCGCGGTCAAGGGAGAGCAAAATGTAGCGCACTCGTTCGGACCCCCGGCCACCGGCCGTGACCACCACATCCCTTGGCTCCGCACAGCCATGGTCCCCGCACATCCCGGGCATCCGATGTCGACGGAACGCGGGCAGCAGCCACCTGCCCGATCGTGCACGGACGACAAAAGGAGACCCGCCATGAGCAGAGGCAGCCGCATCCTCACCGCCCTCTACCTCGCCGTCGCCGTCTGGCTCGCCTTCTGCACCGTGAAGACCTGGGGCACCGTCCCCGTCTGGACCACCCTCGCCATGGCCCTGGCCGGCCTCACCCCGCTCCTGGCCACGGTCCGCGAGACCGTCTTGGCCGACGAGCGGCGCACCGTCGCCGTCCTGCGCGAACGCGAGGTCCGCCGCGCGGCCTGGCGCGACGCGACCGCGGCGGTCGTCGCCCGCGCAGAGGTCGAGGCCGCGTGCTGCGAACGCTGGTGGACCTCCTGCGCGACCGACCACGACCCGGAGTGCGAGCGCCACACCTCCCGCGGCAGCGCGGCGTAGGGGGCAGCGGCACCCCGGCACCCGACCGCCGCGGGCACAGGATGTCGGGTCCCGGCCCGCCGGCGCCTTCTAGCGTGGTGGTCCGAAAGGGAAGGAGGCCCGGGTGCTGGAGCGGCTCAACGAGGCCATGGAGTACATCGAGCGGCATCTCGACCGGCGGATCGACGTGTCCGACCTGGCCAGGATCGCGCTGACGTCGGACTACCACTTCCGGCGGATGTTTTCCGCGCTGGCGGGGATCCCGCTCTCCGAGTACGTCCGGCGCAGGCGGCTGACGGTCGCGGGGGCCGAGGTGCTCGCCGGGCAGCGGACCCTGCTGGAGATCGCGGTGCGCCACGGCTACACCTCGGGCGAGGCGTTCGCACGCGCCTTCCGCACCATGCACGGCGTCGGCCCCGGGGAGGCCAGGAAGACCGGCGCGAGCCTGCGCTCCCAGCCGCGGATGTCCTTCCGCCTCGTCGTCGAAGGGAGTACGAACATGCGGTACAGGGTCGTGGAGAAGGGGGAGTTCCGCGTGGTCGGCAGGAAGGCGCGCGTGCCCCTCGTGCACGAGGGGGTGAACCCGGCGATCGCCGCCTTCGTCCGCGGCATCGACCCGGAGACGCTGCGGCGCATCGGTGAACTGTCCGACCAGGAGCCGGAGGGGATCGTCTCGGTCAGCGACGATCTCGCCGCGAGCCGGGCCGAGGGCACCGAACTCGACTACTACCACGGCGTGGTGACGGGGGCCGCCGTCCCCGAGGGGATGGACGCGATCGACGTCCCCGCCGGGACGTGGGCGGTCTTCGAGAACTCCGGGACGTTCCCGCAGGCGCTGCAGCACCTGTGGCGGGACGTGTTCACCCAGTGGTTCCCGTCCAATCCGTACCGGAGCCGGCCCGGACCGGAGATCCTGCGGACCCGGCTGTCGCAGGACGGATCCCACGCGGACGCGGAGATCTGGGTCCCCGTGGAGCGTGCGGGGACATGAGAGCGCCCCTCCCGCCTGTTCCGGGGCTGGCAGGCGAGGGTGGCACCATGGGCGGGGATCGGCCCCGGAAGCCGTTCACCGGGTGCAGCGACCGCAGGCCCGTCACGACGTGAGCGGCGACTTCCCGCCCGGGTCCTTCCTCTCGGTACGTCCCCTCGGCCCTTCCCCTCGGACCTTGCCCTCGCTCCTCCCTTTGCGTCTTCTTTGCCGATCGGGAACCGGGTGGCGCCCGCGTCCGTTCCATCAGTCGGACGGTGAAGATCCGGCCTCACGACGGGGCCGGACGGACAGCGACAGAAGCCGAGGTGGCACGAGTGACGATGTGGGACCGGCTCAAGGACCAGGCCAGGACTCTCCAGCAGTCCCAGGGCGCCCGGCCGGGGAGCGGACAGGGGCACGGGCTCCCCGGACCGGGACAGCGCGGCGGTCACGGCTCGTCCTCCGGCGGCAGCAAGGCCCAGTTGATCGGCCTGCTGAAGTCGCAGCTCGCCTCGGCGAGAACGGAACTGAAGAGCGGCGCCTACCGGGACGCCAGCATGGCGATGTGCGCCCTGGTCGCGGCGGCCGACGGCCATGTGGACCCGGCAGAGCGGCAGCGGGTGGAGGAACTGATCGTCTCCAACGAGGTGCTGCAGAACTTCCCGCCGGACCAGCTCCGCAAGCGGTTCAACGAGCACGTGGACCGGCTCACGGCCAACTTCGAGCTGGGCAAGGCCCAGGCGCTCCAGGAGATCTCCAAGGCGGCCAAGAAGCCGGTCGAGGCCCGTGCCGTCGTCCAGACCGGCATCGTCGTCGCCGGGGCCGACGGCGACTTCGCGCCGGCCGAGCAGCACGCCGTCCGCGACGCCTGCGCCGCCCTCGGCATCTCCCCCTCCGAGTTCGGCATCTGACCCGGTCACCGGCCGCCGCCGGCCCGTCGCAGCGGGCCGGCGGCAGGGCCGGGGCACGGGTGGCGCCGCCCCTGCCGCGGGGGTGGTCCCTGCTGCATCGGCGTGAGGGCCGTTGATAGAGCGGTCGTCGCTCACCGTCGCGAGCGGTACTGTGGCCCGACCGGTGATCGAGGCGGGTGGTGGCGATGGAGTGGCGGGAGTTCGCCGAGGCGATGGCCCGGCTCGCCCGTGACCTGCTGGCCCAGCAGACGGTGCAGGGGACCCTGGACGAGATCGCCACCTCGGCCGTGAAACTGGTCGAGGGCTGTGACGCCGCCGGGATCCTCGCGGTGCACAAGGGCAGGGCGGTGACCCTGTCCAAGTGCGGGGACATGGTCGAGGAGTCCGACCGCATCCAGGCCGAGCTGGGCGAGGGACCCTGCTTCGACCTCGCACGCCGCGCGGGGAGCGAACTGTTCTACCGCATCGCCGACATGACCCGGCCCCGGGACGACTGGCCGCGGTTCGCGGAGGCGGCCCGGACCCTGGGCATCGGCAGCATGACCGGAGTCCTCCTCTACGCGCAGGACGAGGACTTCGGTGCGCTGAACCTCTACGCGCGCCGCCCCGGGACCTTCACCAAGGACATGGAGACCGCCGGGCTGCTGCTCGCCTCGCACGCCTCCGTGGCCCTGGCCGACGCCCGCACCATCGACCAGCTCGAACACGCCATGGAGTCCCGGCACGCCATCGGCGAGGCCATGGGCATCCTCATGGAGCGCCACCGGCTGAGCGAGGACGAGGCCTTCGACGCGCTGCGCCGGATCTCCCAGCACCACAACATCAAACTCCGCGACGTCGCCCAGCGGGTCCGCTCCACGCATCCGCCCGAGCCCTGATCACGGTCGACCCGACGGCCCGGTGGTCTCGAGGCCGTCTCCTTCGCCTCCGGACCGCGGCGCGGGTGCTCCCGGCCGGTCTCGGTTCCGGCCGGGCCCGGAGCCCGTCGGCGGGCCGCCACGGCCTCCGGGGAGGCGTCCCCGCCCCTGCGGGAGGCCGGCTCCGCGCCGCGCCGTAGGGGTGGTGGTCGCGCGACGCCTCCTCGCCGGACCGGGGCGTCGAGCGGGACCGGACCGGCCCCACCCCGGCCGCCGTGGCCCCGCACGGTCATCTCCTCGTCGCCACCGCCTCGCGCAGCCTGCCCGCGTCAAGGGCGTGGCCGAGCAGGTGCAGCGGCGCCGCGGTGACCCCCGACCGTGTCACGGCCTCCCAGTAGGCCATGGCCACGCCCGGGTCGACCAGCCCGTGCACCAGCGGCAGCCGGTGACCCGCGGCGTGCAGCAGGGACTCCGCGCGGCAGGAGGCCAGGGTGCCCTCGATCCATGGCTGGGCGAGATGCGCGGCCGCCACCGCGTCGGGCAGGTCCCCGGCGGCCTCCCGCCGGGCGCCGCCGACGTGCAGCAGACCGCCGCCCAGGACCAGGACGTCCCCGCGTTCCCGCATCCGGGCGAGCGCGCGACCGGTGTCGAAGCAGTGCGGGAACGAGTCGTCGACCACGACGGCCCCCGGCCGGAGCCGGTCCACGTCGAGCACCTCGGCCGCGCCGCTCACCGCCGTCACCAGCAGATCCGCGGCGTGGACGGCGTCCGGCAGGAGGACGCCCGACTCCTCGACCTCCACGTCGCCGGCCAGGCCGCGCTCGCGCAGCCGTCGTGCCAGCTCCGTGAGCCGTGGCCCGCTGCCTCGCACGTCGCACAGGACCAGACGCCGCGCCGGGCGCGGGGCCAGGGACAGCAGCAGCTCGAGTGAGGAGGCACCGATCGAACCCAGCCCGGCGAACGCCACCTCCAGGTCCGCCAGGTCCCTGCCCGTGGCGTCCAGCGCCGCGTGCACGGCCTTGACCACCGACACGACCGTCGCCGCGTGCCCCGTCGTCACGGGGGCCGGCTGCCGGCCCGACCGCAGCACCTCGAAGCCGTAACCGGTCAGCGACGGGATCATCCCCGCCAGCGACACGCACCGCGCGCCGTGGGACGCGGCCAGTGACACCGCGCGGACGGTGTGGTCCACCAGGCCGGCGTCCAGGGCGAGTTCGTCGGCGAAGGCCGGGACGGAGACGAAACCCGACCGGCCCAGCGGTGTCGAGACCGTCTCCAGCAGGCGTGGTTCGCCGTCCGGGAACAGCAGCGCCCGCACCTGGGCACGCGACAGAGCTCCCTCGGGCAGCCCCGCCAGACGCGCGAGGTGTTCCGGAGCCGGCAGATAGCCCACGAGGGCCGCGTCCATCGTCTCCCGCGCCCGGGACCGGCGTGCCACGCCCGCCGGTCCGGCGGCGGCCCGTACGAGGCGGTCGCGCACCGCGCCCCCGAAGCCGTCCAGCTCGGCGGGCGAGAACGCCGCCGCGGAGCCGCGGACCGTCACCCGCAGCCCGCCCCGGTCGGGCCGCGCCGCCAGGAACACGTCCGTCGAGGGCGCAGGCGGCAGGAACACGCTGTCCCCGTCCTCCCAGGCCACCCGCAACGCGTGGCCGTCCACCGGCGCCAGTGCCGAGAAGTCCAGGAAGGTGAAGAAGAACTGCGAGGTCGCCGGGAGCCCGTCGGCGTGCCGTGGGACCACGTCCTCGTGGGCGCGGGCCTCCTCCGTCTCCGTCACGATCCGGCGCAGGGCGGTGGCGAAGTCCACCTCCCCGAGGGGCCGGTCGCCCGCGCGGGCCGGCCGGATCGGCACGGCGGCGGCGAACGGCCCGAAGATCCGGTGCGCGTCGGGCGGCCCCTGGTCGCGCCCGCTCACCGCCAGGCCGACGACCAGGTCCGGCCGGCCCGCCGTCGCCGCCAGTTCCAGGTAGTAGGCGGTCAGCAACGGGGCGTACAAGGTTGTCCGGGCGGTCGAGGCGAGCGCCCGCAGGGCCGAGGTGAGGGAGGCGTCGAGAGTGAACTCGGTCGAATGGAACGGGACGCCGTCACCGACCGGTGCCGGGCCGCCGTCGTCCCGCGGGCCGCGCAGGACCGGCGGCCGGTACGGGGCGCCCACCCGGGCCCGGCGCTCCGCCTCGGCCGACGAGGCACCGGGGCCGGAACCGGAGCCGTCCCCGGTGCCGGGCCGCGCCAGGGCGTGGTCGCGGAAGGTGCCGCGCGGGGCGGGCGGCCGGGGCGTCTCGCCGCGGGCGAACCGGTCGTACGCCTCGGTCAGTTCCCGCATCAGGAGCGCCGCGCTGTACCCGTCACCGATGAGGTGGTGCGCGTGCACGAGCAGGACGTGCTCGTGCGGGGCCACGGTGAGCACCCGCAGGCGCAGCAGCGGCCAGGCCCACGGTTCCAGCGGGCGCCCGGCCTCGGCCCGGGCGCGCTCGTCCACCTCGGCGGGGTCCGCGACCGTCTCGAACACGACGGGCAGCCGCAGCGCGGGCGGCAGTTCCTGCTGCACGGGCGGCCGGGCACCGGCGGGGAAGACGGTGCGCAGCATGCCGTGGCGTTCCACCAGCAGATCCACCGCCCGCTGGAACACGTCCGGGTCCAGCGGCCCGGTCAGCCGCAGCCGCGCCAGCCAGGTTCCGCCTCCCGGCGCGAGGGCCTCGGCGAGCAGGAAACCGCGCTGGCCGGGGGTGACGGGGAACGGGGCCGTGTGGTCCGCGCCGGCCGGCCGGGGAGGCGGGACGGGGACGGGTGCCGGGTCCGTGGAGGGCGGGTCCTGCGCCGCGGCGGCGTCCACGGCCGCGGCCAGGGCGGCGAGGGTGCGGTGCCGGTAGATCGCGGTCGGTCTGGGCAGTGGCCCGTCCCGCTCCGCCAGTCTGGCGAACACCTGGAGGACGAGCAGCGAATCACCGCCCAGTTCGAAGAAGTCGTCCTCGCGGTACACGGTGCCGGCGGCCAGCAGTTCGGACCAGACGGCCGCCAGGCGCCGCTCGGTCGGCGTCGCCGGGGCCGTCCCGCCGACGCGGACCGCGGACGGACGGGCCGGTACGCCCTCACCGGCCGGGGTGACGGTGTCGGCCTCCGCGAGGCCCGTCACCGCGGCGCGGCCGGCGTTCACCGTCCCGTCGGCGGCTCCGGCGGCGGTCGATGCGACGCCGACCGCACCGGCCAGCGCGAGGCGGTCCACCTTCCCCGTGCCGGTCAGTGGCAGCTCCCCGACGGGCGTGATCCGGGCCGGGACCATGTACGACGGCAGGAGCGCGGCGACATGCCGGCGCACCTCCCGCGGGTCCGGCCGACCGGCGCCGACCCTGACGGTGACGAACGCCAGCAACCGCCCCTCGTGCGCGGTCACCACGGCCCGCGCGACACCGGGGTACGACTGGAGCGCCGCCTCCACCTCCCCGGGCTCGACCCGGTTCCCGCGGATTTTCACCTGGTCGTCGACGCGGCCCAGGAACTCGAGGGTGCCGTCTGCGGACCGGCGCACCCGGTCCCCACTGCGGTACCAGCGCCGCCCCTCGCGCAGCGTGAACGCCTTCGCGGTCAGCTCCGGATCGCCCAGGTAACCGGGCGTCAGTCCCGCACCCCCGATGAACAGTTCGCCCGGCGCGCCGGGCGGGCACGGCAGGCCGTCGGCACCCACGACCTCCAGCTCGGTACCCGCCACGGCCCGGCCGATCGGCAGCCGCCGCACGTCGTCACCCGGGCGGGTGTCGATGACGTGGCAGGTGGCGTTGATCGTCGTCTCGGTCGGGCCGTACAGGTTGGAGATGCGGGCACCCGCGCCGAACAGGTCGAACCAGCGGCGCACGTGCTCGGCGGGCAGTGCCTCACCGCCGACGTGCACCCAACGCAGCGCGGACAGGTCCGGCCGGCCCGCCCCGCGCCGCACCCGCTCCTCCGCGGCGGTCAGCAACTGCTCCCACAGCGTGGGCACGGAGCTCCATACGGTCAGGCGCGCCCGCTCCACGTGGGTGAGCAGCAGCTCGGGATCCCGCAGCAGGTCCCGCGGCACGGTCACCACCGTGCCGCCGACCATGAGGGGCGCGAGCAACTGCCGCACCGAGGCGTCGAAGCACGGTGACGCGGTCTGCGCGAGACGGTCCCCGGCGCCGTAGCCGAAGGTGGTGACGGCCCAGTCGAGGTAGTTCTCCATCGCCCGGTGCGTGATCGGCACCGCCTTGGGCCGTCCGGTGGAGCCGGAGGTGAAGACGACGTACGCGATCGACCCGGCATCGCCCGCGTGCGGTTCGGGAACGGCGCCGGGCGCCGGTGCCCGCGGCGGGCCGTCGACGGGCACGCCGTGCACTCCGGTGAGGGCGTCGAGGGCCGGACGGGTGGGCGCGTGGTACACCACGGTGCCGACGCCGGTGCGGGCCAGCTGGTCGGCCAGCCGCGCGGTGGGGTGCTCCGGATCGAGGGGGACCCAGCCGGCCCCGGCCCGCAGGATCCCCACCACCCCGGTGACGGTGTCCGCACCTCGCTCCGTGAGCAGTCCGACCAGATCGCCCGGTCGTACGCCGACGGCGCGCAACCGGGCCGCGAGCAGTCCGGAGGCGCGGTCCAGTGCCTCGTAGGTCAGGGACGCGTCACCGGCGTCGACGGCGAGCGCACCGGGGGTGGCCCGGAACCGGTCGACCAACCGGGCGGCCAACGGCACCCGGCCACCGCCGCGTGCCGCCTGCGCCGCCGGTTCGGGCGGCGCGGCCGCGACCCCGACGGACGGACCCGGCGCGCACGGCGTGCGGGACGCGGCGGAAGGTCCGGGCGCTGCGGAGACGGCGGCCGCGGGCACTACGGTCTCGGGCGCTGCGGTCTCGGGCGCTGCGGTCTCGGGAGACGCGGCCGCAGCGGCCAGTTCCGAACGGAACTCCCGGTCCAGACGCGCCACCGTCGTCCGCTCGAACAGCGGTGCCGGGAAGTTCCACGACAGCCGCAGCACCGGCCCGTCCGCCCAGCACAGCAGGCTCAGCCGGGTCGCGGCCGACCCCGTTCCGGCCGCCGTCGCCCGCACCTGAACCGGGCGGTCCGCGGCCGGCCCTCCCGGGAAGCGGGCGAAGCTGAAGCCCGCCGGGCTCACCGTGCGGGGACCGTCACCGGCACCCGGCAGCAGTCCGGCCAGGTCCAGGCTGCTCGGCCCGGCGTGCCGCTCGCTCTCCAGCCACGCGCGGCGCACCCGCTCCGCGAGGTCGGCGAGCGGCTCGTCCCCGGTCGCTTCGCACAGCAGCGGAAGCGTGTCGGCGAGCGGGCCGACGAGCCGCTCCACCCCGTCGAACCTCTCCTCGCGCCCGGCCCGGGCCACGTTCACGGCGATGTCCCGGCGCCCCGTCCACCGGGCCAGGCAGCGCACGTATGCCGCGAGCAGCAGATGGAACAGGGTCACCCCGTGGGCGGCGGCCTGCCGTTCCAGTGCGCCGGTGAGGTCCGCGTCGAGCTCACCGTGGTGCTGCACGATCGGGCCCGTCGGCGGCGCGTCGGGGTCGCCGTCGTAGGGCAGGGGCAACGGTTCGCCCCGGGTCGCGAGACGCTCGGCCCAGTGGCGCAGGGCGGCGTCCGCGGGGCCGGCCCCGGCTCTCCGCCCGCGCGCCAGGTGGGCCGCGTAGCGGGCGAAGTCCGGTGCGGGCGCACCGTCCGGGCGTTCACCGCGCAGGAGGGCGGTGTACGACGTCCACAGCTCCTCGGCGAGGAGGTACAGGCTGTAGCCGTCCACCGCCGCGTGGTGCACCACCAGCACGAGGTGGGCGAGTCGGGGATCCGCACGGAGCAGGACGGCCCGCACCGGTGGGCCCGCCGCCAGGTCGAACGGCAGGTTGCACAGGGCCCTCTCGGCGTCGGTGACCTCCGCGGCGGGACAGTCGCGCACCTCGTACCAGTCCGCCAACGGCACCGGTCCCGCGATGCGTTGCAGCGGCAGTCCGTCCGCGTGGTCGACCCGGAGCCGCAGCACGCCGTGCCGCTCGGCCAGGGCGCTCAGCGCCCGTCCGAGGAGGCCGGCGTCGAGCGGGCCGCGGATCGTCAGCCGCAGATGCCCGCGTGCCGGAACGTCGGGGTGGAGCAGGCTGCTGGTGTGCAGCGCCCTCTGCACGGGTGTCAGCGCGAAGGCCGCCCCGTCCTGGGCGGACGCCTGCGGGGCCGGGCCCTGCGGGGCGCCCGGATCCGGTCCGTCGTCGAGGGCGTCACCGTCCAGGTCGAGACGCGCGGCGAGTTCGCGTACCGTCCGGTGCTCGAAGAAGAGCGTGGCGGGCAGATCCCGGCCGAGTTCCCGCTCCAGCCGCTTGACGAGGTCGACGGCGCCCAGGGAGTCCAGCCCGAGGGCGAGGAACGGCGTGTCGTCGTCGACGGCCGACGCGGGGACGTCCAGCGACCGGCCGAGCAGCTCGCGCAGCAGGACGGCGGTGCCGGACGGGGGCGGCGTCTCCCGCGGCGCGGGCGAGCCGGTCGCGGGCAGGTCACGCGTGGTCGAGGGACGTGCCGTCGGCGGAGCGGGGACCTGGCGCGGGTCGGGCGGCGACGCCAGGTCGGCGAGGACCAGTTGTGCCGCGTCCGTGCCGCACGCCGACCGGAGCGCGGCCAGTGCCGGCGCGGTCGCCAGGGGCCGGATCCCGGTGCGGGCGGGAGCGCCCGCCCCCGCGGCGGCGGCGAGGCCCGTCTCGGCGAACGGCCCGAGGTTCACCGACAGCCACGGCCGGCCGGCCAGGCGCTCGGCCCCGGCGAAGGAGTCGAGGAAGGCGTTGGCCGCGGCATAGCCGCCCAGGGCGCCGGCCAGACCGGGCAGCACCGACGAGACCGAGGAGAACGCGACGCACACGCCGGGCCGCTGCCCGTGGCGCTCCAGCGCCTCGGCCAGCAGGAGCGTGCCGAGCGTCTTCGCACCCAGCGCGTCGACCGTGTCCGGCACCTCCGTCCCGCGCAGACTGCCGGGGCGTGCGACGCCGGCCGCGTGGAAGACCGCGTCCAGCGGCGGCAATGCGGCGACCAGCCGCTCGACGTCCTCCGGTGCCGTCAGGTCGGCCACGACGTAGCGGGCGTCGGCCCCCAGGCCGGTCAGCTCCTCCAGCAGACCCTCGGGCGGGCGCGGGGAACGCCCCGCGAGGACGAGGACCGGCCGGCCCCGGCCCGCGAGGTCACGGGCCAGGGCCGAGCCGATGCCTCCGGCCCCGCCCGTGACGAGGAACGTGCCGTCGGCCGGCAGCCGGCCGGACCCGGCCGGGATCGCCCCCGCCGCCGGCACGACGGTGCGCACCAGGCGCCGCCCGGCCCGCCAGGCGACCGCGCCCGTCGCCTGCGGCGCCGTGGTCTCGGCGAGCAGGGCGTCCAGCCGCCGGCCGGTGTCGTCCCGGGACGCGAGGTCCACCCAGTTCGCCACCACCCCGGCCGACTCCTCGGGGACCGCCAGGGCCAGCCCGCCGAGGACCGCCTGCGCCGGTGCCGGGGACTCCGGGCCGTGCCCGGTGACGTGCACGTCCTCGGTGACGACCAGCAGCCGGCGGGCCCCGGTACGGTCCAGCAGGGTCAGCGCCTCACGGAACGCCGCGACCGCGGCTCGCTGGTCCCGTGCGAGACCGGCCGCGGTTCCCCGCCGGCCGGGCGCGCCGAGCAGGACCACCGCGCGCGGGGGCACCTCGTCCTCGGCCGTCACCGCGCGCACGCCCCGGGACGCGAACCCGTCCGCCAGGGCGTGCACCGCGGCCGGGTCCGTCCCGGTCACCAGGACGGGACCGGCGGGACCGTCCGCGGACCGGGGCTCCGGCCGCCATGCGACACGGTGCAGCAGCCCGTGCGTCGCCGGTTCGGGCCAGTACCTGCGCCGTTGGTACGGGTACGGAGGCAGGGGAACCCGCCGGGTGCCGGCGTCGAGCCCCGCACGGTCCACCGGCACGCCGCGCACCCACAGCCGCGCCACCGTCTCCAGCAGCTCCCTCGCCCCGCCGGAGGCGGCTCCGGCCCCGTCCTGCCCGACGGGCGCGGACACCACCAGGACTCCGGTGTCGGGACGCCCTGCGCGTCCCGGGGGAGGGGACCCGCCCTCTGCGCCCCCTGCCTCCTGCGCGTCCTCCGTGCCCTGCGCGGCCTCCGCGCCGCCCGCCCGACGGCGGGTGGCGGCCACGGCACGGATCGAACCGGCGAGAGGGTCCCCGCCGCCGAGTTCGACGAAGGTGTCGTACCCCTCGTCGACCAGCCGCGCGACGGCCTGCCCGAACCGCACCGGCCGCAGCGCGTGGTCGCACAGGTGGTGGGCGTCCGTTCGCGCCAGCCACTCGGCGGTGAGCGTGCTCATCACCGCGGTGTCCGGGGTCGCCGGCGTCAGCCCGCGCGCCGCGTCGGCCAGGTCCCGGGCCACCGGGGCCATCAGCGGGGAGTGGAAGGCCCGCGCCACGGGCAGCGGGCACACCACGGCGCCGCGCCCGGCCAGGCGCTCCGAGGCCCGCCGCACCGCCTCCGGGCCACCGGAGATCACCAGCCGGCCGGGGCCGTTGTACGCCGCGACCGCGAGCTCACCCGGGAAGTCCGCCACCGCGGCGGCCACTTCCCGCTCGTCGGCGCCGCGCACCGCCGCCATCGCGCCCGGCGCGGTGGACCCGCCCATCAGACGGCCCCGTTCCGCCGCGAACAGCACCGCCTCGGACAGCGACAGCATTCCGCCGACGCAGGCCGCCGCGAGTTCACCGACGCTGTGCCCGACGACCGCGTCGGGCCGTACGCCCCACGCCGCCAACTGCCGGGCGAGCGCCACACCGTGCGCGACGAGGAGCGGCTGCGCCACCTCCGTCGCCAGAACCTCCACGGCCGCGTCGCCCTCGACGCACCAGGCCGTCAGATCCCGCCCGTGCACGCTCCCCACCAGTGCGGACGCCTCGTCGAGCGTCTCGCGGTAGACGGGCGCCGTCGCGTACAGCGCCCGGCCCCGCCCGGCCACCGTGGTGCCCTGGCCGGGGAGGACGAAGACCGTCCGCGGCCGGTGCGTCACCGTACCGGCGGCCACGCCCGGCCACCGTGACCGGCCGGCCCCGGTTGCCGCGGTGAGCCGTGCGCGCAGGTCGCCGTCGGCCACGAGCGCCAGCCGGTGGGGGCGTTCGTCGCGGGCCGTGCTCGCCGTCCGGCACACGTCACCCTCGTCGAGCTCCGGGTGGGCGAACAGATGGCCGGTGAGGCGGGAGGTCCAGGCGTCCAGCCCGGCGGCGCTGCCCGCGGACAGGGTCAGCAGCCGCGGGCCGCCCCCGGGTGGGCGCGGGGTACGGACCGGGGCGGGCGGTGCCTGCTCCAGCACGGCGTGGGCGTTCGTACCGCCGAAGCCGAAGGCGTTGATGCCCGCCCTGCGCGGTCCCGTCGACTCCCACGGACTCAGCTCGGTGACCAGGGCGAAGCCCGACCGTTCGACGGCGGGGGAGGGGGGCGTGTGGTGCAGCGAGGCCGGCAGCCGGCCGTGCCGGAGCGCCAGCACCACCTTCACCAGGGAGGGAAGTGCCGCCGCGTTGAGCAGGTGGCCCACGTTCGTCTTCACCGAGCCGAGCAGCCGCGGCCGGCCGTCGGGCCGGGCGGGGAAGGCGTGGGCGAGGGACCGCAGTTCGATCGGATCGCCGACGGCCGTGCCCGTGCCGTGGGCCTCGACGTACGTCACCGACGCCGGGTCGACGCCGCAGTCCTCGTAGGCCCGGTCGATCACCTCCCGCTGGCGCAGCGGGTTGGGAGCCATCAGACTCAGCGACGTCCCGTCGTTGTTGACGGCCGTGCCGCGGACGACGGCCAGGATCTCGTCCTCGTCCCGTCGGGCCTCCCCGAGGCGCCGCAGGACGAGGGCGGCGCCGCCCTCACCCGGCACGAACCCGTCGGCCGCCGTGCCGAAGGCGCGGCTGCGCCCCGTCGGCGACAGGGCCTGCGCCGCCTCAAGGGCCCGGTGCGCGGCCGGGGTGAGGTGCAGGTTGACCCCTGCGACGACCGCGACGTCGCACTCGCCGTCCGCGAGACTGCGCCGGGCCAGGTGCAGCGCCACCAGACCCGAGGAGCACGCGGTGTCCACGGCGAGCGCCGGACCGTCCAGGTCCAGACAGTGCGCCACGCGCGCGGCGACCAGGTTGGGGAGGTTGCCGGTCAGTGCCGTCGCGGACACCGGGGCCTCCTCGGGAGCGGCGTCGGCGAGGATCTGCCGGTAGCCGCTGTCGCCGACGGCGGCGAAGACACCCACCCGCAGACCGCGGCGGCGGGGCCCGGCGTAACCGGCGCGCTCCAGCGCCTCGTGGGCGAGCTCCAGGAAGACCCGGGCCTGCGGATCCAGCGTGCGTGCCTCCTCCTCGCCGATCCCGAAGTGGCCGGCGTCGAAGACGGCGGGATCGTCCAGGAACGCCCCCCAGCGGCCGGGCCCCGGCCCGTCCGGCCCGGGCGGGCGCATCGAGCTCCAGCGGCCCGCCGGCGCCGCGGTCACGGCGTCGCGACCGGTGGCCAGCAGGTCCCAGAACTCCTCCGGCGTGCTCGCTCCCGGGAACCGGCAGGCCAGGCCGACGACCGCGGTCCCGGGGGTCCCGGACGGCGCAGCCGTTCGCCCGGACGCGTGCCGGGCTGTGTCCGCGGTGACGCTGAGGAGGTGGTCGGTGAGTGCGGCGACCGTGTCCGCGCGCATCACGGCCGGCCCCAGGGTGACGTCGAGGGCTTGCTCCAGCGCCGAGAGCACCTCCATGGCCCGCAGCGAGGTGCCGCCCAGTTCGGCGAACCGGTCCCGGTCGCCGAACGACGTCTGCGGCAGCGCCAGTACCTTCGCCCAGACCTCCCGCACCAGGCGCCGCACGTCCCCACGGGAGCGGGGCGGCGCCGTGCGACGGCCCCCGGACGGCCGCCGCCCCCCGTCCACCGGCTCGCTCCCCGCACCGCCGCCGCCCTCCTCCGCACCGGAGAGGGGCACCCCTGCGAGGCCGCCGTGCTCCGTGGCGGAGACGGGCCCGACCGGCGCACCGCCGGTCCCGGAGCACACCGCGTCCCGGTAGGCCCCCGCCTCGAACCGTGCCCGCATCCGCTGCCGCTGCACCTTGCCGCTCGTGGTGCGCGGGAACGCGGACGGCGGCAGCGCGAGCACCCGTACGTCGTCGTGGCCGAGGGCCGCGCGGACCCGCCGCGCGACCCGGTCCAGCACCCCGGTCGCGGTGCGCGGCGGCCGGGCCCAGGCGACGCACACCACCACCCGCTCCGTGCCGGTGACCGGGTCGGTCGAGCCGACCACCACGGTCGTGCCACGGGGCAGCCCCGGGGTGCCGGCCGCCACCTCCTCCGCGTCCGGTGCGTGGAAGGTACGGCCGTTGAGGAAGAGGACGTCCTTGTGCCGGCCGCTGACGCACAGCCGGCCGTCCCTCAGGAACCCCAGGTCGCCGGTGCGCAGCCAGCCGCCCGCGAAGGACCGGGCCGTGGCCTCGGGCAGGCCGTGGTAGCCGCGTGCGATCTGCGGGCCGCTCACCTCGATGTGCCCGACCCGCCGGTCCCCCAGCAGGCGTCCGGCGTCGTCGGTCACCCGCACCGAGCAGCCCGGCACCGGCAGCCCCACGTCCATCAACTCCACGGCGTCCGGACCGGGTTCCCGTTCCACCGCCCGGCCGCGGCTGAGCGCGGCACGGTCCAGCACCACGGGCTCGGCCACCTCGCCCGGTGGCGGGAACGTCACCGCCAGCGTCGCCTCGGCCAGCCCGTACACCGGCGTCGCCGCCCGGGGATCCAGTCCGGCCCCTCGGGTCCGGGAGGTGAAGTCCCGCCACACGGTCGCCGAGATGGGCTCGGCACCGACGAGGAGCAGCCGCACCGCGCTCAGGTCCAGTCCGTCGAGGACCTCCTCGGGGACCCGGCGGACCGTCAGCGCGAGAGCGAAGTTGGCGGCCGACAGGACGGTCGCCCGGTGGGCGGCGGCGACGTCGAACCAGAGCCGGGGCGACTTGGCGAACGACAGCGGACCGATCTTCACCTGCTTGGCCCGTGCGGCGAGCGGCGCCAGATGGGTGCCGATGAGGCCCATGTCGTGGAAGTACGGCATCCAGCTGACGACCACGTCGTGCTCCGTGAGCGCGGCGGCCTCCGCCAGTTGCCGCAGGTTCGCCAGGACGGCCCCGTGGGTGAGCTCCACGCCCTTGGGCGCTCCCGTGCTGCCGGAGGAGAACTGGAGGAAGGCCGGCCGGTCCGGGGCCGGTGCGACGGGGGAGGCCGGTGCGGAGCGCTCCCGCAACGCCTCCAGCCGCAGGATGCGTACGCCGTCGGGGAGCCGGAGGGCCACGTGCGCGCAGGCCGCGTCCGCCAGGACCGGGGGTCGGCCGAGGTGCTCCCACACGGGCCGCACCCGCCGCGCGTCGGGCGCGAGCGGCACCGGTACCAGACCGGCGGCCAACGCGCCCCAGAACAGGGGCTGGAAGTCCTCGCTGCGGTCCGCGAGGATCGGCACGCAGGTGCCCGGGGCGACGCCGGCGTCGCGGAGGCCGCCCGCGACGCGCAGGGCGTCCTCCAGGAGCGCCCGGAAGGTCACGGCGACCTCGCTGCCGTCCCCGCGAACGTGGACGACCACCTGGTCGGGCGCTTGGCGGGCGGCGTCCAACAGGACGTCCAGCAGGGTTGCGGCGTTCATGGATCCGTTCGTTCGTCGGAGCGGGAGGCGGCGGACCGCGCGGGTGAACGCTATGAGGGACGACGCGGAGCCGGGACGGGTTGCGCCCGCGTCCCGCCTGTCGATCACGCGGGTTCCCCGGTGCCGGCTGCCGGCGAACGCGCGCGGTGCTGACGCGGGCTCAGATGCCGCAGGCGGGGGCGGACCAGTACTGGCTGCTGCGGTGGTCGACGTGGGTGTGGTCGTCGTGTCCCGGGTAGCCGGGGCCGAGGATGCCGCTAAAGCCGTGGTACCGGGCCTGCCCGGCCAGGGTGCACAGGGAGTGCGGCCCGGCACCGAGGTCGGCCGCGTCCCCGTGGAGATGGCGGCTGCCGCTCGCGCCGCCGACGGCCTCGTTGCAGGCGTAGGAGCGGAAGCCGCTGGTGACCGTGATCGGCCGGCCGCCGAGCGCGTGCCGCACGGCCTCCAGTTTCCACATCGTGCGCAGGGCGTTGGCCTTGGCCGTCGAGGCGCTCACCGCACCGCCCGACCAGGTGGAGTTGCAGTCGTTCAACTCGGCGTAGGTGAAGTGGACCGGGGTGCAGTCGTCGTCCTGGAGGGCGTCGAGCTTGTCGTAGGTGCTGGGGCCGGCGATGCCGTCCGCGGTCAGGCCGTACACCGACTGGAAGTGCTTGAGCGCCGCCTCGGTGGCGGGCCCGAAGCTTCCGTCGACGGCCAGGACGGCGCCGTAGCCGGGGTAGCCGCCGAGCCGTATCTGGAGCTGGGTGACGTCCGCGCCCGAGGCGCCACGGGACAGGGTGGGGGTCCACGTGTAGCAGCCGTCGGCGTGTGCCGTGCCCGCGGTGGCGACGGCACCCGCGAAGGCGGCAATCATGCGCATGACAAGACAGAGGAGTCGTGCGGCGCGTCCGAGCATGCGATCTCCGAGTTCGTGACGTGGGGTTCGGCCGGATGACGAGCCGTGTGACGCGCGCAACCATGAAGCAGGGGGCCGGATGAGCGCAAGGGCGGGGGGAGGCGCCGCGCCGGGTGAACCAGTGAGCCCTGTACGCGCCCCCGCGGCGCTGCGGAGAATGCAGTGTCCATGATCGCGCGGTGGAGCGGTGCCTCGCACCGCCCGGGCCCGCCGATGTCGAGGAAGGCAGGTCCTGCCGTGCTCCTGCGTCTGCCCACATCCCTGCCCGAGGCACAGACATACCTGGCCGAGGGGGCGGTGCCCGTCGGCGGCGCCACCCTCGTGTGGGCCCTGTGGCAGCGGGACGGCTTCCCCGAGCAGGCCATGTCGCTGCGCAGGCTGCCGGAGGCCAACGCCGTGGAACGGGAAGCCCTGGGTGCGGCGGCCCTGCTGCACCGCGTCGACGACCGTGTGCCCGACGTGCTGCGCCGCGCCGCCGCCACCGTCGGCACCGGCGCGGTGCGCCGGACGGCCACGGTCGGCGGCAACATCGTGGGCAGCACCCTGCGGTGCCTGTTGCCCGCGGCGCTCGTCCTGGGGGCGCGCGGGACCGTGCTGGACGCGGACGGGACCTGCGAGGCCGACTTGGCCGAGATCGTGACCAAGCGCCACCTGCTGCTCGGCCTCCGCTGGCGTTCCCCACTGACCAGCGGCTACTACAAGGAGCCCGGCGAGGTGGGCGGCCCGCCGCCGCTCGTCGTCGCGACCGCCGTGCACGCGGAGGACGACGGCCGGCCCCAGCTGCGGATAGCCGTCCGGGACGGCTACGAGGTGGTCAGCGAGAGCACGCGGTGCGGGGGCGGTGCCGAGGAATCCCTTCACGCCCTGGACCGCACGGACCTCGGATCCCTCCCGCCGCGGGCTCGTGAGGCGGTCCGCCGCGAGGTGACCGGCATCCTGAGCCCGCCCACGCCCACCGCCCGCTGAGCGGCACCCGGCACACACGGCGCCGCCGGCCGGGGCCGCGGCCGACCGCTGCCCCGGCCCTGCCCGGTCCGGTCGGTCCGTGCCGCGTGTGCGTGGGCGATTCACGCTTCCGGCCCTTGGGTACCCGGGGCACGCCCGACGCGGGGTCACCGGGATCACCGCGTCATCACGGGACAGGACAGGAGGCTGCCATGGCCGACATCAGCCCCATCGACCTGCAGAAGGCGCTGAAGGGTGCCGAATACCCCTCCAGCCGTGACGATCTCGTCTCGCTCGCCAGGAACAACGGCGCCGACGACACCCTCGTCGACAAACTCAGCAACACCGGAACGGACCGGTTCGACGGCCCCAACGACGTACAGAAGGCGGTCTTCGGCAACGAGTAGGGGCGCAGTCCCCGGCCCCGCCGGTCCCCGGTCCGCACGGACGGGGCCGGCGGGCCGGGCTCACCGGCCGTACGACCCGACCGAGGAACGGTGGCGCGATGACCGAGTACGAACGCTCACGCACGATGCCCGCACAGCCCGAGCACGTCTTCGACCAGGCCGCCGACGTCGGCCGACTGGACACCTGGCTGCCCGACGCCCTGCACGTGCATCCCGAGGAACTGCCCGCCGTCACCGTGCACGAGGACCGCACCGACGAGGACACCTCCGCGCTGCTGCGCGCCCGGCGCGAGCAGATGCGTCTCGAGTGGGGCACCCGCGAACAGGGCGCCTACGCCGGCTGGCTCCAGGTCGCCGGCATCGGCAGCGGAGCCAGCGAGGTGACGGTGCACCTGTCCTTCTTCGACGACAGCCACGACCCGGGCGGGGAAGCCGTGCGCGAGGCCCTCGACACCAGCCTCGAGCGCCTGGAGGAACAGGTACGGCTGCGCGTCGACCATCCGGCCGGCTGACCGGCGGACCGGCGGCGCACGACACCAGGGGCCACGGACACAGACGCGACCGAGACGGATCCGCACGCATGCCACGACCCAAGCAGTACGCCGTAGCCGCCTCCGGACAGTGGACCGACGAGGAGGAGGGCCGTCGTCGGCTGCCCGCCGGTGAGGTCCACGCGTGGGAACCCGGGGCGAACCAGACCGTCTGCGGCCTGTCCCTCAGCCGCTCGCAGCTGATCCGCTTCTCCCACATCAGCTGGCCGGACACCTTCCCCGAGTCCGGCGGCGCGGCGGACCGGGTCCGGCGCCAGTGCCCGCGGTGCGCCTCCGTCGCCGGCCGCCGCGGCACCGACGCCCGGCCGCGATGGCACCGCACCGATCCCCGCCCGTGAGCCGGACCCCGCCGATTCCCCCGCGGTGGGGGCGGCTGCGGCGAATCGCCGGTGCGCGCTCCCCCGAGCGGCTAGAGTGCCGGCGGTCCGCAGCGATCAAAGGGGGCACCGTGGCGAAGGTCAATGTCGGTCTGGACGCCGATCTGGTGGTGGAGGTCATGGTCCTGGCGGGGATCGGCTCCCCCCAGGACGCCGTCGAAGCGGTGGTGCGCGACTACATCGCCCGTGGTCACCGCACGGAGGCCCGCACCGGGCTCAGGGACGACAGCCTCCGCGAGATCGACCTCAAACCCCAGGAGCCGCAGGGCTAGTGGCTCGTCAGGCGGCCACGGCCGGCCGGACCGTGCGGGACCCGGGTGAAACTCGCGCGGACGGTCGTGGTGCCGCTGTCCGCCCGGGGCAAGGTCTCGCGGACGACCACCACGACCCGGCAGGCTGGCTCCCCGCCGCACAGGCGGTGTGCGGCACATGCTCGCCGGCGCGACGCCCGAACCGAACCGAAGACGAACTGCGCGCCCGACTCCGAGGACCCGCGCAACGCGACCCCGGATCGTCGCGCGGGTGGGCGTACCCCCGGTGGCGTACGCCGACGCGCGCCCGCCCGGGGACGGCGCTAACGTCGATCCCGAGCCCGCCGCACGCGGTCCGGCGGGCCGCGCGTTGGTGGTCCAAGGCAAGACGCCCCGCTCCCCGCGGGGAGATGCAGGTGCGAGGCCTGCCCAACGCTCCATCCGCCGAGCCCCGTCTCCCGCGCCCGTACGGGGGACCGGGGCTCCGCCCCGTCCAGGCCGACCCCCCGGCCCCCGGCCCGCCCCCGTTCCACCGCCCGGGAGTGGCCTTCCACCCCGCAGTGGCCGTACGTCATGCCGATCGTGCGCCACGGCGGTAACGTCCCCCTATCAGCGAACCGTGCGCCCGCGATGGGGCGGGTTCACTGAGAACCTCGACGGGAAGAGGGGACGGCACCGCCGTCCGGGACCCTTCCCTCTGTGACGCAGGAGGTGCCTCGTGACCGGCACGGGTGGCCCGGCCGCCGGCGCCGACGAGCTGGACGCCGCGTTCGCGGAGACGGTGCGCCGGACCGGCGCGGCGGTCGGTGCCCTGTACCTGCTCGCCCCCGCCGAGTCACTGCTGGTGCTGGACGTGCTGTGCGGCGCGCCGGCCGAGCTCGCCGCGCCCTGGTCCAGGGTCGCCCTGGGGGCCCCCGCGCCGGTGGCCGACGCGGTGCGCGAGGAGCGCGTCGTGTGGGTCGGCAACCAGGGGGAGATGGCCCACTCCTACCCCCGGACCGCCGCGGCGCTTCCGTACTCCCTGGCGCTGGCCGCCGCCCCGGTCACCGGCACCCGGCCGTGGGGCGCCCTGCTGCTGATGTGGAACGCCGACGCCCGCCCTTCCGTGATGACCCCGCGGGAACGCGGCAACATCCTCTCCAGCTGCCGGCGGCTGGCCCGGCTCATCGAGGAGGCGGTGGAGAGCAGGAGCTGGTCACCGGTCCCCGGTGACCGGCCGCGGGTCGTCCGCATCGACGCCGGCCACCGCACCACGAGCCCGGAGTCGGCCGCCGCCGACTTCGTCGAGCGTCTGCCCGGCGGCAGCTGCGCCCTGGACCTGGAGGGACGCTTCACCTACGTCAGCTCCGGCGCCTGTGAACTGCTGGGACGTGACGCCGAGCACCTGCTGGGCACGCTGCCCTGGCAGTCCCTGCGCTGGATGGACGACCCCACCTATGAGGACCGCTACCGTGCCGCCGTCATCAGCCGGGGGCCGGTCGCCTTCACCGCCTGTCGCCCGCCGGACCGGTGGCTGGACTTCCACCTGTACCCGGACGCCAGTGGCATCAGCGTCCGCATCGTGCCCAGCGGCACCCCGGCTCCCCCCGCACCGGCGCCCCACCACTCGACGAGCACCGTGGCCCCGGCCCGCGCGGGGCAGCTGTACCAGCTCACGCACCTGGCCGCGGCACTGACCGAGGTCGTCGGTGTCCAGGACGTCATCAACCTGATCGCCGACCAGGTCATGCCCGCCTTCGGCGCCGAGGGCCTGGTCCTGTCCAGCGCCGAGGGCGGACGGCTGCGGATCACCGGCTACCGCGGCTACCCGCCCCACGCCATCGACCGCCTGGACGGCCTCCCCCTGGACACCACGTTCACCCCGGCCGGGCGCGTCCTCAACAGCGGCATCCCCGCCTTCTTCGCCGAGCCGGAGGAGATGCGGCGCATCTATCCGGAGGCCCCGCACGTCAGCGGCAAGAAGGCGTGGGCCTTCCTTCCGCTGATCATCTCCGGACGGCCGGTCGGCTGCTGCATCCTCTCCTACGACAAGCCGCACCACTTCCCGGCCGAGGAGCGCGCGGTCCTGACGTCACTGGCCGGACTCATCGCCCAGGCCCTGGACCGTGCCCGGCTCTACGACACGAAGCAGGAACTCGTCCACAGCCTCCAGCAGGCCCTGCTGCCCGGCGAGCTGCCCACCGTCCCCGGTCTGCGGATCGCCGCCCGCTATTTGCCCGCCACCCGGGGCATGGACATCGGTGGCGACTTCTACGACCTCATCCGGCTCGGTGACGCCGCGGTCGCCGCGGTCATCGGCGACGTCCAGGGACACAACGCGGCGGCCGCCGCCCTCATGGGGCAGGTGCGCACCGGTGTCCACGCCCACGCCAACCTCGGCACGCCCCCGGACCAGGTCCTCGCCGGCACCAACCGCCTCCTCACCGATCTCGGCCCGGACCTGTTCACCAGCTGCCTCTACGCCCACCTGGACTTCGCCCGCCGACGCGTGACCCTGGCCAGCGCGGGCCACCCGCCCCCGCTGCTGCGCCTCCCGGGCCGTGGCACGCGCTCCCTGGACGTCCCGCCCGGACCGCTCCTCGGCATCGACTCCGACGCGGACTTTCCCGTGACGCGGATCCCCCTCACCCCGGGCATGATGCTCGCCTTCTACACCGACGGCCTGATCGAGACCCCCGGCGTCGATCTCGACGACGCCATCGACCGCCTCGCCGGTGATCTCGCCAGGGCCGACGACCGCGACCTGGAGGCGCTCATCGACGAGTTGCTCAGCAAGTCCTGCACGGCCGGTCCGCGCGCCGACGACATCGCCCTGCTCGTGCTCCATGCCGAGGCCCACCCCCCGGGGGGCCCGCCTGACATCCCCGGCGGCGATCACACCTGACACGGCTGCGGTCCGACCCGAGCGGAGCGGGGAAGTCCCACCCCGGGATGGTGCCCGTGCGCGACCGGGGGCGTCCTCGTCCGGTCAAGCGCCGCCGGGTCAAACGGCGCCTTCCCGGTCGTCGACGACCCGTATCCGCTGGACGTGGTCGGTGGGAGGTGCGGCGTGCGGGGCCCGCCGGGTGGCCGGGCGCCCGTCGTCCGCGCCCGTGGCCTGCGGCCCCGGGAGCGGCGCCACCGGGTCCGCCGCCTCCACCGCCGGCGGCTTGCGGAGCAGGAGCAGGGCGGCGTCGTCGTGCAGGCGGCCGCCGACGTGGGCCAGCAGTTCCCGGTGCAGCGCGGCGAGCGTCACGGCGGGATCCTCGCACAGATGCCGGGACAGGCCCTCGGCGAGCGGGTAGAACGCCCGGCCGTGGTCACGGGCCTCGGTGACGCCGTCGGTGTAGAGCAGCAACTGGTCGTCGTCGGTGAAGGGCAGGACCTGAAGGCTGGGGGCCTGGCTCGAGAGGGCGCGCAGGCCGAGCGGCGGTGCGGGGTGCGTGGGCTCCACGGGCACGACGTCGAGGCCGCGCACCAGTAGCGGAGGCGCGTGTCCGCAGTTGACCACCTCCAGGCGCCCGGGCTCGGGGTAACCGGCGACCACGGCGGTGACGAAGTCGTCGTACCCGAGATTGCGTGCCAGGCTCCGCTCGATCCTGCCGACCACGGCCAGCAGATCGGGCTCGTCGTGCGCGGCCTCGCGGAAGACACCGAGGACCAGCGCCGCGGTCCCCACGGCCGGCAGTCCCTTGCCGCGCACGTCGCCGACGATCAGCCTGACCCCGTGGGGCGTCGGAATCAGCGCGTACAGATCACCGCCGATCCGCGCCTCCGCGGCGGCGGCGCTGTAGTGGACGGCCACCTGGAACGGGCCGACGGTGGAGGGGACCGGTTTCAGCAGTGCGTGCTGGGCGGTCTCCGCGACCGAGCGGACGGCCGCGAGCACCCGCTCCCGGCGTCCCCGCAGGGCACTGGCCAGCGCGCTCGCCAGGGTGACGGCCACGAGGGCGGCCAGGACTGCGGCGAGCTCACCGGCCGGCTCACCGTGACGAATACCGAGTGCCGCGCCCAGCAGCACGGCGAGGCCACCGACACCGAGGACCCCACCGGGACGGCTGGTGGCGGCCGCCAGGGCGGGTCCCGCGGCCAGCAGGGGCAACCAGATCTTTCCCGCGCCACCGGCGAGGTCCGCGAGCACCACGAGGACGACCAGCAGCACGGGAAGTGCGGGCGTGGCCGCGGCCAGGTGCGCGACCGTCCGGGTCCGGGGCGACGACGCCTGGTGTTTCCCCCCTTCCCTCCTGTTCCTCGACGTCCGTGTCGGCCAGTGGTCGCCACCATGCTGTCGGGCGTGCCTCATGTGTCGTCCGCAGTCCTTCACCTCTGCGCGGCGAGCGCTCCCTGAAATGTCTGCTTGGGTTCAGGAAAGAGGGTCGGCGGAGCCGTCACAAGAGTCGGATTTTCAGATAGTGAGTGACAGGTTCCGTGTCACCCGGCTCGCTGCCGGGAGCAGCCGGGCCCGGACCTCGTCGAGGCGGGAGGCCCGGTCGGCCCTCAGGGACACACCGAGCGAGCCGAGCGTGCGCCCGCTGTAGACGGGTACCGCGACGCAGACGGTACCGAGGGAGTACTCCTCGAGGTCCATGACGGCCGGCGCCGAGGGCGCGGAGTCCAGCTGCCGGAGCAGCTCGCCGGGCGCGGTGATCGTCCGGGGCGTGAGGTCGGCGAGGGGGTGGCGGGAGAGGTAGTCCTTGCGGGCCTCGTCGTCCAGCTCCCGCAGGACGGACTTGCCCAGCGCGGTCGCGTGCCCGGCGTCCTCGAATCCCACCCAGAGATCGACACGGGGCGCCCGGGCACTGTCGAGGATGTCGGCGACCCGGATCTCGCCGTCCCGGTAGAACGTGAGGTACGCGGCGGTGGACAGCTCGTCGCGCAGTGCGGCGAGCACGGGCCGGACCCGGCCGAGCAGTGCCTGCCCGTGTCCGGCCGAGTGCAGCGAATGCACCTTGTCGCCCAGGACGAACCCGCCGTCCTCCAGCTTGTGCAGGTATCCGTCGTGGACCAGCGTGCGCAGCAGGTGATAGGCGGTGGCCAGGGGCAACCCCGCCTCACGCGCCAGCCGCTTGGCCGGCGCGCCGTTCTGGTGCGCGCCGACCGCCTCCAGCAGCCGGAAGGCACGCTGCACCGACGTGATGAGCGTGGGGTTCGAGCCCATACGCCCCAGCGTGCGCCAGGCGCACGCCCGGGGCAAGGCCGTGGACTGACGCCCGCCGTCCGGTGGCGGGCGTCAGTCCACGGGCCACGTGTGGACGGGGGCGTTGAGGTGCATGTAGTCGATGTACAGCTGCGTCATCCGCCGCAGCGCCTCGTGCCGGCCGCAGTGCGCGATGCCGTCGATGTGGTGGAACATCTCCTTCTGCCAGACGGCGCCGTTGCGGGCGGTGACGCACCTCTGCTCGATGATGCCGAGCAGCGGCTCCCGCCACGCCTCGTCCATGCCGGAGTGCTCCAGCCCGCGGTGCGCCAGCGGCAGCAGTCGGCGCAGCACCAGTTCGGGCACCGGCACCTCGCCCATTCCGGGCCAGTAGAGCAGGGCCTCGATGCCGTGGCGGGCCGCGGTGTGCAGGTTCTCCTCGGCGGCCGAGAAGGACATCCGCGACCACACCGGCCGTTGCTCCTCCACCAGGGCGCGGGTGAGCCCGTAGTAGAAGGCGCCGTTGGCGAGGGTGTCGGCGACGGTCGGGCCCGCGGGCAGCACCCGGTTCTCGATCCTGACGTGCGGTCTGTCGTGGGCGATGGCGTAGACGGGGCGGTTCCAGCGGTAGATGGTGCCGTTGTGCAGCGTCAGTTCCCCCAGTTCGGGAATGTCGCCGCGGCTCAGCGTCTCCAGGGGATCCTGGTCGTCGCACAGGGGGAGCAGGGCCGGGAAGTAGCGCAGGTTCTCCTCGAAGAGGTCGAACACGCTGTTGATCCAGCGCTCACCGAACCACACCCGCGGCCGCACGCCCTGCACCCTGATCTCCTCCGGGCGGGTGTCGGTGGCCTGCTCGAACAGCGGGACGCGGGTCTCGTGCCACAGCTCCTTGCCGAACAGGAACGGCGAGTTGGCCGCCAGCGCGACCTGGACACCGGCGACGGCCTGCGCCGCGTTCCAGTAGTCGGCGAACTGCTCGGGGGTCACCTGGAGGTGGAACTGGGTGCTGGTGCACGCCGCCTCCGGGGTGATGGTGTCGGCGTAGGTCCGCAGGCGGTCCACGCCGTCCACCTCGATGCGCAGATCCTCGCCCCGGGCGGCGAAGATCTGGTCGTTGAGCAGCCGGTACCGCGGGTTCTCCGACAGCGCCGCCTCACCGACGTGGTCCTGCCGCAGGGTGGGGAGGATGCCGGTCATGATCAGATGGGCACCGACCGACGTGGCGCGTTGCTCCGCGTGGTTCAGGGCGGCGCGGATCTCGGACTCCCAGGCGTCGGGGCCGCCGGCCGTCAGCGTACGGGGCGGAACGTTGATCTCGAGGTTGAACCGGCCCAGCTCCGTGGACCAGGCCGGATCCGCGATGGCCTCCAGCACGTCGCTGTTGCGCATCGCCGGTTCACCCCGGTCGTCGACCAGGTTGAGCTCGATCTCCAGTCCCACCTGGGGCCGTTCGGCCTCGAACCGTGACTCGCGCAGCATGTGGGCGAACGCGTCGAGGCACTCCTGCATCTTGATCCGGTAGCGGCGGCGGTCCTCTCGGGTGAAGACCAGTGCCGGGACGTCCCGTCCCATCGGTCTCCCTCCCGGGTTCCCGTCCTCGGACACCTCTCCACCCCAGCGTCGCACCACCGGCCGACTCCCACCAGACGAACGGGCACCACCGTGGCCTCGGGCTCCGGGGCGGGCGTGGCCGACGGCGCATGCCGGACCGCGGCGGGCAGCCCCGCGAGCCCCGGCCCGCGATCCTGCCTGCGACGGGCCCCACGCACCAACGCGTGGCGCTCGGTGGTGGTGCGGTGGGCGGACCGAGGGCCGGCCGGGGCAGGGGGGCGGGCACGCCGGTGTTGCGCTCGCCGGCAGGGCTGCGGACGTGGTCGGGCGTGGGTGCGCAGGGTGCGCGTGCGGCGGTGGGGCATGGGCAGGCGGGCTCCGCGGTGGACGCTCAGCCCCACACCGGGTGACGTCCCGTCCGCACCCGTCCGGCCGTGCGGTGCCTCGCCGTCGCGACTGCGCCCGCCAGCACCGCGGCGACAGCCGTCCTGCGGACCGCGGTGCGCCGCCGGCCGCCCCAGCCGCCGTGCACGGACCCCTCCCCGGGAGCCGGCACGTGCACCGCGCCGTGCGTGGCCGGGGCCTCCTCCTCGTGCGACAGGTGGGTCTTCTCCGTCTGCCGTGCCATCGCCCGTTCCGCGAGCGCCGGTGCCCTCCGCGACTGACGTACCAGAGCACGCCCCGCCGGGCCGACCACCACCTCACGCCGCGGACGGCGCGCCAGCTTCACGATCGTCCGGGCCACCCGCTCCGGGCTGTACACCGGGGGCATGGCGACGACCTCCCGGCCGGTGAAGTTGGCCGCGTGCTCGAAGTGCGGGGTGTCGACGGTCGCGGGCATCACCGTGCACACGTGGATGTCCTCCACCCCCTCCACCCGCAGCTGCTGACGCAGGCTGGAGCCGAGCCCCTGGACGGCGTGCTTGGACAGGCTGTACGGGTGGCTGTACGGCTGGGTGACGGCGCCGACGATGGACGACACGTTGACCAGCGTGCCCCTACCCTGCTCACGCATCACCCGCAGCGCCGACCGGGCTCCGTGGACGTACCCCATCACGTTGACGTCCAGCACCTTGCGGAAGTCCTCCAGCGGTACGTCCTCGAACCGCCCGAAGGCGTTGACGGCCGCGTTGTTGACCCAGACGTCGATCCGGCCGAACTCCCGCACGGCGCGCCGCGCCAGGTCCTCGACCGCCCCGGCGTCGGTGGTGTCCGTCGGCACGACCAGCGTTCGCGCGCCCCGGTGCCGCTCGCACTCCTCGGCGGCCGCGCGCAGCGCGTCCTCCCGGCGCGCGGCCAGCACCACGGCGCAGCCCTTGCGCGCGAAGGCCTCGGCCGTGGCCCGGCCGATCCCGCTGGACGCCCCGGTCACCACCACCACCTGATCCCGCGGTCCCATTCCGTGCTCCTTCGGCTCGCTGTCGACCGGACGCCCCCGCCCGGCAGCGCCCCGGGTACCCGGAACCGGCGGATCACCTCCACGGCCGTTTTCCGCCCCCGGCAGGGGGAACCCGGCAGAGCCCACGCGCCGATCGGAGGAACCACGGATGACCGGCCACAAGGAAACGGACGAGCACCGGGACCCGTACGCACGGGCACGCGACGAAGCGGAACCGGGGGCCCACTCCGGCGCCGAGAGCCAGGCGCGGGAACGTACGGTCCCCGGCACGGCGAGCGCCCGGGAGGGCTACGGGCCGCCGAGCGGAACGGCGGCGGGCGAGCCCCTGGAGGGCGTCGAGGACACCGAACGCGGTGGGCAGCGGGGCACGGCCGACGACGGGCGCCACGGGCGGGAATAGCGGCGGCGATGGCCGCACTTCCGGGACCGCCCGGCGGCCGCCCTCCCCGGACCGCCCGGGGACGGACGGCCGCGGCCGGGACTGCGGCGGTGGCCCTGCTCGTGGTCGCCGCGGCCGGTGCCTGCGACACGCTCCCCGAGCGTCGTGACGAGGTCACCGGGGAGGTCGCCCGGTTCGAGGAGGCACTGGGCGCCCGCCGGTACGACCAGCTGTGCGCGGCCCTGGCGCCGGCCACCCGGGAGGACCTGGAGCAGACCGCCGGGAGCCCTTGCGGTGAGGCGATCGGCGGGGTGGTCGAGGCGCAGGAGCTGCCCATGGGCGGTGCGGTACGGGGCGTGGACGTCTACGGCGACCAGGCACGCGTGGTGCTGGAACGGGACACCGTCTTCCTGGCCCGCTTCCCGGCCGGCTGGAAGGTGACGGCCGCCGGCTGCCGGCCCCGCCCAGAACGGCCCTACCAGTGTGAGCTCAAGGGCGGGTGAGGGCGGGTGAGACCATGCGGACCCTGTTCGTCGGCACTCTGCTGGTGATCTTCTGCGGTCTGGCGTACTTCACGGCGCTGGGACTGATGCAGCGATGAACACCGCACCGCCTGCCGGGCGGCCGGCCGCGGGGAACGGCGCCGCGTCGCCGGACCGCCACCGGATGCGGCGGTTCCTGCGCCACAACGGCCTGGGACTGTTCTTCCTGACCACGTTCCTGCTCACCCTCGTGGGTCAGGCCGTGTCCGGGCACGCGGACTTCAACAACCAGCTCGTCGCCGACGGTCTCGTTCCCGTCGGCCTCGGCGCGTATCTGACGTCGTCGGACTTCGCGGTCGACGTCACCGAGAACTGGCAGTCGGAGTACCTCCAGTTCTTCCTGTACGTCTTCGCCACCGTCTGGCTGCTGCAGCGCGGATCCCCGGAATCCAAGGAACTCGGCAGGTCCGGCCCCGAGTCCGACGAGGACCAGATGGCCGGCGACCACGCCACACCCGATTCCCCGCGCTGGGCCCGGCACAAGGACTGGCGCGGGACGCTCTACTCCCGTTCGCTGGGCCTGGCCATGGGTGGCATCTTCCTGCTGTCCTGGCTCGCCCAGTCGATCACCGGCGTCGCCGCCCACAACGAGGAGCAGCTGCGCCGGCTCCAGGCGCCGACCACATGGGCCCACTACACGTCCTCCGCCGACTTCTGGAACCGCACCCTGCAGAACTGGCAGTCCGAACTCCTGGCCGTGGCCTCCATGGCCGTCCTGTCGATCTACCTGAGGCAACGCGGATCACCGGAGTCCAAGCCCGTCGGGGCCCCGCACACGGCCACGGGTGTCGAGGGATGAACCACGGGCGCCCGGCCGGGCCGGGCCGACCGAACCCACGGGAAGAGGGACGAATGACCATGTCACACACCGCGGGCGACCGCACGGACGGCGACGCCCTCGACCTCACCTTCATCGGCAACGCCACGGTCCTGCTGCGGTACCGCGGGCTCACACTGCTCACCGACCCCAACTTCCTGCACCGGGGGCAGTACGCGTACCTCGGGCACGGCCTGCTGAGCCGGCGCCTGACGGAGCCGGCCGTCGACGTCGGCGACCTTCCCGCCCTCGACGCCGTCGTGCTGTCGCACCTCCACGGGGACCACTGGGACCGCCGCGCCCGCCGGCACCTCGACCCCACGGTGCCTGTTCTCACCACGCCGCACGCGGCCCGGCGTCTGAGGGTCGTGCACGGATTCCGCCACACGGCGGGCCTGCGCACCTGGCGCGGGCTCACGGTGCGGCACGGCGCCGGCCAGGTCACGGTCACCGCCCTGCCGGGCCGGCACGCCGGACACGCCCTTGTGCGCGGGCTGCTGCCGCCGGTGATGGGCAGCATGCTCGAATTCGGCCCCGCGGGAGGACCGGTCCGCCTGCGGCTGTACGTCTCGGGCGACACCCTGGTGTACGACGGTCTCGACGAGATCGCCCGGCGTTTCCCGGGCGCCGACCTCGCCGTCCTCCATCTGGGCGGCACCCGGCTCCCCGGCGGCCTCGTGGTGACCATGGACGGCGCCCAGGGCACGGAACTCACCCGGCGCCTGGACCCCCGGCACGTCCTCCCGGTGCACTACCACGACTACACGGTGATGCGCTCGCCGCTGTCCGCGTTCCTCACCGAGGCGGAGAAGGCCGGCCTCGGCGACCGGATCGTGCACTGCGGACACGGGCAGAGCGCCCGCCTGGCCGCCGGTCGCGACGCGGTACCCGCGGTCCTGTGACGCGTCGCCGCGGCGGGTTCGCCCGTCCGGCGACGGCATGCCACCGTGGCGGGTATGGCGACAGCAGTGGACCTGGCCGTGTTCGTCGGGCTCCAGGCGTCCGGGAAGTCCACCTTCTACGAGCGGTGCCTGGCCGGCCGGTACGAGCTGGTCAGCAAGGACCTGTTCCCCCGGGGCGCCCGCACCAAGCAGCGGCGCCAGCTGGGGCTGGTGGCCCAACACCTCGCAGCCGGGCGGTCCGTGGCCGTGGACAACACCAACCCGTCGCCCGCGGAGTGGGCACCGCTGGTGGAACTGGCCCGGGCCCACGGCGCGACGGTGACGGCGTACTGGTTCCCGCCGGACGTGGACGGCTCGCTCCGGCGCAACGCCGCCCGCGGGGGCCGCGAGCGGGTGCCGACCGTCGGCGTCCTGGCCACCCTGGGACGGCTGCGCGCACCCACGCCCACGGACGGCTTCGACACCGTGCGGGAAGTCCGGTGGGACGGGCGGGGCGGCTTCGAGGTGCGGGAGGGCCCGGGGATCGCCGAGCCGATTGGTCCCGTCACTCCGGGGGCACCCGAATGAGTGGATGAGGGCTCGGGCGAGTCCTCACAGCGCTGTACGAGTCACCGACCACCGCGATCAGAGGCGGCTGAGCATGGCGGTAGTGCAGGGTCCTGGAACCGTGCCGGTGGTGGCGGACGACGCCACCCGGCCCGTTGTCCCGCCGGTGAACTCCCACAACGAGTGGGACCCGCTGGAGGAGATCGTCGTCGGGCGTCTCGACGGAGCGACGATTCCTTCCGACCATCCGGTCGTGACCTGCAACATCCCGCCCTGGGCAGCACGCCTCCAGGGACTCGCCGCCGGCCTGCGGTACCCGCGCGTGCTGGTCGAGCGGGCGCAGGAGGAACTCGATCGGTTCGTCGCCCTGCTGCAGTCCCTCGGCGTCACGGTCAGACGCCCGGAGGCGGCCGACCACCGGCGGCGCTTCGCCACGCCCGACTGGTCGTCCCGGGGATTCTGCAACACCTGTCCGCGCGACAGCATGCTGGTGATCGGCGACGAGGTCATCGAAACACCGATGGCCTGGCCCTGCCGGTACTTCGAGACCCACTCCTACCGGCCGATCCTCAAGGACTACTTCCGGCGCGGCGCCCGCTGGACCGCCGCACCCAGGCCACAGCTCACCGACGAGCTCTTCGAGAAGGACTTCCGCATCCCTCGGGAGGGTGAGCCCATGCGCCACATCCTCACCGAGTTCGAGCCGGTCTTCGACGCCGCGGATTTCGTGCGGGCCGGCCGGGACCTGTTCGTCACCCGCAGCAACGTCACCAACCGCATGGGCGTCGAATGGCTGCGCCGCCATCTGGGCCCCGGCTACCGCATCCACGAGATCGAGAGCCGATGCCGCACGCCCATGCACATCGACACGACGTTCATGCCGCTCGCGCCCGGCAAGGTCCTGGTCAATCCCGAGTACATCGACGTCGGCCGGCTGCCCGAAATCCTGCGCGCGTGGGACGTCCTGGTCGCCCCGGAGCCCAATCCGATCAGGGAGCCCGCGCTCAGGGTCACCTCGATGTGCGGCAAATGGCTCAGCATGAACGTGCTCATGATCGACGAGAAGCGGGTGATCGCGGAGCGGCACCACACGGACATGCTGCGCGCACTCGAGCGGTGGGGCTTCGAACCGATTCCGTGCGACCTGCTGCACTACGCGCCGTTCGGCGGCTCCTTCCACTGCGCGACCCTCGACATCCGGCGCCGCGGAACACTCCAGTCGTACTTCGACTGACCGCCTCGTCCGGGACGCCGTCCGGTCGTCCACCGACGGCGGGGACCTCCCTCAGCCCCGCTGGTCGCCCGGCCTCTCTCCCGGCACCGCTGCGAACGCCGCCCGGTAGGCCGTCGGTGTGGTCTTCAGGGCCCGCCGGAAGTGCAGCCGCAGGTTGGACGGGGTGCCCAGACCACACCGTTCGGCCACCTGGTCGATACCCAGGCACGTGCTCTCCAGGAGTTCGCGGGCCCGGTCGAGCCGGGCGGCGAGCAGCCAGCGCAGCGGCGTGGTGCCGGTCTCGGCGACGAAGTGCCGGGCGAAGGTGCGCGGCGCCATGTGGGCGTGCGCGGCCAGTCGAGGCACCGTCAGCGGTTCATGCAGACGGTCCAGCGCCCACGCCCGGGTGGGCGCGAGGGTCGTGCCGCCCGCGTCGGCGGGCAACGGGCGCCTGATGTACTGCGCCTGGCCACCGTCGCGGTGCGGCGCGCTGACCAGGGTGCGCGCGACCTGGTTGGCGGTCCGCGCCCCCAGGTCACGGCGGACCAGGTGCAGGCACAGGTCGATACCCGCCGCCACACCGGCCGAGGTCAGCACCTGCCCCTCGTCCACGTAGAGCACCCGGGGATCCACCGACACCGCCGGATACCGCGCCGCCAGTTCGTCGGCGTACAACCAGTGGGTGGTGGCCCTGCGGCCGTCCAGGACACCTGCCGCGGCCAGCGCGAAGGCCCCGGTGCAGATGGAGACCAGCCGCCGGCCCTCGGCGTGGGCCCCGGCCAGCGCGTCCAGCACGGCCGCCGGAACCTCCTGACGGTGCGGTGCGTATCCCGGGACCACAACCGTATGGGCGCAGCGCACCGCCTCCAGCCCGGACGTCACCGTCATGGTGAACCCCGCCGCCGTCGCGACCGGCCCCGCCGACCGTCCGCACAGCGTCAGCTCGTACGCCCGCCCCGGGACGGCGATGAAGACCTGGGCCGGGATGCCCAGGTCCAGGGGGAGCACACCGTCCGTCACCACGACCGCCACCCGGTGCGGCGCGGCGCCCCCCTCGCGATCCCCAACTGCCCCTGCGGCAGCATCCTTTCGCACGGTGGCCATTCTGCCACTGTTGTGCACCGACGCTCCCGCCGAGCATGGAGACCATGAATGAGCTGCTGGCAAGCGGCGTTCCGCCGCTCCCCGACACCCCCATGGCCCGTGAGGCGCTCGCGCTGGCGCAGAAGACAGAGTCCGCCGCCACCGCCAACCACAGTGTCCGCAGTGCCCTGTTCGCCCGTCTCCGCGCGGACCACCAGGGGGCCGAGGCGGGCCGCGACTACGATCCCGAACTGCTCTTCGTCGCCTGCGTCCTGCACGACCTCGGCCTGACGCGGGCGGGCGGTGAGAGCGACCGGCGGTTCGAGGTCGAGGGCGCAGACCTGGCCGCCGGGTTCCTCACCGGGCACGGGCTGCCCGCGGCCGACGTCGACGCCGTGTGGGAGGCCATCGCCCTGCACACCTCGCCCGGCATCGCCGAGGCCCGCAGCACCCTGTGCGCCCTGGTGCACCTGGGCACCGGCATGGACTTCGGCATCGGGACGGAATGCGTCAGCGACGCGGCCGGCAGGGCCATCCATGCCGCGTACCCGCGGCTGTCCATGGCCACCACCATCGTCGACGAGATCGTCGCCCAGGCCCGGCGCCGTCCGCCGAAGGCCCCGCCGTTCTCCCTCGCTGCCGAACTTTTGCGGGAGCGGTCCACACCGCCCCACCGGACCCGGTTGGAGGCCATGACCGACACCGCACGCTGGGGCGACCGGTCCGTGTCCGGGAAGAAGCCAGGAGCGCCGAGTTGAGACGCCGAACCCTGCTGAGCACCACCGGTGCGCTCGGTGCCGCGGCCCTCTCGGCCACCACGGCCGGCCGCGCCGCCGCGGCGCCCTCCGCGCGTCCCGCGGGGGTCTCCGCCCCGCCCGGCGCCGACGGCCCGCTGCGGGTCCCCGTGATCCTCTTCGACGGTGTCGAGGAACTCGACTTCGCCGCGCCCTACGAGGCGCTGTCGGCCGCGGGCCACTTCACCGAACGGGAGGTGAGGGTCCGCTACGTCACCGTGGACGGCCCCCGGTCCGTCACGGCCGCCTACGGCAGCAGGGTGCGCGTCGACCACCGCTGGTCCCTGGATGACGCCGACCTGCTCGTCGTCCCCGGTGCGGCTACGCGCGCCGTGAGGAACCAGGTGTGTGGGCCGAGATCCGGCGCGGCATCCTTCCCCGGGCGCCGGCCGAAGCGGCCCGCCCGGGACTGACCGTCGGCGCGCTCTGCACCGGCGTCATGACCCGGGGGCGCCCCTGCACCACGCACCACAGAGCCCGCGCCGACCTCGAACGCCAGGGCGTGGTCGTGACACCCGGCCGGGTGGTCGACGACGGCGACCTGGTCACCGCGGGCGGTGTCACCTCGGGCCTGGACCTCGCTCTGTGGCTCGCCCGCCGCGAACTCGGGGCCGACGCCGCGATCTGCTTGGAGCAGATGCTCGAGTACGAAGCACGCGGCACGATGTGGACGGCGGCGCCGGGCCCGGGCTGATGCACTTCTTCCCGCCCGGGCGGACCGGCGGGCGGCGGTCGCGGCCGGTGGGCGGAGCCCGGCGGACGGCCCGGCGCCGTCCGCCGCTGCCGCGGTCGGCCGCCGACGGGTCAGTCGCCGACGTACGCCGCGAGATGCTCGCCGGTAAGGGTGGAGCGGGTGGCGACCAGGTCGGCGGGCGTGCCCTCGAAGACGATCCGGCCGCCGTCGTGGCCGGCGCCGGGGCCGAGGTCGATGATCCAGTCGGCGTGCGCCATGACCGCCTGGTGGTGCTCGACGACGATGACGGACTTGCCCGCGTCCACCAACCGGTCGAGCAGGGCGAGCAACTGCTCGACGTCGGCGAGGTGCAGGCCGGCGGTCGGCTCGTCGAGGACGTACACCCCGCCCTTGTCGGCCATGTGCACGGCCAGCTTCAGCCGCTGCCGCTCGCCGCCGGACAGCGTGGTCAGCGGCTGGCCCAGGGTGAGGTAGCCGAGCCCGACGTCGGCGAGCCGGTCGAGGACGCGGTGCGCGGCCGGTGCGGCGGCCTCCCCGGTACGGAAGAACTCCTCGGCCTCCGTCACCGACATCGCGAGCACCTCGCTGATGTCGCGCCCGCCCAGGCGGTACTCCAGGACCGATGCCTGGAACCGCCGGCCCTCGCAGTCCTCGCAGGGCGTGTCAACGCCGGCCATCATCCCGAGGTCGACGTAGAGGACGCCGGCGCCGTTGCACGTGGGGCAGGCCCCCTCCGAGTTGGCGCTGAACAGGGCCGGCTTCACCCCGTTGGCCCGGGCGAACGCCTTGCGGATCGGGTCGAGCAGTCCCGTGTACGTCGCCGGGTTGCTGCGCCGGGACCCGCGGATCGGCGCCTGGTCCACCGACACCACTCCCGAGCCGGCCGGGATCGACCCGTGCACCAGCGAACTCTTGCCGGAGCCCGCCACTCCGGTGACCACGCAGAGCACCCCGAGCGGGATGTCGACGTCGACGTCGCGCAGGTTGTGCGTCGCCGCGCCGCGGATCTCCAGCGTCCCGGTGGGCCTGCGCACCGAGTCCTTGAGCGCCGCCCGGTCGCCGAGGTGGCGGCCGGTGACGGTGTCCGCGCCCCGCAGCCCCTCTACGGTGCCCTCGAAGCAGACGGTGCCGCCCTCCGTGCCGGCGCCGGGCCCGAGGTCGACGACGTGGTCGGCGATCGCGATGACCTCCGGCTTGTGCTCCACGACCAGGACCGTGTTCCCCTTGTCCCGCAGCCGCAGCAGCAGGTCGTTCATCCGCTGGATGTCGTGGGGGTGCAGACCGATGGTGGGCTCGTCGAAGACGTAGGTGACGTCGGTGAGCGCGGAGCCCAGGTGACGGATCATCTTGACGCGCTGCGCCTCGCCGCCCGAGAGCGTGCCCGCCGGACGGTCGAGCGCCAGATAGCCCAGCCCGATCTCCACGAACGAGTCGAGGGTCTGCCGCAGCGCGGTGAGCAGCGGCGCCACCGACGGGTCGGCCAGGCCGCGCACCCACTCCGCCAGGTCACGGATCTCCATGGCGCACGCGTCGGCGATGCTGATTCCCTCGATCTTCGACGACCGGGCCCCCTCGCCGAGCCGGGTGCCGTCGCACTCGGGGCAGGTGGTGAAGGTGACCGCCCGCTCCACGAAGGCCCGTACGTGCGGCTGCATCGCCTCCTTGTCCTTGGACAGGAACGACTTCTGGATCTTGGGGATCAGACCCTCGTAGGTGAGGTTGACGCCGTTGACCTTGACCTTGACCGGCTCCCCGTAGAGGAAGGCCCGCATCTCCTTCTCGGTGTACTCGCGGATCGGCTTGTCCGGGTCGACGAACCCGGACTGGGCGTAGACCTGCACCGTCCACTGGCTGTCGGACCTCCAGCCGGGAATGGTGAACGCGCCCTCGCTGAGCGACTTCGCATCGTCGTAGAGCTGGGTGAGGTCGACGTCGGAGACCGTGCCCCGGCCCTCGCAGTGCGGGCACATGCCGCCGGTGCGCTCGAAGGTCGCCTTCTGTGCCTTGGTCCTTGCCCCCCGCTCGACGGTGATCGCACCGCTCGCCCGGACCGAGGCCGTGTTGAAGGAGTATGCGCTGGGCGGGCCGATGTGCGGCTCGCCCAGCCGGCTGAAGAGGATGCGCAGCATCGCGTTGGCGTCGGTGGCGGTGCCGACCGTGGAGCGCGGATCGCCGCCCATCCGCTGCTGGTCGACGCTGATCGCGGTCGTCAGGCCGTCCAGGACGTCGACCTCGGGACGCGCCGGGCTGGGCATGAAGCCCTGCAGGAAGGCGCTGTAGGTCTCGTTGATGAGCCGCTGCGACTCCGCGGCGATCGTGTCGAACACCAGTGAGCTCTTGCCGGAGCCCGAGACACCGGTGAACACCGTCAGGCGCCGCTTCGGGATCTCGATGCTGACGTCCTTGAGGTTGTTCTCGCGGGCGCCGAGCACGCGGATCAGGTCGTGACGGTCGGCGGCGTGCGGCGCGGGGGACTGCGCGCCCGTCCTCGGGGCCATGCTCATCGTGTCTCCATCGTCTGGGGCGGGACCGCTGCGGCACCGGTCCGTGACGGCCACGCTAGCGGCGGCCGGGCGGCCCGCGCTTCTCGTTTCCTGACCACCTGTGCGCCGCATTCCCGATTCCGTGGACGCCGGATTGCCCGCCGCCGCGCCGCAAGCCCGACCTCGCGCGGACCGGCCCCCCGGCGACCCGTACGAGAAATGCCCGGCCACGTGCGATGTTCTCCTGACCACCTGCGCGACTGTCACATCCCCGCGGGCCGCACGGGCCGGGCCACGCCCGCCCCCGCACCCGGTGGTCCCGTGGGCGGAGCGGTCAGGGCGATGGCGCGGTCCACGCCGCGTGGACCGGCACGTCGAGGCCGGGCACGGCGACCGGGTGGCGATCCACTTCGAGGGCAGCGGAAGTCCGGCAAGTCCGGCAGAAGTCCAGCAGAAGTCGTCGTAACGGTCGCCGAGGCGGCTCGGTACGCAGGTGCCACCGGGCAGATGGCACCGGCCGGCCCTCAGGTGTTCCGAGAGCGGGGCGTGCCGCTTGAGCCGCGACTCGTCCGGCCGGTCATCAACGGTCTCCCGCGGCGTCCGTACGGCTCCGGAACCAGGCGCCGGCGGCGGCCGCCACTTCCTCCAGGGCGCCCGGCTCGGAGAACAGATGGGTGGCGCCCCGCACGATCCGGATCTCGTGGGGTGCCGCGAGCTGTCCGGCGGCCCGCTCGTTGAGGTCGATCACCTGCTCGTCCCGGCTGCCGACCAGCATCAGGACCGGTACCGCGACGTGGGGCAGGGCCTCGTCGGCCAGGTCCGGCCGACCGCCCCGGGACACCACGGCGAACACCCGGCCGGGCCGCTCGGCCGCCGCCACCAGCGCGGCGGCGGCGCCGGTGCTCGCGCCGAACAGGCCGACCGGGAGGTTCCGGGTGTCCGGCTGGTCCCCCAGCCAGTCGACGGCCACCGCCAGGCGGTCCGCCAACAGCGGAATGTCGAACCGGAGCCGAGCGGTCACGGCGTCCTCGCGCTCCTCGTCCTCGCTGAGCAGATCGAGCAGCAGGGTGCCCAGTCCCTCCCGGTTGAGTTCGGCGGCGACCGCGCGGTTGCGTGGGCTGAGCCGGGAACTGCCACTGCCGTGCGCGAACAGGACCACCGCCGGGGCACCGTCGGGTACCGCCAGATCGCCGGCGAGCGTCGCCCCGTGAACGGGCACCATCACCATGTCGGAGATCATCGCGCTCATCTCCCGCGGCTGTCCGTTGGGTGCGAGGCGTGTACCCACGGGGGCCGAACCCAGTCGTTCCCCGCGAAGCGGTCCCGAACCGGACGCCGCCGCGGTGCTCACCCCCCTCGCCGCACCCGCTGAACCAGCTCATCAGTCAGCCGCCCTCCGGCTGAACGGTGCCGTGCGGCAGGGCCGACCTCGCGAGCCGACACCGCACCCGGCCGGCCGATCGCGGCGGGCAACGGCCGCGCCGCCCCGATCGGCCGCCTGCTCCGTGGATACGGCCGTCCCGCCCGGCGCGGCGACCGGTGGTCCGGCGGGAGGCCAGGTGTTCCCGACGGGCGGCGCCTCCGCCAGGTGGGGCGGCGGTGCGCAGCGCGGCCCCGAAGCGGGCGCACAGGAGGTGGGCGGCGCGTGCCTCGTTCGTCGTGCCTGGCCCGGGGCGGGCGACGCGGTGGACGCCGATCGGCCCGTTTGCCCCGCCGTTCCGGGGGCACCCCGCACGTACGCGTTCGACACTCGACCGCGTTCCCGCACTGCGCGGACTGCGTCCGGCGACGAGCACCCGGACCGACGGACCGCCATCCTGTACCCACCGACTCCGACGCGACGGGAGTGCACGGGATGACCAACGCCGCCCAGCATCCGCCCCGGTTCCCCGCCCCGAAGGACCTGCGCATCGGTGTGCTCGGGTCCTACGGCGGTTTCAACATCGGTGACGAGTCGATTCTCACCTGCGTACTGGGCTGCCTGCGGAGCCACCGTCCGCACGCCCGGCTCGTCGTCTTCAGCCGGAACGCCGAACACACCCGCGCCCACCATCCCGACGCCGACGAGGTGGTGGACTGGGAGGGGGTCGCCCAGGGCCCCGTCCTGGAGGTGCTGTCGGGCCTGGACCTGCTGGTCCTTGGCGGGGGCGGCATCCTCTACGACGGTGAGGCGCGCCGCTATCTGCGGCTGGTCCGCGCGGCGCAGCGCCACGGCGTGCGCACCTTCGCCTACGCCCTCGGCGCCGGCCCGCTGCGCGAGGCCGACGACCGGGAGGCGGTGCGCACCGTGCTGCCCGCGATGGACGACGTGGTCGTACGGGACGAGGAGTCCCGCCTCGTGCTCGAGGAAGTGGGCGTGGAGAGCGAGGTCCGGGTCACCGCGGATCCGGCGCTGCGCCTGTGCCCAGAGCCCTTCACCGGGCGCATGATGCGGGACGAGGGCCTGCCGGCCGGGGTCCGGCTCGTGGGCATGTCGGTGCGGGAGCCCGGACGGGCCGCCGAGAAGCTCGACGAGAGCGGCTACCACGCGCTGCTGGCCGAGGTCGCCGACTTCCTGGTCCGCCGCCTGGACGCCCACGTGGTGTTCATGCCGATGGAACGCCACGACGTACGGCACGCGCACGCCGTCCTCTCCCACATGACCGCGCCGGACCAGGGACGGATCCTCAACGGCTCCTACAGCCCCGGGCAGGTCCTGGGCTTCATGCGCCATCTCGACCTGGCGGTCGGCATGCGGCTGCACTTCGTGATCTTCGCGGCGGTCTCGGGTCTGCCGGTCCTGCCGCTGCCCTACTCGGGCAAGGTCTTCGACTTCGCCCGGCGCATCGGCGCGCCCGCCCTGGTCGGTGTGGCGCGGGAGCAGGCCGGCCTGCTCCTGGCGGAAGTGGACCGGCTCTGGGACGAATATCCCCAGCGCCGTGCCGAGCTGCGCTCGCGGGTGCGGGAACTGCGCACCCTGGCCCTGGAGACCTGTGTGCGCTGCGGCACCCTCCTCGACGCCGTCGACGGCGGCGGCACCAGGGGGAGCGGCGGGCACAACGGGGACGGCGACGGCGCGGAGGGCGTGGACGGCACCGACGGCGCCCCCGCGAACAACGGGACCGCGCCCGAAACCCTCAGGGCCATGCCGGTCACCAGCGGCACCGAGCCACGCGTCGGCTCCCTGCGCGGGCCGTACGCGCCGGGTGCGGAGCCGTTCCGGCGGGAACCGCACGACGCCGCCTGAGGGAGAGCCGACGGGAGACACGCGATGCCCATCCTGGAACCGCCCGCCGCAACCCGGACCGTCACGCTCCCACCGCGCTCCGCCCAGCACGGCGGCCGCACGGACGTCCTGGTGGTCGGTGGCGGCCCGGCGGGCTGCGGTGCCGCGATCGCCGCGGCCGAGGCCGGGGCCGGCGTGGTGCTCGTGGAGCGGTACGGCTTCCTCGGCGGCAACGCGACGGTCGCTCTCGTCATGCCGCTGATGTCCTTCCACAACGAGCACAAGCAGGCCGTGTTCGACGAAGCCGGCGACGGCACCCGGCTGCTGCCCACCGACCACGGCGAGGGCGAACCGGTGGTCGCGGGCGTCCTGTGGCGCCTCCTGGACCGGCTCACCGGGCGCGGCGGCTGTCTGCCGCCCTCGAAGAAGACCGGGTACACCGTGCCGTTCGACCCGGAGCAGTTCAAGCTGGTGCTGCCGGAGATGATGGACGAGTCGGGCGTGCGGATGCTGTTCCACGCCTTCGCCTCCACGGCACTGCCGCTGGAGGACGACTCCGGCTGGCGGGTGGTCTTCGAGACCAAGTCGGGGCCGGTGGTGATCGACGCGGCCGTGGTCGTGGACGCCACGGGCGACGGCGACATCGCGGCCGCCTGCGGGGCACCGTACGAGATCGGCCGCAAGGAGGACGGTCTGGTGCAGCCGATGACGCTGATGTTCCGCGTCGCCGACTTCGCCCGGCCGGACTTCGCCGACTACGTACGGGCGCATCCCGACCAGTGGCGCGGCGTGCACGGCCTGTGGGACCTGGTCGAGGAGGCCCGCGCGGCCGGTGACCTGCGGCTGCCGCGCGAGGACATCCTGTTCTTCGGCACGCCGCATCCGCGCGAGGTCAGTGTGAACAGCACGCGGGTGACGCGCGTGCTCGGCACCAGCGTGTGGGACCTGACCCGAGCCGAGTACACCGCGCGGCGCCAACTCGCCCAGATCGACCGCTTCCTGCGCACCCGCGTGCCCGGCTTCGAGGAGTCGTACCTGGTGCAGAGCGGCACGCACATCGGCGTCCGGGAGACCCGGCGGGTGGTGGGCGACTACCAGTTGACCGGTCACGACATCCTCGGCGCCCGCGCCTTCCCGGACGTGATCGCACACGGCGCCTACCCGGTCGACATCCACAATCCACGCGGCTCCGGCACGGTCCTCAAACGGGTGCCGACGGGCCGCTTCTACGACATCCCCCTGCGTTGTCTGGTGCCGCGCGGTACCCAGCGGCTGCTGGTGGCGGGCCGCTGCATCTCCGGTACGCACGTGGCGCACTCGTCGTACCGTGTGATGCCCATCGCCATGGCGACCGGGCAGGCGGCCGGGGTGTGCGCGGCGCTGACCGTGAAGCACGGGCACGGTCCGCGGGGTCTGCCGTACCGGCTCGTGCAGCACGAACTGCTCCGCCAGGGTGCCCACTTGTCGATCGACGACATCGAGCACCACTTGCCCGAGCGCCGCCGACGACACCCTGACACCTGACCCGCCCGGGGCATTTGCCTCTACGACCGGAACGGCCGGACGCAGTGCTGCGTCCGGCCGTTCCGGTGGTCGTACTCCTGGCCCCGTATGTCCTGGGATCAGGCGTGTCGTCGGGCCCACATGGGGGTGACGAGGGCGATGAGCACCGCCGCGATGCCGATCTGGAAGATGTGGCGGATCCAGTCGATGCCGCCGGTGTCGCGCACACCGAAGGCGGTGGCCAGTGCGTTGCCCGCGACGGCACCGACGATACCCAGGAGGACCGTGAGCCACAGGGGAATGGGCTGACGCCCGGGAACGACCAGCTTCGCCAGCAGACCGATGATGAGACCCGCGATGATGGCCCAGAGGAACGACACGACGACTCCTTCCGTTGACTTCCCCGACGTTCGGGTGCCCTTCCGCGTGCCCGCCGGAGGCGGACGTAAGCCTCGTCGGTCCGCCTGATGTGACCGGATGTCAGTCGGCAGGTGCCTTCGGTACCGTGAGCAGCCCCTTCTCGCCGATCGCGGCCAGGGACAGGGTCCGGTACCCCATGGATTCGAACAGCACGGTGATCCGGTCGCCCTCCTCGCTCATGACGGTGCCGTCACCCCATTCGGTGTGCCGCACGTGCGTGCCCGCAGGATAGGCGGCGGCCGCCGGATGCCGGGACCGGCCGTCATCCGTGCCTCCCGCCCCCTCCACGGCCGTGCCCTCGGCCGACGTGGGTGAGCGGCACACGTCGCAGGTGCCGCACGGCGCGTCGTACGGCTCGCCGAAATACCCGAGGAGGAAGCGACGACGGCATCCCGTCGTCTCCGCGTAACGGAGCACCATCTCGAGCCTCGACCGCTCCAGCCTCCTCCGCGCCTCCGCGGCGTCCACCGCCCGGGCGGTGGCGTCCTCGGCCGTCACGCCGGGAACGGAACGCACCGTCCCGTCGGCATCGGTGGTCACCGCGCCCGCCTGCTCCAGCAGGTTGGCCGCGGCCGTCACGCGGCGCCGCGACAGCTCCGCCCGCTCGCCGACGTCGTCCAGCGCGACCGAGCCGCTGTCCTCGTGGATCCGCTCCGCGACCTCGCCCAGGGTCTCCTCGTCCGGTGCGCGCGTCGCGAACATGCGTTGCAGCCCGCTGTCCTCCGGCCGGTAGTGCAGGACGGCGAGCGCCGGCCGTCCGTCGCGGCCGGCACGGCCGATCTCCTGGTAGTAGGTGTCCAGGGAGCCCGGCACCGAGGCGTGCAGGACGAACCGCACGTCCTCCTTGTCGATGCCCATGCCGAAGGCCGAGGTGGCCACCACCACGTCGGCCTCACCCGCCAGGAAGGCGTCGTGCACCCGGGCGCGTTCACCGGCGGCCAGTCCGGCGTGGTAGGGCGCGGCAGCCAGACCGAGTCCGGCGAGCTCGGCCGCGTACGCCTCGGCGTCCTTGCGCGTCGTGGTGTAGACGATGCCCGGCTTGGACTCCGCCGCGGCGCGCTCCACCACCGCCCGGCGCTTGTCCCCGTCGTCCAGGAACCGGCGTACCTCCAAGGTGATGTTCGGACGGTCGAAGCCGGCCACGACGAGTGCGGGATCCTCCAGGGACAGCCGCTGCACGATCTCCTCGCGCACCGGGGGAGCGGCAGTGGCCGTGAGCGCCAGGACCGTGGGTCTGCCCACCCGCTCCACGGCCTGGGCGAGGCGCAGGTAGTCGGGCCGGAAGTCGTGGCCCCAGGCGGCCACGCACTGGGCCTCGTCGACGACGAACAGCGAGGGCGAGGCCCCGGCGAGGCGCTCGACCACCTCGTCCTTCGTCAGCTGCTCGGGGGAGAGGAACAGGTACTCGGCGTCCCCGTGCCGCACCGCCTCCCAGGCGGCCTTGGTCTCCCCGGCCGGCTGGGCGGAGTTCACCGCGACGGCCTCCGGAGCGCCGTGGCCCAGGAGTCCGGCGATCTGATCGCGTTGCAGGGCGATGAGCGGCGAGACGACGACCGTGGGCCCCGGCAGCAACAGCCCGGTCACCTGGTACACCGCCGACTTTCCCGCGCCGGTCGGCATGACCGCCAGCGTGTCGCGGCCCGCCATGACCGCTTCCATCGCGGACAGCTGCCCCGGCCGCAGGTTCCGCCAGCCGAACACCTCGGCGGCTGTGCGCCGCAGCCTGTCCGCGGTACCGAGGCCACCGTCCCCGGACCCGGCGGCGCTGCCTTCGTCCGTGCGGTCACGTGCTCGCGTCATGGCCCGGCCCGGTTCCCGGTTCCCCGGCCCGTCCCGTGCGGGAGGAGGCCTGCTGCAGCCGGTCGATCATCTGTGACGCCTGCGCCTTCGTGAGGTCCTGGGGGACCGTCTCGCCCGTTTCCCGGGCCAACGTGCGCAGATAGCTCAGCTGTGGGCCGGTGGCAGGTTCATCACCTGTTGTCCAGTTCTCGACGTTCTTGCTCGGGTTCGGCTCGTTCATGAAGCCCGACTACCCCGTTTGCCCGGCCGTCTCCACAGCGGGGCCGACGGGGCCCGGTGACGCGCCTCGGCCGATGCCCCGACCCGGTGTGGGGCTTGACGGCCAGGGCCCCGAACTACAGATCCCCCGGCCGGGTATACGCAGGGACACCGCCCGCACCGGCAGCCCGTCCTGCCGGAGCGTCCGGCGTCCCACCGGAGTACCGCGTGTCCACGGAGGCACCCCTTGCGTCTTCGCTACTGCCGGCCCACAGACCCCGGCTACTCCCGCGTCCGCCATGGGCGGGGCTTCCGCTACCTCGACGCCGACGGACAGCCCCTGCGCGACGCCGCCGCACTGGACCGCATACGCGCCCTGGTCATCCCGCCGGCGTGGCAGGACGTATGGATCTGCACCCGGCCCAACGGCCACCTCCAGGCCGTCGGCACAGATGCCGCCGGCCGCCGCCAGTACCTGTACCACCCGCGGTTCCGCGCCGAACAGGAGCAGGCCAAGCACGAGCACGTTCTCGACGTCGCCGAGAGGCTGCCCGCGGTGCGCGAGGCGGTGGAAGGGCACCTGGGCGAAACGGGGCTCACCCGCCGTCGAGTCCTCGCCACCGCCGTCCGCCTCCTCGACCTGGGGTTCTTCCGCATCGGGAGCGACCGCTACGCGGAGCTGAACAACAGCTTCGGCCTGACCACGCTGCTGCGCGAGCATTCCCGCTGCCAGGGCGGCGCGGTCCTGTTCACCTACACCGGCAAGCACGGCAAGGAGATCGTCCAGACCGTCGCCGACCCCGCCGCGTGCCGCAGCCTCACCGCGCTGCTGCGCCGCCGGGGCGGGGGCGACCGGCTCCTCGCCTACTGGGAGCGGCCCTCCTGGCACGAGGTCGCCAGCGCGGACGTCAACGCGTACCTCAAGGAGGTCGCCGGCCTCGAGATCACGGCGAAGGACTTCCGGACCTGGCACGCCACGGTCATGGCCGCCGTGGCCCTGGCCGTCTCGGAGTCGGTCGCGCGCAGCGAGAGCGCCCGGCGCCGGGCCATCGCCCGCGCGTGCCGCGAGGTCTCGGGATACCTCGGCAACACCCCCGCGGTCTGCCGGGCGTCCTACATCAATCCGCGGGTGATCGAACTGTACGAAGAGGGCGTCACGGTCGCCGCCGCACTGCCCCGCATAGGGGACGAGGGCACGTTCGGCATCCCGGCCACACAGGGGCCCGCCGAGCGCGCCGTGGTGCGCATGCTCAGGACCGGTCAACCGCCGAGGGACGTCTGAACGCCACCGGCCCGTGGCGGCGCACGGTGGCGGCGCATGTGCCGTCGCACCCGGGAAACCCTGCAGCGGCTGAAACAGCATGCGGAGGAAGGCCGCAAGGAACCGAACGGAACGGGAGAGGAGCTGCGATGGCCGACGACCTCATCACCATGGTCATGACCGACCACCGGGAGCTGGAGCGCCTGTCCACCCCGTCCTCGCCAAGGAGGCCGGGGAGAAGGACGAGGCCTGCGGCGGACGGGGCTGCAGTTCGCCACCCGGCGGTCCCGCAAACCGGCGGGGCAGCCCCTCGCCGCCGTCGACGGCGGATCGGCCGCCGAGTCCGCGCCGGAGGCGCCCGAGGACACCCGGGCGGAGCTGTACGAGAAGGCCCGTGAGCTCGGCGTGGAGGGCCGGTCCTCCATGACCAACGAGGAACTGGCCGAGCAGGTGGGCAAGGCCCGGCAGGAGAACGGCTGACCGCGGAGCGCCGCCCGCCGGGTACGCCCTTGTCCGGTGGGCGACGGCCGAGGACGTACGGCGGCTCCGGGGTGGGCCCTTCGGCCCAGCGCGGGCCCGCTCCATCCTCTAGCGTTCGCCACGGCGGTGATCCGCCGCCCGAGCGCCCCGGCGCGGCAACACGGTTGTGAGAGGTGGTCCCATGAGGAGAGCTCGCGTGATGGGGGCCGCGGCGGCCGTGGGGCTGGCCGCAGCCACCGCCCTGGTGGCCCTCCCGGAGAGCTCCCGGAAGCAGCCCTCCCGCGCGCCCTCCGCCGTTCCGGCCGCCGCGCACCAGGGGATGGTGACCGGCACCGTGTGGGTGGCCAACGAGGGAGGGGACAGCCTGACCGCGATCGACGCCTCGACGAACCGGGCGGTCGCCACGGTGAAGGGCATCCCCGGTCCCCACAACGTCCAGGCCGCTCCCGACGGCCGTACCGTCTGGACCGTCAGCGCGGCGGACCTGGTGGTGAAGCTGGACGCCTCCCGCTACGCGCTCCTCGGTGCGGCCGGCACCGGCGCCGCTCCGGCCCACGTGATCCTGGACGGTGACGGCGGGCGGGTGTACGTGTCCAACGCCGGGGACGGGTCCGTTTCCGTCTTCGGTGCGCAGTCACTTGCCCGTGACGGGGCGGTGGAGGTGGGCGGGGGACCGCACGGCATGCGCCCGAGCCCCGACGGGCGTTGGGTGTACGTGGCGGACACGGCCGCCGACAGCGTCCACGTGATCGACGCCGCAGAGAACCGCAGGGTGGCGACCATCCCGGTGGGAGACGCACCCGTGCAGGTGGCGTTCCAGCCGGACGGCCGCCACGCCTATGTCACCCTCGGTGGCGAGAACGCCGTGGCGAAGATCGACGTGGCCACCCGCGAGGTCGTGGCCAGGGTCCCCTCCGGTCCCGCACCGGCCCAGGTCCACGCGAGCCCCGACGGCCGGTACGTCCTCGCCGCCAACCAGGGCACCGAGGCGGCGCCGGGCAGGACCGTCTCCGTCATCGATACGGAGACCTTCACCGTGGTGGCCCGCCCCGTCGTGGGTGACGGGCCGCACGGCATCACCGTCGACGCCGGCAGCCGACACGCCTTCATCACCAATGTCCGCTCCGACGAGGTCGCCGTCCTCGACCTGGCCGAGCGCGAGGTCGTCGCCCGCATACCGGTGGGCGACGCCCCCAACGGCATCTCCTTCACCTCGCGGTCCCCGGTCGTCCCCGACCACCCGGAGACCACCGTGTCCCTGCCCTGGACGGCGGGCTCCCGGGACGGGGCGTCCCACGGGGACGGGGACCACGCCCACTGACGCCCCGAGCGGCGCCGGCCCCCGGCGCCGCTCGGGGCGGGCCGGGGGCCGGGCGACCGCGGGTCCCGGCCGGGTCAGTGACCGCCGCCGGACTCGACGTCGAGCCGCTTGGTGAAGGTGGCTCCGCCGTCCTCGGACTCGTGCACCCCCGTCTGCGTCGCCGCCAGGACGTGATCCGCGCTGACCGCCGTGAGCGCCTGCGGTGCGCCGCCGGGCACGGTGCCCCGCTTCTTCCAGGTCGACCCGCCGTCGGTGCTGAGGTGGAGGCCACCGGTGACGTCGAGCGCGTGCAGCGCATCCGCGACGGGCCAGGAGAGGTACGCCATCACCGGTTCGGCGGCCCGGCCGAAGGTCGTCCCGCCGTCGGCGCTGCGGACCACGCCGCCGGGCGTGGTGGCGAGGACGACATCGGGGTCCCGGGGGCTGACGGCGATGTCGTGCGCCTGGAGTGCTGCTCCGTCCTTCCAGGCGACGCCGTCCCTGCTGGTGCGCAGCCTCCCGTTGGTGGAGTCGTATCCGTAGATGCGGCCGTGGGCCTGCTCCAGGGCGTGGAAGTCGGATTGGCCGGCGAGGGAGAGCTGCTCCCAGGTACGTCCGGCGTCCGTGCTCCTGATCAGCCCTTTGTTCCCGGGGCCGTCGCCTCCCGCGGCGGGGTGGCCGCTGGCGAGGAAGGTCCGGGCTCCGGCCACGGTGAAGCCCATGAAGTCGTCCCGGTGGTCACCCACCGGCGTGGGCCTTCCCTCGGCGTCGGGCGTGTAGATGCCCTCGTGCGTGGCGACGTAGAGGCGCTGGTCGGAGGGGTCCAGGCCGACTCCGTGGATGTGGCTGACGGTGACGCCGGACGGGGACCCGGCCGAGGAGGCGCGGTCGTCGTCGGTGCCGGAGCAGGCGCTCACGGTGAGACCGAGAGCGGCCGCGGTGGCCGCCGCGGCGGCGAGGCGCCGACGGCGGGCGGACCGGGGCGTGCGCGAAGCGCGCGTGAAGGGGGACATGGTGCATCGACCTCGTGTGTCGGTTCTGGTTCTCTGGCTACTGCGGGAAGGGCGGACCTCGCCGCGGGACGACGCGCGTGCGTGCCCGCGGGAACGGGTCGGCCTACAGCCGCAGAACCGACAGTCGCGTGAGATCGGGAGCCCGGGGCGGTGGGCCGGCCCGCAGGACGGCACCGAGCCGCGCCACGAGCCCGGCCGACCATCCGTGGCGACCGGCCAGGGCCGCCCGGACGAGGGCGGCGAGCACCCAGGCACCGAGCAGCACCGCCACGCACAGCCCGGTCGGGTTCGTCCCCGTGACGGGATCGTGCGTGGACGACGACCGGGCCGGGTCCGTCGCACGACCGTCCGCTTCCCCGTGCGCGGCGTGGGGAGTGCCGGTCCCCCCAAGCTCCGAGTGCGCCTCCGGGGCCCGGGGGGCCGCGACGCTCGTGGCGGGGGCCGAGGAGTGGTCGGGGTGGCCCAGGGTGTGCATCGTCAGGACGCCGAGTGCGAGCAGGGCGACGAGCAGCAGGTGCCCCAGGGCACCGCCTGCGCGCTTGAACCGGCTCGGCTGCACTGTCAGACCCTGTCGTGTGGTTCCGTGTACCGGGGATCCCTCCGCCGAGGGTATCCAACGCCGCCCGGCGCGTGGTGCGCGGGGACGCCCGGACCTGCCCGGTCTTCGTCACATCGCGCGTCCGGCGCGGAGCTTTTGGATCAATCGCCCATTGAGGCAGGGAAGCACCGTTTCTGCACGGGCGGACCGGCCGTAGCTCTGGGGTTGCTCAAGTCGTGCTTGGGACGACGTGCGGTCGGGGCATCCCTCTCACGATCGGAACATGACAGTGACGGGGGTCGAGGCAATGGAATTCGTGCTGATCGTGGGCATCGTGCTCGTCGTGGTCGTCCTCGTGTCGGGCGCGAGGCGCGCAGGGCCGTCCCGCGGGCGGTCGCGGGGCGGTGACGGCGGGCACGGAGGGTCCGGCGGGCACGGTTGTGGCGGTGGCTGGTCCTGCGGGGGAGGGTCGTCCTGCGGCGGCGGGGGTGGCGGGGACTGAGCCCGGGGGGCGGTGCGCTCGCGGATCACCGCCGCCCGCCCCCGCCGCCGCAGCGGTCCGGTGACGTCGCCCGAGGGCTGGTCAGGCGGGCGTGACGTTCTCCGCCTGAGGTCCCTTCGGGCCCTGCGTGACGTCGAACTGGACCTTCTGCCCCTCGAAGAGCTCGCGGTATCCGGTGCTGGCGATGGCCGAGTAGTGGACGAAGACGTCGGGGCCGCCGCCGTCCTGCTCGATGAAGCCGAAGCCCTTCTCCGGGTTGAACCACTTCACGGTGCCGGTGGCCATGGTGATCTCCTTCATGGGTGTGGGAACCAGCCCCACGTCCTGCGGGTGCCTTGAGATCGTCTTCGCCCGGCGTGCCCGCGCCCCGCAGACACGCCCAAGCGATGACACGGATCGGGTACCGGATCAGCCGTGTCCGCAGCACCCGTCCGCCCCCTCCCCGGTCAGGGGGATCCGCCGGTCAGGGGATCTTGACCCAGTCGAGGGTGCGTTCGACCGCCCTCTTCCAGCCCTCGTAGCCCTCCGCACGCTGTTCGTCGGACCACTGGGGCTCCCAGCGCCTGGACTCCTGCCAGTGGGTGCGCAGTTCGTCGGTGTCCCGCCAGAATCCCGTGGCCAGCCCCGCGGCGTACGCCGCACCGAGCGCCGTGGTCTCGGCGACGACGGGCCGGCTGACCGGCACGCCGAGGACGTCGGCCTGGATCTGCATGCACAGGTCGTTGGCCGTGACGCCGCCGTCGACCTTGAGCACGTCGAGGTGCACACCGGAGTCCTGCTCCATGGCCTCGACGACGTCGCGGCTCTGGTAGCAGATGGCCTCCAGGGTCGCCCGCGCGAGATGCCCGTTGTCGTTGTACCGGGCGAGGCCGACGATCGCCCCCCTGGCGTCGGAGCGCCAGTAGGGTGCGAACAGGCCCGAGAAGGCGGGGACGAAGTACATGCCGCCGTTGTCCTCGACGGTGCGCGCGAGGTCCTCGCTCTCGGCCGCCGTCTTGATGATCTTCATCTGGTCGCGCAGCCACTGCACGGCCGATCCGGTCACCGCGATCGAGCCCTCCAGGGCGTACACCACGGGGCTGTCGCCGAACTGGTAGGCGACGGTGGTGAGCAGGCCGTGTTGCGAACGGACCAGCTCCGTCCCGGTGTTGAGCACCAGGAAGTTGCCGGTGCCGTAGGTGTTCTTGGCCTCGCCGGGCGCGAAGCAGACCTGTCCGACCGTCGCCGCCTGCTGGTCGCCGAGCACACCGGCGATCGGTACGGCGGCGCGCAGCGGCCGGGAGGTCCGGGTCACGCCGTAGGCCTCGCGGTGGGACGAGGCGTTGATGGTGGGCAGCATCTGCCGGGGGATCCCGAAGAAGCCCAACAACTCGTCGTCCCAGTCGAGGGTCTCCAGGTTCATCAGCATGGTGCGGCTCGCGTTGGTCACGTCGGTGGCGTGGATGCCTCCGTCGGGACCGCCGGTCAGGTTCCACAGCACCCAGGCGTCGGTGTTGCCGAAGAGGGCGTGGCCCTCTTCCGCCGCCTGGCGGACGCCGTCGACGTTCTCCAGGATCCACTGCACCTTGCCCGCGGAGAAGTACGTCGCCGGTGGCAGCCCGGCCTTGCGGCGGATGACGTCGCCCTTGCCGGAGCGTTCCAGCTCCGCCGCGATGGAGGCGGTGCGCGTGTCCTGCCACACGATGGCGTTGTAGTACGGGCGGCCGTTGCGCGGGTCCCAGACCACGGTGGTCTCGCGCTGGTTGGTGATGCCGATGGCCGCCAGGTCGGTGCCCGACAGATCGCCGTGGCGCAGGGCGTTCTGCATCACCGAGTTGGTGCGCTCCCAGATCTCCACGGGGTCGTGCTCCACCCAGCCCGAGCGCGGGAGGATCTGCTCGTGCTCCAGTTGGTGCTTGGCGACCTCGTTGCCGCCGTGGTCGAAGATCATGAATCGGGTACTGGTGGTTCCCTGGTCCACCGCACCGACGAAGTCCGCCATGTCGCGCCGCCTCTCGGGCCGGAGTTCAGTCCTCTGGGGTCGGGACGCGTCCCGGCGGCTCGGGTTCCGCCTTCGGCAGGAACCGGCCGATGAGCGGCTTGTACAGACCCGCGCCGATCAGTCCGCCGATGAGCGGTCCGAGGATGGGCACCCAGAAGTAGAGATTTCCGTACTGATCTCGCCAGGCTCCGCCGTACCCGGTGATGAAACTGGCCAATCGGGGGCCGAAGTCGCGTGCCGGGTTGATCGCGTAGCCCGCGTTGGTCCCCCAGGCCATGCCGATCGCGACCACGATCAGACCCACGATGAAGGGGGCGAGGTTCGCGCCCGGCGGCGTGTTGAGCAGGTCGGTGACGGCCAGGATCAGCAGCAGGAGGATGGCGGTGCCGATGACCTGGTCGCGGAAGGCGCCCCATTCGTAGACGGGGAGGTTGGTGTTGCCGTTGGCGGGCAACGTGGAGAACACACCCTGTGTCTTGATGGTGTGACCGGGGTCGGCCTTGGCCAGCGCCTCGGTGTAGTTCCAGCGGACGATGAGGGCGGCCACGAAGGCGCCGGCTGTCTGGGCCAGCGTGTACGGCAGCACCTTCCGCCAGGGGAACCCCTTGAACGCGGCGAGGGCCAGCGTCACCGCGGGATTGATGTGGGCGCCGCTCAGCCGCGCCGCCACGTAGACGCCCAGGGTGACGCCGAGGCCCCACGCCCAGGCGATGCTGTCGTGGTCTCCGAGACCACCGGCCGGATCCGTCAGGGCTCCGCCCGCTACGACCTGGGCCACCACACCGCAGCCGAAGAGAATGAGGACCATCGTGCCGGCGAATTCGGCCGACAGTTCCCCGATCAGTCCGGAGTCTTTTCTCCGCTCAGCCATGGGGCTCACCTTCCGCCGGTCGAACCGGCCGTCGACTGCCCGAGTCTCATGTGACAGGCTAAGACGAACCAGAACAAATCGCATTTAGAAGCACTGCTCCTCCCCGGGGTGTGCGCAGGGACGGGACCTCCCGCACCTCACGGGCCCGTCCACCGTCCCGGGCGGGCGCTCCTGCGGCCGGTTCGGCTCCCGGCAGGGGGAGCGTCCCGATCAGGGTCGCGACCGGGAACGGGAGGAGTCGCCCTGCTCCGCGATCCCGTGCGGGGGACCGTGGGCGCCGACGTCAACCGCGATGCCCGGTCCCCGTGCCCGCCGGGGGGCGGCCCGCAGACGCGGGTGTTCGACGTTCCGCAGGCCAGGCACACGATCCACTCGCGGACCTCGCCGTCCGGTCGACGCCAGGGCCTCCCCGCCACGTTCGAGCCCTCCTCGCCGCAGAAGTCGCAGTCCGCGGCCGCGCCGGGCAGGTGGCACATCGTGCGCACCGAGGGGTCGGTCGGACCCCGGCTGCCGACCCAGTCGCAGGCCGCCGCACCTCCACCAGCGCTCCGGCCGGGTCCGGTCGCCGCTTCCCCGCGCGCTGCGCCGGAGCACCACGTCGAACTCCGCGGCAGGTTTCCGGCACCGCGGACACGGGAGGCCTCCGCAGCCGTCGTCCGGCAGCCGCCACGCAGTGGGGCGGGCCGGGCGCGAACCGGACCCGTGGGCCGGGACGACCGGCGCGCGGGTCACCGGTGCGCGCGCCTGCCCAGGCCCCCCACGCGGCACGCGACGCGATAGGCGGCCGGGGCGCCCGCCCCTGCCTTGCGGGGCGGCACCCACTGCCCCATAGTCCCAGGTATGGACGCGCGCGAAAGGGCGCTCCAGCAGGCGTACCGCCATGCGCTGCGCTGGCTGGCGGACCTGTCCGAACGCCCCGTTCCCGCCCGCGCCTCGGTCGACCAGATCGTGCGTGCGCTCGGCTCCGAACTGCCCGCAGGCCCGAGCCCAGCCGCCGAGGTCGTCGACCTGCTGGCCACGGCGTGTGATCCGGGACTGACGGCCTTCCCCGGAGGCCGCTTCTACGGATTCGTCGTCGGGGGCACCGAACCGGCCGCACTGGCCGCGGACTGGCTGGTCAGCGCATGGGACCAGAACTGCGTCATGCGCGCCGTGTCACCGGCGTACACGGCCGCGGAGGACATCGCCGGCGCCTGGCTGCTCGATCTGCTCGGCCTGCCCCGGGGCAGCGGCGTCGGATTCACCACGGGTGCCACGATGGCGAACTTCACCTGCCTAGCAGCCGCGCGCGACGTGGTGCTGGGGCGCGTCGGCCGGAACGTCGCCCGGGACGGGCTCGCGGGGGGACCCGCCCCCCGCGTCGTCGTCGGCGAGGACCGCCACATGGCCGTCGACCTGGCCCTGCGGTACCTGGGCCTCGGCGAGCCCGAGACGGTGGAGGCGGACGAGCAGGGACGCATTCGGCCGGAACACCTGCGGCGCGTCCTGGCCACCGGCGATCGACGTCCCACGATCCTGGTCCTCCAGGCCGGAGACATCCACTCCGGCGCCTTCGATCCCTTCGTCGAGACCGTCCGCGCCGCCCGTGACGCGGGCGCCTGGGTGCACGTCGACGGAGCCTTCGGACTGTGGGCGGCCGCCTCCCCTCGCTACGCGCACCTGACCGCGGGCTGCTCGGACGCCGACTCATGGGCGACGGACGCCCACAAGACCCTCAACGTGCCCTACGACTGCGGCCTCGCCGTCGTCCGCGACCCGGCGGCGCTGCGTGCCGCCATGGGCCTGCACGGCGCCTACCTCATCCAGGCCGAACAAGGTGACCCGGTCGACAAGGTCCCCGAACTGTCGCGGCGCGGCAGGGCCTTCCCCGTGTGGGCGGCCCTCAGGTCCCTCGGCCGGTCGGGTGTGGCCGACCTCGTCGAGCGCCTGTGCCGGCACGCCTCCGTGTTCGCCGACGGCATCGCGGCGATCGACGGCGCGACGGTGCTCAACCACGTCGTCTTCACCCAGGTCTGCGCGGAGTTCGGCGACGACGAGCGCACGCTGCGGGTCCTCGACCGGTTGCTCGAGGACGGCACGGCCTGGATCAGCGGCTCCACCTGGCACGGCCGTCGCGTCATGCGGATATCGGTGAGCAACTGGTCGACGAGCGACGAGGACGTGTCGCGCGCGCTCGACGCGATCAGCAGGGCGGCGACCGCCCCGTGACCCGGCGGGCGCTTCGGCGGGGGAGCGCTCTGCTTCTCGGGCCGCCGGTCCCCTGCGGCCCGGCCTCGTCGTCCGGGCAACCGCACGCCGAACCTCCCCGGCGGACGGGTGGGCTCCTGGCCTACCAGATCAGGCACCAGTAGGGGCCGTGGCGGCCGACGCCGATGCGGCCGCCCTGCGGCACGAGGCCCGGGTCCGGTCGGCCCACGGCCGCGAGCGAGCACGCCGGGTCACCGACCACCCCGGCCGCGGCCATCCGCCGAGCGGCGGCCGTCGCCACCGGCGACGTGTACCAGAACGTGGTCGCCGTTCCGGGTGTGCTGGTCGCGGGTGCGGGCGGCACGGGCGACGTCGGCGTGGGTGCGGTGCGGGACGGTGGCGCGGGGGTCGGAGGCGGGGGAGTGGTCCGTGCCGGCGGCGCGGACGTCGGCGGCGTCGACGGTGTGGGTGCCGGTGCGGTGCGCCGAGGCGGTGCCGTCGGTTCGGGAGGTGCCGGGCGAACCGGTCTCGGCGTCTCCCGCGGTGCCCGGGAGGGCGACGTGCCGGGGACCGTCGGCCGATCCGTCGGCCGGTCGCCCGGCAGTGTCGACCGCCGGGGCGAGGGTGTCGTCGTCGGCCGGGTCCCCGGCGTGTGCGTCGGTGTCGGCCGTGCCGTGCTCGAAGCCTCCGGTGAAGCCGTCCAGGAGGGCAGAGGACTGAGAGTCGGCAGGGCCAGGTCGGCCGACGGGGACGGCGTCGGGCGGGGAGTGCCCCCGTCGGACGTCACCAACGCCCACACGCCGACGCCGCCGAGGACGAGCATGGCGGCGCCGCCCGCAATCCACGGGGCTCGCCTCGGCCGGCGTCGGTGACGGTTCATGTTCCTACTGTGCTATGCGACGCAGGAGGGTGCTCGTCGCCCGGGCTGGACGGCGTCTCCCCGCCGTGCGGCCGGTTCACCCGTCCGGGTGCCCCTGTCCGGGTCGGGGCCTCTTCACCGACGACCGCCGGCAGGTGGGTGACGAGGGGGTTCGGGTCGTTCGTGCGCCAGGCGACGGCCACCCGCGTGCGAGCGTGCCGGGCCCGATCGGAGGTGGCGCGGTGTGAAGCCCTCCGCCGTGCACAGACCGGTCCTCCGGCCGTGCAGCCGCGGGCCCGCGGAGCGGGGCAGGACGAACGGCGAGTCCGCCGACTGCACGACCCGGGCGGTCCGTTGCCCGGCCGGCGGCGAGTGGCGGGCGGCAGCACGGCCACGAAGTGCGGCCGTCAGCCGTATTGGACGTATCCGCGCTGGTCGAACTAGCGTTCCGCGCATGACGGAGCGACGTGCGATCCTCAGCGGGTCGACCTTCGAGGAACAGATCGGCTACGCCCGTGCCGTGGTGGACGGCGACTGGGTGCACGTGTCCGGAACGACCGGGTTCGACTACGCCACCATGACGATCTCCGACGACGTGGTGGAGCAGGCCGAACAGTGCCTGCGCAACGTCGAGGCCGCGCTGGCCGAGGCGGAGTGCACCTTCGCCGACGTGGTGCGGGTGCGCTACATGCTGCCCGACCGCGCCGACTTCGAGCCCTGCTGGCCGGTACTGCGCCGCTGTTTCGGCGAGGTCAGGCCTGCCGCCACGATGCTCATGTGCGGTCTCGCCGATCCCCGGATGAAGATCGAGATCGAGGTGTACGCGCGTCGGTCCGCCGGACGAACCCGGGGCGTCCGGCCGCCTACGCCCTGATCGGGCGGGCGCGTCGATCAGGTGTCTCGCAGGCTCGCGCAGGTCCTGCTCGTCCCGCTTCCCGGTGTCGCGCGGCTGGGTGAACGGCTCCTTCTGCGGCGGGTGCCCACCGACGACGGCGCGCCGACGGCGGTGTCGGCGTCGAACCCCAGGCCGAGCGGGATGGCAGGCTCCTTACGCATGCGCACGGGCGCTTCGCACCGCCGGTGGAGGCGCGGGCCGCCCGGGGCGGGGGCCGTCGCTCTCCCCGCCCCGGGCGCGTGGGGTGCAGCCGATCAGCGTGGCCGTCACATGCCGCGCTCGTCGGTTTCCGCCCCCTCGATGCGTTCCTTGCGGACCTGCCCGGTGACGGTCTCCTCCTCGGTGACTTCCTCGGTGGTCAGGCGGACCCGCTCCTTCGGCTCGGCCCTGGTCTCCACCACCGGCTTCTCCTCGTGGAGGACGACCTCGTGCTCGGCCTCGGTGATGTCCGGGCCGGTCATGGCGTCGGCGCGGTTGGCGTCCGTGATCGGCTCCCGCTCGACCCGCACCTCTTCGTGACGTACCGGGACGGTCATCTGCTGCTCTTCGGTGACGACGTACTTGCGCAGCCGCGCCCTGCCTGCTTCCCGGCGCTCGGTGCCGACGTGCATCTCCTCCTCGGACCGCGTCATCGCGTCCCCGGCCGTGCCGGCCGTGCCGGCAGTGCCCGCAGCAGCAGTGCCCGCAGTGCCCGCGGTGTCGGTGACACCGGCGGTCCGACCCGTGGTCGTCCGCCCCTGCTGCCAGACGCCTTCCCAGTCGATGCCGTAGTGCTCGTACAGGCGGTGCTCCTCCTGTGCGGACAGGTGGCCGCCGGCATCGACGTCGACGTTGGGCGCGTCCTTGACCTGGTTCTTGGCGTACGGCACCTCGAGGTGGTCCCCGACGACGGAGGCGTCGTGGATGGGGACGAAGGACTCGCTGGTGCCGAACAGACCGGTCTTGACGCTCACCCATTCGGGCTCGCCGGTGGCGTCGTCGATGAATATGTGGCTGGCGTCACCGATCTTGGTGCCCCTGGCGTCGTAGACAGGGTGGTCCAGCACGGTGGGTATCTGCTCTCGGGTGATCATCAGGAAGGTTCTCCTTGTAGTGAAGCGGTACCTTGCGTCCCCCCGCGTTCGCGGAACCGTGCGGTCGAGTTGATCAGCGGTCGGCCCCGGCGTAGGAACCCCCGGACGCGCCGGCGTTGCGCGAGCGGGCGTTGGCGCCTGCGGCAGCGGCGAGGGCGAGCAGCAGCATGATCAGGCCCGTGATGATGTTGTTCGTGACGGTGCGGGTGGTGTCGACATTGCCGGCCACGACCCAAGGGGCGATGACCGTCCACGCGCCCAGGGCGCATGCGGCCCAGGCCATGCTGTGGGTCCGGTCGTAGGCGCGCCCGAAACCGCCGCTCATCAGCAGCGCGTAGCTCACTCCCACGATCAGGTTGGTGATCGCGAGCCGGGAGAAGGTGCCGCCGTTGAACCCCACGATCCAGGGGGAGGCCGCGAGGTAGAGGCCCGTGAGCAGCGCCAGCGCCTCGATGGCCTGCGCCCTGGGGGTCGTCGCGGCGCGCTCGGCCTGCGCGTGGCGCTGGCGCATTTCGACGATGTCCGGATGCGTCTCCATGGCCGACCCCGCGGTCCCGGCCATCCCGGTCGACCCGGTGGCTCCGGTCGACCCGGTGGCTCCGGTCGACCTGTAGTTGGGTGACGTCACTGCGATCGCCTCCGGCGAGAAATGGGGGGATGGTGTGTCGATCAGCGTCCGTCGGGGATCGGCCCCGCTCGGTGGCTGTGCGTACTCCCCTTCGATTAACCACCCCCTGGCGGGCAAAACCGCATAAAACGCCACAAAGTTTTTGACGCGCTCACAAGGGTGGTGCCTCTGGTGGTGCCTCTGTCGTCCGGTGTGCCCCACGCGGGACCGGCCTGTTCCCGTCGGTCGCCCCCGGAATTCCTTTCACTGCGGGACGACGGCCGGGCGACGGCGGTTTGCGGCACGGTGCGGCCGGGCGGAACCTGAGGGAGTGACGCCGCCCGACATCCCGTACCAGCATTCCCACATCCAGGAGGCGGGCCGGACATGAGCAGCATCGCCGACCGCATCACCACGTTGTTCCGGACCAAGGCGAACAAGGCCCTCGACGCGGCCGAGGACCCCCGCGAGGTGCTGGACTACTCGTACACCCAGCAAGTGGAACTGCTCGGCAGGGTGCGGCGCGGCGTGGCGGACGTGGCCACCAGCCGCAAGCGCGTGGACCTGCAGGTCCATCAACTCGAGCAGTCCGCGGACAAGTTGCAGGCGCAGGCGCAGCAGGCGCTGGCCGCGGGGCGCGAGGACCTCGCCCGGGAGGCGCTGACCCGGCGCACTGCCGTGGCCTCCCAACTCACCGACCTGCGGGCCCAGCAGGCGTCGCTGCGGGCGGAAGAGGACAAACTCACCCTGGCCTCGCAGCGCCTACAGGGCAAGGTGGAGGCGTTCCGCACCCGCAAGGAGACCATCAAGGCCACCTACACGGCCGCCCAGGCCCAGACCAGTATCACCGAGGCCGTCACCGGCATCAGCGAGGAACTGGGCGATGTCGGGATGGCCATGCAGCGCGCCCAGGACAAGACCGAACAACTGCAGGCCCGGGCCGGCGCGTTGGACGAACTGATCGCCTCCGGCGTGCTGGAGGACGCCACCCTCCCCGCCGGCCGCGACGACATCCAGGCAGAACTCGACGCCATCACGGCGGGCACCGACGTGGACAGGGAACTGGCCCGGATGAAGGCCCAACTCACCTCGTCCACCGCCCCGCCGGCCCTGGAGAACCGCGGCCCGAACGGGTCGCCGGACCAGTGACGGGAGAGACAGTGATCATACGGATACTCGGCGAGGGCCAGTACGACGTCGCGGACGACCGATTCGACGAACTGAACGAGCCCGACTCCGCCCTGCAGTCCGCGGCCGACGCCGACGACGAGGCGGCCTTCCGCACCGCGCTGAACTCCCTCCTGGACGCCGTGCGCCGACTGGGGGCACCCCTGCCGGACGACGCCATCAGGCCGTCCGACCTCGTCCTCCCCGACCAGGACACGAGCCTGCACGAGGTGCAGACGCTGCTGTCCGGCGAGGGCCTCATCCCCGGGTGAGCGTCCTGCCACCTTCCGCAACACGCCGTTGTGGTCGCGGCCGTTTGTACGGCGTTCACCCACGGCTCCGGCCTTCACCGGAAAGCGCAGCGGCGGCGGGGTGCCCGGCCGGCCCCGGGGGTGTCACCCGGTCGGACGCCGCTCGGCCACGGTGCGCAACCGATCGGCGGCCCGCCGCGGGTCCCGGTGGTTCACTGGCCACATGCCATTCAGACGCTACGGCGTGCTCTCGGGCACCTTGTCCAGCCACTACCGCGACCAGCCGGACAGTCAGGGACGATGGTTCCACGTCAACCTGGAGGTGGACGCGCCCGCCGGGCGCTACCACTGCGCCGTCGACGTCGACAGCCACAAGTCCAACGTGGGTGTGCAGTGGAAGGCGTTCACGCTGGACGGCGGCGCTCTCGGTCCCGCGCCGGGCCTCCCTCCGGGGTACCACGACCTGGCGCCCTCGCCCGCGTCCGGGGCCCTGGACTACCTGCGCCACCCCGCCCTGGTGGACCGGTCCGGCTTCCTGTTCGAGCGCCGTCCGCCGGCCTGGCTGCGGGACCTCCTGGACCTGTTCGGCTCGCGGCCCTGGAACGCGGGCTCCAACGTCGACGCCGCCGCCGCGCTCGAGACGATCCTGGTCGCGGGGCAACGCATCCTCGTCTTCGGTGAACCGTTCGACCACGACCCCGAAGGCGACCTCGGCATGCACAACATCCACCAGAACCAGGGCGACCCGGCCGGTTCCCCGTGGTGGGCGGAGAACGGGATCTGGCAGGACGGCGCGACGGTCACCCAGCGCCCCGACGGCCGGTACGACGTGTTCCTGAACAAGTTCTCCAGCCAGGCGGGCCGCACGGACAGCGCGGGTCACCCGGTGGCCTGAGCGCGGCGCTCATCGAATGACGTCCGGCCCGCGCGTTGCGGTGCGCGCGGGGGTGGGGAAGGACCGGTCGCCGAAGAGGACGCGCCCGGCCGCCGCCCGGCCCGGCGGGGTGCGCAACAGGGCGAACGCCGTCTTCCCGGCGGCCGGTGTCCGTATCCGGGCCAGTGCCCGGCGCAGCGTGAGCCGCCCCCGGAAGCGAGCGCGCAGGGCGGTTCCGCTGTAGTGGGTCAGCGCGTCCGGCCTCCCGGTCCGCAGGGCGTCGTCGAGGACGCGGGCGGCCAGCTCCGACAGCCGCAGACAGGGGTCCAGTCCGCCGGCGGTGAGGGGGGAGACCGCGCCCGCCGCGTCCCCCACGAGAAGTCCGTCGGCGCAGGCGATGCGGCGCAGCACCCCGCCGACCGGAATCGGGCCCCCGCGTCGCTCCACCGCCTCGGGGCGGTCCACGCCGTCCAGCCCGGGTGCGGCGCCGCTGAACCGTCGCAGGGCCCCGCGAAGTCCCTCCGGGAAGCGGTCGGCGTAGCCCGCGACACCGACGTGGGCGTGCTCCCCGTCGTTGACCACCCAGGCCAGGTAACCAGGGGCGAGCGAAGGGTCCAGAACGCAGTGGAAGGTCGGCGGTTCACCGTTGGGGGACACCTCGAAGACCTCCTCGGCGCCGACCAGCAGGTGGTGGTTGCGGTCGAGGCCGAGATCGCGGGCCACCGTGGAACGGGCGCCGTCGGCGCCGACGACGAAGCGTGCCCGGACCGTGGTCGGCCCGTCGCGGCCCACGAGGTGGAAGCCGTCGCCCCGCCGTCCGGCGTAGCGCGTGCCCAGCACCACGCGCACGCCGGCTTCGACCGCCGCGGTCAGCGAGGCCTGGTAGAGCGGTGCCATGTCGCCTACGCGGTACTCGTCGCGGTCGCTGACCAGGCTGACGGGGCGGTGTATGCCAGGGGGGTAGAGCACCACACGCCGGATCGGCGGCCCGAGGTGCTCGGCGGGCAGCGGGAAGTCGTCGAGCGTCCTGCGCACGAAGATGCCCGTCGTTCGGATCGCGACGGTGGGACTGCTGCGCCGTTCCGTGAGGAGCACGTCATGGCCCTGCCGGGCGAGCAGCGTGGCGACGTGGAGACCGGCCAGCCCGGCACCGACCACCAGGACGTCGGTACCGGCCGGTGCGCCGACGCGCTGGCGGGAGGGGGCTGCTGCGGACATGGGTGTGCTCCTCGTGGAGTCGTTCGTGGGGGCAGCCGGCGCGCGGTGGGCGTCGACGTGCCGTCGTGCCGGCCCACACCGAGATCAGCCTTCACATCGAATGGCGATGGAAATCTATCGAGAATCGATAGGGCGAGCAAGAGGGAGGGTGTCCCCGAAGGGACGACCCGTAGAGGCGGCGAACGGAGGGGAAGGGCTGTGCGCCGGCCGGGTGGACGAATCAGACGCTCCGGGGCTCGGACGGCCCTTGGGGCCCACCTCGCGCACCGCCGGGGCGGATCAGGGCATTGCGGCCGCCGAGGAGCCGGACGGCGGGGAGGCGGTGAGTCCACCGTCCGGCGCAGAGGAGCCGGTCGTCGGCGGAGTGGGCGGCGTGGTCGGCGGAGCGGGCGGCGTGGTCGGCGGGGCCGTCTGCCCCGGTGTCCCGGTGGCCGACGGGGTGGACGAACTGCCGGTCGCCGGAGCGGAGGGCGGGGACGGCGGGGGAGTGGCGGAGGCGCTACCGGTGCCGGGTGCCGGTGGGGGAGCGGTACGTGCGACCGGAGTACGTGAGACGGAGGCGAGGGTGGCCGGGGTTTCCACCGGTGATGGCGCCTGTGTCGGCGGCGCTCCCGCTTCCCGCGGGGGCGCCGGCGTCGGCACCCTGCCGGCCGACGGACCGGCGGGTGTCGGCCGCGCGGCACCGGGCGAGCCGGAGACGGCGAGTTGCGGTAGGAGCAGGGCCCCGGGGCCACCCCCGGGACGGGCCCCCGCGGCATCGAGCCGCGAACGGCCTCCTGCGGGTGGATCGTCCGGCGCCGACCGCGTGCGGCCCGAGGGCTCCCGTCCTGGTGCGGCAGGCTCCACCGAGTCGGCGGGCCCGGGCAGGAGCGTCCCCGGTGCGAAGGGCGTCGCACCCGTCAGGCTCAACCCCAGCATCAGCATGCAGGCGGCCGCGACGCCGGCCAGCCCGTACCCCATGCGCCGGAGAACGCGCGCACGGTGGCCGGAAGGGTCGACGAACACGGGGCCTCTCGTGGCGGATATCGGACACATGCTGGTAAATCCCTCTTTAAGGGGATCAGGAGGCATGCCGTCAGCGTACGCCGTGGCAGAACACGGCCAAGAGCTGTCCGGTGTTCCCGGTTTGCCGCACCTCGGCTCGAAGCCGCTCGGGGAACGTGGACGGTTCCGCCGCGCACGGCGCGGGCAACCTCTTCACCGAAGGGCGGCGGCTGGTCCGCAGCGGTCGGGGACCGACGGCCCGACCGGTGGTCGGGCCGGCCCGCGCCCGTCGCCCACCGAGCCGGTCGGGGCACGGGCCGCCCGTCACACCCCCAGTGCCAGCAGCCGCTCCTCGGCCCGCTCGGGGGCGTACAGATGCTCCACGACCAGGGCACCCGCCCCCACCAGCCCCGCCCGCTCCCCGAGTCGCGAGGTGACCACCTCCAGGTGGGCCGTGGAGCGCGGCAGCGCCCGTTGGTACAGCAGTTCCCGCACGCCCGTGACGAACGGTGTCCCGGCCAGATCACCCGCGATCATCAGCACCCCGGGATTCAGCAGTGTCACGACCGTCGCCAGCACGTCGCCGACGAGCCGGCCCGCCTCCCGTGCCAGCGCCACCGCCTCCGGGTGCCCAGCCGCCAGCAGGGCCCGCACGTCGGAACCCGAGGCCGCCGGCACGCCCGCTTCGGCAAGCCGCCGGGCCACCGCACCACCGCTGGCGACGGCCGCCAGGCAGCCGTGGGAGCCGCACCGGCACAGCGCCCGCGCGCCCTCCGGCACCCTGATGTGCCCGATGTCCCCGGCACCCCCGTCGACGCCCCGGTAGAGCGAGCCGTCCACCACCACGCCGGCACCGATGCCGGTGGAGACCTTCACCAGGACGAACGCCGAGCAGTCCCGGTGGCCGGTGCGCTGCTCGCCGTACGCCATCGCATTCGCGTCGTTGTCCACGAGCACGGGTACGGGACCGGCGCCGGTGTGCTCGGTGAAGGAGCGGGCCAGGCGCCCGGGTATGTCGTAGCCGTCCCAGCCCGGCATGATCGGCGGCTGCACGACCCGGCCGGTGTCGGTGTCGACCGGCCCCGGCACCGCGAGGCCGATGCCGCAGACCTCGTCGGCGCGGTGCCCCGCCTCGAGGAGCAGTTCGGCGAACCAGCGGCCCAGCCGGCCCAGGACCGCCTCGGGTCCGTCCTCGACCACGAGCGTGCCGGAGTGCTCGGCGAGCAGCTCGCCGCCGAGGGACAGCACCGCCGCGCGGGCGTGCCGGGTGTCGAGGTCGGCGGCGAGGACGACGGCGTGCTCCTGGTCGAACTCCAGCGTGATGGACGGGCGTCCACCCAGCGGCGAGTCCACCGGACCGCCGGCCCCCTCGCGCAGCCAGCCCGCGCGGAACAGCCGGTCGAGGCGCTGACCGACGGTGGCCCGGGACAGTCCGGTCGCGCGCTGGAGCGCGCCGCGCGTGGTGGCGCGGCCCGTGCGGACGAGTTCGAGCAGGTCGCCGGCGCTCGCCTGGCCGCCCGTCCTCGTGGCCCGGCCCGTCCTTCCCGGCCGTCCGGTCATGCGCACCCCCTTGTGTTTCTCAACTCTGCCTTACATATTGGGTTTTGCGTGTTAAATAGACGTAACCCTACAGTGGACACCGCCGAACTGATCGGCCGGACGCCTCCGGGGAGCCCCGAGTGGATCGCACGACCCGTCTCACCCTCCGCGCCACCGAGCATCTGGATCCCTTGCCTCTGCCTCCCCCAACCGCCTCCCCTTCGTACCGCGGAACGGCCGACGCCGCGCCGTCCGGCCGCATCGCATACGATCCCGGCCGGGCCGACGCCCGGACCGCCCGCCGCGCCGCGCGCGTCCTCGACGACAACTGGACGGGAACGTCCACGGTTCCGTCGCTGGGGCTCTACCCCCACCAGTGGTCCTGGGACTCGGCGTTCATCGCCATCGGCCTCAGGCACAGGTGGCCGGAGCGGGCGCAGACGGAACTGGAAACGCTGCTCGCCGCACAGTGGGGCGACGGACGGATCCCGCACATCGTGTTCAACCCGTCCGTGCCGCTGGACGCCTACTTCCCGAGCCCCGACTTCTGGCGTTCCTCGACGGCCGGCCGGGCCTCCGGCGCTCCGCGCTCCGTGGAGACGTCCGGCATCGTGCAGCCGCCGGTGCACGCGCTCGCCGCCTGGCTCGTGCACCGCGCCGACCCGGCACTGTCCAGGACCCGCGGCTTCCTCGCCCGGGTGTATCCACGGCTCGCCGCCTGGCACCGCTACCTGCTGCACCGGCGCGACCTGGGCGGCGGGGGACTGGTCTCCGTCGTCCACCCCTGGGAACAGGGCATGGACAACAGCCCCTGCTGGGACGCCCCCCTGGCCCGTGTCACTCCGGCCCCGGCGCACTCCTTCCGCCGCGCCGACCTCCAGCACGGCGCCCCGCAGGACCGTCCCACCGAGCAGGACTACGGGCGGTACGTGCGGCTGGCCGCCGACTACCGGGAGCGTGGATACACCGACGGGTCCGGCGACTTCGCAGTGGAGGACCCGGCGTTCAACGCGCTGCTCATCGCCTCCGAGTACGCCCTCGCCCGGATCGCCCGCGAACTCGGCGCCACCGGCACCGCCCGGCACGCCCGTGCCGCACGCCTCACCACCGCCCTCGTGGGCCGGCTCTGGGACCCCGCACGCGAACTGTTCCTCTGCCGCGACCTGCGCGCCGGGCGCCTCGTTCCCGAACGCGGCGTCTGTGGTCTGATCCCCCTGCTCCTGCCCGCGATCCCCGGCGACATCGCCGCCGCCCTGGTCCGCACCCTGCGCGGACCGCACTTCGGCCTCGGTACCACGACCCGTCTGGTGCCCAGCTACGACCTGCTCGGCGCGGCCTTCGACCGGCACCGCTACTGGCGCGGACCGGCCTGGTTCAACACCGGCTGGCTGGTGGAGCGCGGCCTGCGGCTGCACGGCGAGCGGCGACTCGCCTCCGCGCTGCGCACGGCGCTGGTCACCACCGCCGAGTCCTCCGGATTCGCCGAGTACGTCGATCCGTACACCGGTGAGGCGTGCGGGGCCACCGGCTTCGGCTGGACCGCGGCGCTCACGCTCGACCTGCTTCACCACCGGCAATCCTTACCGGACGCCACAGGGGCGCCGGGCATCGACACGGCAGCAGCCGAGGGAGGGGACCGGGGATGACGTACCGGCATCATCTGCTCGTGCACGGCGGGACGTTCGCCGTCGTGGGCGACGGCGGCGACATCAGCGGGGTGCGCGGCGGCGGCGCCCCGGACGGGCTGTTCGTGCGCGACGCCCGGCACCTCAGCCGCTGGCAGCTCACCGTCGACGGCGCGGTGCCCGAGACCCTGACGCCCGTGGCCGACGGCGACACCGCCCGCTGCGTGCTCGTCCCGCGCGGCGGACGCCAGGAGCCGCCCGCCTGCACGCTGTTCCGCGAACAGGCTGTCGCCGACGGGTCGTTCGTGGAACTGGTACGGGTCACCAGCAATCGTCCGGTACCCACCACGGTCCGCCTCGGACTCACCGTGGACGCCGACTTCACCGACCAGTTCGAACTGCGCTCCGACCACCGCACCTACACCAAGACCGGCACCCTCCGCTCCCGCCAAGTCCTGGAACACGGACTGGAGTTCACCTACCGGCGGGGCGAGTGGCAGTCCCGCACCACGGTGACCGCCGAACCGCAGCCCGACACCGTGGAGGAAACGGGCACGGGGGCCCGGCGCCTGGTGTGGGCGCTCGACCTCGACCCGCACGGCACCTCCGAGCTCACCCTGCGGGTCGTCGCCCGCCCGCACGGCGAGAAGCGCGCACTGCGCGTACCGCGCTCACCGGCCGCCGTCACCGAACGACTCCTCGCCGAGGAGGGCCGCTTCGCCGAGGGCGTGGCCTTCCCCACCGGCTGGCCCGAACTCGCCGCGGCCTGCGCGCGGGGCCTCGCCGATCTCGCCGCGCTCCAGGTCCCGGCAACCGGACCGGACGGCGAGAGGCTCCGCGTCCCGGCGGGCGGCGCCCCCTGGTTCCTCACCCTGCTCGGCCGCGACGCCCTCCTCACCTCCCTGTTCGCCCTCCCCTTCCGGGCCTGCGTGGCCGCGGCCACGCTGCCCGCGCTCGCCGCGACCCAGGCCACCCGCGCCGACACCGCCGCCGTCGCCCAGCCAGGGAAGATCGTCCACGAGGTGCGGCACGGCGAACTCGCTCACTTCGGGCAGGTGCCGTACGGCCGCTACTACGGCTCCGTCGACGCCACCCCGCTCTTCCTGGTCCTGCTCGGCGCCTACGTCGAACACACCGCCGACACCGGTCTCGCCCGCCGCCTCGAACCCCACGCCCGTGCCGCGATCGGCTGGATGCTCGACCACGGGGGGCTGACGTCCCGCGGTTACCTCGTCTACCGCGCCGACCGGGGCGGCCTCGCCAACCAGAACTGGAAGGACTCTCCCGGCGCCATCTGCTGTGCCGACGGCAGCCGTCCGCACGGTCCGGTCATGGCGGCGGGCGCCCAGGGCTACGCGTACGACGCGCTGCGCCGCACGGCGTGGCTGGCCCGTACGGTGTGGGCCGACGGCACGTACGCGGCGCTGCTGGAACAGGCGGCCGGCGACCTGCGCGACCGTTTCCAGCGGGACTTCTGGATGACGGAACACTCCTTTCCGGCGCTCGCCCTGGACGGCACCGGCCGCCAGGTCGACGCACTGGCCTCGGACGCCGGGCATCTGCTGTGGTCCGGGCTGTTGGACAAGGAGTACGGGGAACTGGTCGGGCGGCGCCTGCTGGAGGCGGACTTCTTCTCCGGGTGGGGCGTGCGCACACTCGCCGCCGGGCAGTCGGCGTACCACCCGATGTCGTACCACCGCGGTTCCGTGTGGCCGCACGACAACGCGCTGATCGCGCTCGGCCTGGCCCGCTACGGCCTGCACGACGAGGCCCGCACGGTGGCCCACGGCCTGGTCGAGGCGGCCACCGCGACCGGCCACCGCCTCCCGGAGGTGATCGCGGGCTACGACCGTGACACCCACCCGGAACCCGTGCCGTACCCCCACGCCTGCGCCCGCGAGTCCCGCTCGGCGGCGGCCCCGCTGGCGCTGCTCACAGCGGTGGGCGGAGCGTAGGGACCGGCCGCCGCGGCGGATCGGCACCCCTCCCCGGCGACGGCGATCGGCATCACGGGCGCACGGGTTCAGCACGTCCGGGCCGCAACCCGGGAGGCTCCGCGCGGCCGGCAGCACGGCCGCTGCCACCGCGGGCGCGGTGGACCTGTGCAGGGTGCGCGAGCCGTTAGCGCCGGGCCCGGGCACCTGATCACCGGGGAAGCGCCGAGCCCGGCGAACGTCGTCACCGAGACGCGGTGGCCCCTCACCGCGAGGCGGTGAGGGGCTCGGTGCCGGCGTAGGGCGGTGTGCGTCAGACCCCCGCGATCGACTGGATCCAGGAGCGGTACGCCGTGACGTTGGTGTACGCCGTGGTCGCCTGGCGGTCGCTGGTGGAGGCGACGCCGACCTGGACGCCGTTGGCCATCATCGGGCCGCCGGAGTCGCCCCCGGCGGTGGTGCCGTTGCCCCGGCGGGCGCAGATCGCCGAGCCGCCGTAGGCGTCCGTGCAGCCGCCGGTCACGGTGACGGTGGCGACCTTCAGGTAGCGGGACTGGCAGGAGGCCTCGGAGCCGCACTGGTAGGTGGCGCCCCAGCCGTAGACCTGTACGTTCTGGCCGACCCGCACGGACCCGGGCTGCCCGAGAGTGGCATAGGTCGCCGACACGGAACGGTCGAGCCGCACGAGCGCCAGATCCGAGCCGTGGGTGTGGGTCTGGACGCCGTTGGCCACCGTGCCGCCGCTGTGCTGATCCAGGCTGCCGATGCGGAACGACAGCCCGCCGCCGGTGACGCAGTGCTTCGCGGTGAGGATCCAGGTCGGGGCAATGATGGTCGCCGTACAGGTCTCTCTGCCGTTGGAGAACACCCGGGCGGCCCAGGGGCCGCTGGTGGCCTGCCCGCCGCCGATGATGGGCTGCACGGCGCTGGTGGTCGGGGGAGCCGGTGCCGCGGTGGCGGTGGGTGCGAGCAGCGCGAGGACGGACACCGCTGCCGCGGCGAGAGCGAGCACGAGCCTTGGTGTGCGCAAGGTTCCTCGATTCGGAAGACACGCCGGTGGGCGTGCGGGTGTGGGGGCCGACGGCCGCGTGGACCGTGCCCACGCCGAACTCCCGTCGGTCCGGCGGACGTTCTCGTCATGGGCATGACCTAGACTCCCGGAGGAAGGATGAACGGGGAACTAACGCTTGGCCATAACGCGGTGGTATGGCCGCCCGAGGCCGTTGGGGACGGGGGCTGGGGGCTCATTAGGGTGCGGGTATGTCTGCCCGGTTGAGTTCGAGGAGAACGCGCGCCGCGCTCGGTGTGTCGGCGCGCGTGAGTGGTGAGTTGTTGCTGGTCCTGGTGATGGCCGGGGTGGTGGTGTGGGCGCTGGGCCGGACGTGGTCGGTGGTGTGGCCCCTGATAGTGGGACTGCTGCTGACGACGCTGACCTGGCCGTTGGCGCGTTTCCTGCGCGGGCGCGGCTGGCGTCCCGCGGTGGCCGCGTCCTTGGTGACCGTGGTGTTCCTGCTCGTGGCGACCGGCACGGTCGCGCTGATCGCCGTGCCGGTGGCCTCCCAGTCCGGCGAACTGGCCGATGGCGTGACCGAGGGGATCGCCAGGCTGCGGGACTGGGCCGCCGGACCGCCCCTGAACATCGGGGAGGAGCAGATCGCCCGCGCCTTCGACAGCGCGACCGCCCGCGTCCAGGACAGCGCCGGCAGCATCGTCACCAGCGTCGTCACCGGGGTGAGCACGGTGTTCAACGGCGTCGTCACCGCCGTCCTGGCGCTCTTCCTGATGTTCTTCTTCCTCAAGGACGGCCCGCTCTTCCTTCCCTGGCTGGCCCGCCAGCTCCCGGGCAGGCTCGCCACCGACGTTCCCGTCGTCGCCGCACGCTGCTGGGACACGCTGGGCGCGTTCGTGCGCTCTCAGGCACTCGTGGGTCTGCTCGACGCCGTCCTGATCGGGCTGGGCCTGTGGGTCCTGGACGTGCCCCTGGTGCTTCCGCTGGCGGTGCTGACCTTCGTGTCCGCGTTCGTGCCCATCGTGGGCGCCCTGTTCGCGGGGCTGGTCGCGGTGCTCATCGCGCTGGTGTCCAACGGCCTGACGGACGCGCTGATCGTGCTGGTCATCATCGTCGTGGTGCAGCAGCTGGAGGGCAACGTCTTCCAGCCCATGATCCAGAGCCGGGGACTGGGACTGCACGCGGCCGTGGTCCTGCTGGCGGTGACGCTGGGAGGAAGCCTGGCCGGCATCGTGGGCAGTCTGCTCGCCGTCCCCGTCGCCGCGCTGATCGCGGTGGTCTGGGACTATGTGCGCGAGCAACTCGGCGACCCGCGCGCCGAGCCGCCCGCCGAGCCGGACACCGACGCCCCGCGTCCCGGTGGCGGTCCCGGTGGCGTCGTTCCGACCTAGGAGACTCCCGCTCGCCGCGCTCGTGTCCGGGGCACACTCTCACGTCTCGCGGGCCGGCGGGGACCGCGGGCGGGTACCCATCCCCGCCCGCGGTCCCCGCGGTGCCCTCACCCGAGCCGCCCGGCGCGCAGGGGACGCACCCCGAGGGTGTCGCGGGGCTCGTGGTCCACGCGGATTCCGAAGGCCCGGCTGTGCCGGTCGAGGACGTCGCGCAGCCACTGGCCGTCCTCGGGCCGGGCGTGCTCCAGCCGCATCCTGCGCGCCTGCAGCGGCACCATCCGCACACCGTCCAGCCGGCCCGTGTCCCCCTCCACCGACACCAGGTACAGCAGCCTCAGATCGTCCCGGTAGCTCTCGTAGCCGCTGATGCCCTCGTAGTCGTCGACGAGGTCGCCGCAGCCGTAGAGGACGAGCCTCCCCCGGTACACCTCGATCGGGCGCGGGTGGTGGGAGGAGTGCCCGTGCACGACGTCCACGCCCGCGTCGACGAGCGCGTGGGCGAAGCCGACCTCGCGGCGGGAGACGCCGTAGCCCCAGTTGGAGCCCCAGTGGAGCGAGACGACCACGACGTCGCCCGGCCGTCGTACCTGCCGCAGGCGATCGGCGAACGCGGACGCGGCGGCCATCGAGGGGTCGGCGACGAGGTCGACACCGGCCCGCTCCCGGGTGGCGGCCCAGCACGGGGGAATCCCGCTGGACGGCATCCCGGAGGAGAAGACCAGCACCCGCCCGCCGGAGTCCAGGGGCACGACGGCCGGCCGCCTCGCCCGCACCAGGTCCCGGCCGGCTCCCGCCGTCCGCAGCCCGGCCCGCGCCAGGACGTCGAGCGTGTCCTCCAGGCCACGCGGACCGAAGTCCAGCACGTGGTTGTTGGCCAGCGCGCACACGTCCGGACGGACCACCGCCAGGCAGGGCAGGTTGGCAGGGCTCATCCGGTAGTGGACGGCCTTGCCGGGCGCGAAGTCGCCGTCACCGGTGACCGCGGTCTCGAGATTGATCACCCGCGCGTCGGGTGCGGCGTCGTCCAGCAGCGGCAGCGCCTCACCCCACGGCCAGTCGAAGCCGGCGGGCCGGGGAACCGGCCCGTTCACCGCCTCGGCCAGCTCGACATAGGCCCGGGCGTCGCCGACGTACGTCTCCCGCAGCGCGGGATCACCGGGATGCGGGAGGATCTGATCCACGCCCCGCCCGAGCATCACGTCCCCGCCGAGGAACAGGGTGACCAGGCCCTCGTGCACCCTTCCCAGGCTAGAACCACCGCGCGCCGGACGCTCGACCGCGCCGCTGCGGGCCGTCCCCGCCGGCTTTCTCCGCGTCGCTCCGCCCGCCCCGGGGCCGGTCGCGGCGCCCGCTCAGAGCACGGCGCCGGTCTCCTCGGCGAGCGCCCGCAGCAGATCGTCCTGGAACGCCCCGTCGTGGACGGCGCGGTGCGGCTCCGACCGCCGACGGTGATACCAGTACCCACGGCTGGTCAGGGCCTCGGGCTCGTCGCTCGAGACGAGCCACTCCTGCGTGCGGTGGCCGAGCTCGAGATCGTCCGGCGCGCCGGGCCCGCCCATCCTCGTCGGCACCCAGCCCGGATCCACCGCGTTGCTCAACACCCCGGGACGCCGCCGGGCCACCGCCGCCGCGAGCGTCGTGACGAACAGCTTGCTGTCGGCGTACGAGCCGGGGCGCCGACCCCGCCAGTCGACCCCGTCGAGCGAGGGGCGCCCACCGAAATGCGAGCCGCTGCTCAGATACACCAGCCGGCGCGGACCGGGCAGCAGGGCGGTGAGCAGGTACGGCGCCACGATGTTGACGGGCATGACCGCCCGCCCGCTCCAGACGCCTGCGTTGTGGATGACCGCGTCAAGGGCCTCCGCGTCGTTCAGCTCCCCGGCGATGCGCCGTACGGCGTCACGCTCGGTGAAGTCGCCCACCACGAGGCCCGCCCCGCGCTCGACCAGCGGGTACAGACTCGCGGCGCGCTCCCGGTTCCGCGCGTGCACCACCACGTCGTGGCCCGCGGACAGCAGCGCGTCGGCCGCGGCACGTCCCAGGCCGTCCGCGGAACCGGTCACCAGGATCCGACTCACGAGCGCACCGTCCCGTCTCCTCCCGTTGGTCCATTGGTCCATTGGTCCCTTGGTCCTTTGGTCCGCCGACCCGCCGACCCGCCGACCGGGACGGCTCGCACGGCTCACGGGCCCTGCCGGAACTGCCGAAGAAAATCCCCGGCGATGTCGAGAAGCCGTGACCGGCTCCGTCCCCGGGGTGAACGCGACCACAATGGGTTGCACAGCACCAAGGAGAAGGACGATGGCGAAGTACTTGCTGCTCAAGCACTACCGCGGCGCCCCGGCAGCGGTCAACGACGTCCCCATGGACCAGTGGACGCCGGAGGAGATCTCCGCGCACATGCAGTACATGCGCGATTTCGCGGCGCGGCTGGAAGGGACCGGAGAGTTCGTCGACGGCCGGGCGCTCGCCCCCGAGGGCGCATGGGTCCGCTACGACGGTGAGGGCCGCCCTCCGGTCACCGACGGTCCGTTCGCCGAGACCAAGGACCTCATCGCCGGCTGGATGATGATCGACGTCGACAGCTACGAGCGCGCCGTCGAACTGGCCGGGGAACTCTCGGCCGCCCCGGGGGCGGGCGGCAAGCCGATCCACGAGTGGCTCGAGGTGCGTCCGTTGCTGACCGCACCGCCCACCATCACGGAGTGACCACGTCGATGGACGAGGCACTGCTCCGGAGCCTCACGCCGAGCGTGCTCGGTGTCCTCGTCCGCCGCGGAGCCGACTTCGCGGCGGCCGAGGACGCCGTCCAGGACGCGCTGGTCGAGGCGGTCCGCGTCTGGCCGGCCGATCCGCCGCGTGACCCCAAGGGCTGGCTGGTCACCGTGGCCTGGCGCCGGTTCCTCGACGCCGCGCGGGCGGACGCCGCGCGCCGCCGACGCGAGGACCTCGTCGACGAGGAGCCGACACCCGGGCCCGTGCCCGCGGTGGACGACACGCTCCGGCTGTACTTCCTGTGCGCCCACCCGTCGCTGACGCCGTCGTCCGCGGTCGCGCTCACGCTGCGCGCCGTCGGAGGGCTCACCACCCGCCAGATCGCCCAGGCCTATCTGGTGCCCGAGGCGACCATGGCCCAGCGCATCAGCCGGGCCAAGCGCACCGTCTCCGGCGTACGGTTCGACCGGCCCGGTGACGTGGCCACCGTGCTGCGGACCCTCTACCTGGTCTTCAACGAGGGCTACTCCGGTGACGTCGACCTCGCCGCCGAGGCCATCCGGCTCACCCGGCAGCTCGCGGCCGTGATCGACCACCCCGAGGTGGCCGGGCTGCTCGCCCTCATGCTGCTCCACCACGCCCGCCGCGCCGCCCGGACCGCCCCCGACGGCAGTCTGGTACCGCTCGCCCTGCAGGACCGCAGCCGGTGGGACACCCGGTCGATCGCCGAGGGCATCGGGATCCTGCAGGCGGCCCTCGCCCGCGACCGGCTGGGGGAGTACCAGGCGCAGGCCGCCGTTGCGGCCCTCCACGCCGACGCGCCGACCGCCGAGGAGACCGACTGGGTGCAGATCGTCGAGTGGTACGACGAGCTCACCCGGCTGACCGACAGTCCCGTCGTCCGGCTCAACCGCGCAGTTGCCGTCGGGGAGGCCGACGGACCGCGCGCCGGTCTGGCGGTGCTCGCGGAGCTCGACGACTCACTGCCCCGCCACACCGCGGCGGCGGCCTACCTCCACGAGCGCGACGGCGACCTGGCGACGGCCGCACGGCTGTACGCCGAGGCGGCCCACAAGGCGCCCGGCCTCGCCGAGCGCGACCACCTGACGCGCCAGGCAGCCCGGCTCAACTCCCTCCGGAGCCGGTGACGACGCCGCACATGCCGAATACCGCCGGGCGGCGGAAAATCGAGCCAGAGGCAGATCGGGGCCCGAGCCCGTGGGCACCCGGCCGACGGGCCGCGGCCACGCCCGACGCACGGACGGGGGCCGGGTCCACGCACGGCGGCTGCCGGGTGGCCGTCGCCCGGGACGGGAGCGGGGGCACGGAACGGGCCACGCGCGGTCGCGGAGACGGACCAGCGGTCGCGGAGACGGGAGCGGAGACGGGAAAGGGGCAGCGATGCGAGGCGGACCTCGGGTGCTGGGAATCGTGCTCGCCGGCGGAGAGGGCAAGCGGCTGATGCCCCTGACGGCCGACCGCGCCAAACCGGCGGTCGTCTTCGGCGGATCCTACCGCCTCGTCGACTTCGTCCTGTCCAACCTGGTCAACGGCGACATTCTCCGGATCTGCGTCCTCACCCAGTACAAGTCCCACTCGCTCGACCGGCACATCACCACCACCTGGCGCATGTCCAGCCTGCTGGGCAACTACGTCACGCCCGTCCCGGCGCAGCAGCGCCTCGGCCCACGCTGGTACCAGGGGAGCGCGGACGCCATCATGCAGTCGCTCAACCTGATCCACGACGAGCGTCCCGACCACGTCGTGGTGTTCGGCGCCGACCACGTCTACCGCATGGACCCGCGCCAGATGCTTGCCCAGCACATCGACAGCGGGGCGGGGGTCACGGTCGCCGGCATACGGGTGCCCCGCGCGGAATCCTCGGCCTTCGGCATCATCACGCCCGGGTCCGACGGAGTCTCCGTCCAGCGCTTCCTGGAGAAGCCCGCCGACCCGCCGGGCCTGGCCGACGACCCCGAGCACGTCTTCGCGTCCATGGGCAACTACATCTTCACCGCCCGGGCCCTGGTGGAGGCGCTGCTGGAGGACACGGAGAACGAGCAGTCCGCACACGACATGGGCGGCTCGATCCTGCCCATGCTCACCGCCCAGGGCGAGGCGCAACTGTACGACTTCGGGGACAACCACGTGCCGGGCGCCACCCCGCGCGACCACGGCTACTGGCGCGACGTCGGCACTCTCGACGCCTACTACGACGCCCACATGGACCTGATCGCCGACCGGCCCGCGTTCAATCTCTACAACCGCAGCTGGCCCATCTACACCAGCCCCGGGAGCCAACTGTCGCCCTCCCGGTTCAACGCGGGCGGCATCGCGAGTGAGGCGATCATCAGCTCCGGATGCCTGATCCGCGGCCAGGTCTCCCGCTCGGTGCTCTCGCCGGGGGTGATCGTGGAGGAGGGGGCCGTGGTCCAGGGCAGCGTGCTCCACGACAACGTCCGGGTGGGGCGCGGAGCGGTCGTCAGGAACGCCATCCTGGACAAGAACGTCGACGTGCCGCCCGGGGCGACCGTGGGCGTGAACCTGGAGCGCGACAAGAAGGTCTACTCCGTCTCCTCGAACGGCGTCCTCGCCCTGGGCAAGGGACAGCGCGTCGCCTGACGCACCGCATGCGCGGCACCGGGCCGCCGTGACGGGGCGGTCGGTACCCGTGCCGTGTGCCGCGGGCGCCGTGCCCCCCGTGCCGTGTGTCGCGGGCGCCGTGCCCCGCCGCGCCGTGTGTCGCGGGCGCCGCAACCGGCCGCCGCGGGTGTTTCACGGCAGGATGGGACCGGGCGGAGGCGCCCACGGCCGTCCGGTGCCGTGACCGTGTGCGTGGCGAAAGGTGATCCGGCCATGGAGCTCACCCTGGTGGTGCTGATCATCATCGTGGGGCTGACGTTCGACTTCACGAACGGCTTCCACGACGCGGCGAACGCGATCGCCACCTCCATCTCCACCCGCGCCCTCACACCCCGCGTCGCGCTGGCCATGGCGGCCGTCATGAACTTCTTCGGCGCCTTCCTGGGCACCGAGGTCGCCAAGACCGTCGGCAGCGGCATCATCGGCGCGCCGGAGGAACTGTCCGGCCTGTTGCTGGTGCTGTGCGCGCTCATCGGCGCGATCGGCTGGAACGTCTTCACCTGGTGGCGTGGGCTGCCGACCTCGTCCTCCCACGCGCTGATCGGCGGACTGGTCGGTGCCGCCCTGGCCGCCTCCGCCACCGTGCACTGGACGGGCATCGTCGACAAGGTCCTGCTGCCCATGCTGCTGTCCCCGCTGGTCGGCGTGACCCTCGGCTACCTCCTGCACACGATCATCCTGTGGGCCTTCCGCCGCTCCGCCCCCCGCCCCACCACCCGACGCTTCCGCATGGCGCAGACCCTCTCGGCCGCCGCCATGGGCCTCGGCCACGGGCTCCAGGACGCGCAGAAGACCATGGGCGTCATCGTCCTCGCCCTGGTCACCGCGGGCTGGCAGGACGACTTCTCCGTACCCGTGTGGGTGATCGCGGCCGTGGCCGCCGCGATGGCCGCCGGGACCTACAGCGGAGGACGCCGCATCATCACCACCCTCGGCCGGCGCATCGTCCACCTCGACCCGCCGCGCGGCTTTGCCGCCGAGACCGCCGCCACGGCCGTCCTCTACACCACGGCCTTCGTCTTCAAGGCCCCGATCTCCACCACACAGACGATCACCGCGGCCATCCTGGGCGCCGGCGCGACCCGGCGCATCTCGGCCGTGCGCTGGCAGGTGGCCCGCTCCATCGGCACCGCCTGGATCCTCACCTTCCCCGGAGCCGGACTGCCCGCCGCTGTTCTCTACCTGATCCTGCACGCCCTCACCGGCCTGTGACCTCAGGGAGGCCCACGATGCCCACCCCACCCGCTCCCCGGCCGGGCAGGCCACCACGCGACGCACTCCCCGACGGCCTGCCCGCCCCCGGCCGCTTCGGCCATCTGCACCCCGACGACGGTGCCTGCCTGATGGAGACCGCCTCCCTGCTGGCCACCGGACGCTTCACCGACAGCCCGCCCGGCACCCATCCGGTGCTCGCCGCACTCGCCCGGGCGGTCAACGACGCCGTCGACGACACCACCCGCCACGCCCTGTGGCCACTGGCCGCCGACCTGGCCGACGCATACCCCGCCGACCGCGCCTACGGGCCGCTGCTGGTCGCCACCGTCGTGGACGCCGCACGCCGCCTGCGCCCCGGCTGCCGGCGTCTGGAAAGCCGCAGCGCGGCCTGCCGGGCGCGGGCCCGCCGCCTCGCCCACGCCCGCACCGCGACGACTCCGGCCCGCATCGCCGACACGCTCTGGTGGCACGGCCCCGGCCACCATCACCTCGAACACGCCCTGCGCGTCCTGCTCACCGCCCCCGACGCCGACCGGATCCTGTCCCGTCTCCTCCACGACGCCGTGACGGGGGCCCGCGCCCACCGGCCCGCCACGCCCCGCCCGACTCCGGGGCCACCCGTCGATGTCAGTGGCGGGCAGTAGCGTCGACCCATCCGACCGAGGAGGGCCGCATGGCGACGGGGTGGAGCTTGACGATCGACTGCGCACAGCCGGCGAAGCTGGCCAGGTTCTGGGCGCTGGCACTGGGCTATGTGGAGCCGCCCGCGCCCATCGGCTTCGGGAGCTGGGAGGAATGGCTCGCTCACCACGGGGTCCCGGAGGACGAGTGGGACCAGGGCGCGTACCTCTGCGATCCGGACGGAGCGGGCCCCGATCTCTCCTTTCTCCAGGTCCCGGAGCCCAAGGTCGTGAAGAACCGGCTCCACGTGGACGTGCGGGTCGGCGGCGGCCGCGAGACGCCGTGGGAGGTGCGCCGGCCCCGCGTGGAGCAGGCGGTGGAGCGCCTGACCGCCGCGGGTGCGTCCGTCATCGACCAGGTCGACCTGGACGGCAGGCCCGACCACGTGGTGATGGCGGATCCGGAAGGGAACGAGTTCTGCGTCGTCTGACCGGTGGCGCGCAGCCGGATCACCCGGACCGTGACGCGGATCCGGACGCCGCGGACGTGGGCGCGAACGCACAGTCGGTCGGCACGAACAGCGATGCGCGGGACGGCGGCCACCCGTCTGTTCTTCTCTCCCGTCCTGACGGCGGTTCGATACCCGGGCGGGCCCGATGAGACCAGCACGGGCGGGCCGTGCGCCCCAGGGCTCACACCAGCCAGCAACCGTCCCGCATCAACTCGCGGTCGCGCAGTTCGTCCTCCTCGCGCCAGGCCTGGACCCGGTGCGGGGTGATACGGAACCAGCGGTACCGCGTGGCCGACCCGCGGGGGTCGAAGCCGGTGCGGACGGCGAACCGGTCACCCCGGTGCCGCGGCAGCGTGTCGATCCCGAGGACCTCGACCGTGCCCTCGATCATGACGACGTCACGGGTGTGGCCCAGCGCCAGCCGGGTGGTCCGGGTGGCGGCCAGGTTCCTGCCGGTCGGGCTGTCGGCCGCGGTGGCCACCAGCACGGCCTCTCCGTCCCAGTCGAAGGACAGCGGCACCAGATACGGCGCGCCGTCCCGTGAGGCGCTGGCCACCCAGACGTCGACGTCGTGGGCGAGCCGGTGCTCGGTGTCGCGGCGACGCCGGACACGGGAGCGGGAGGCGGCGTCCACCACCTCGGCCGTCGCCGGGTCGCACACCGGGTGCGGCGCGGTCCTGCTGTCCCGGGGGGCGGAACCGGTCATGGTCACTCCTGTCGTCGTGGGGCGGGCCGTCGCCTCGAGCGGTCACCGGAGGCTGTGGTCACAGCCTCCCTCCACCGGCGTACGGTCCGTCTCCGTGCCGACCACGGAGAACCACCACGGATAATGAGCCGGTGTCCGGTCCAGCCAGCAAGTCGTCGTCCGGTTCCGCGATCTCGGCTCGGGAAGCCGAGGTTCTCGCGCTGCTCGGGGAACATTTGAGCAACGCGGAGATCGCCGCGCGGCTGTTCATCTCGGTGCGCACGGTCGAGTCGCACGTCTCGTCGCTGCTGCGCAAAGCGGAGTTGCCGGACCGCCGTGCACTGTCCCGGCACTCGGCCGAGCTCGCCCGCGTCCGGGGGCCGCGCCCGGCGCCCGTCCTCCCGGTGCCGCTGACCGCGTTCGTCGGACGGGTGCGGGTGCGCGCGGAGTTGGCCGAGGCGGTGCGGACCCACCGGCAGGTGACCGCGGTCGGTCCGGGCGGGGTCGGCAAGACGCGGCTGGCCCTGGCGGTGGCGGAGGAGGTGGCCGCCGACTTCACCGACGGCGTCCGGTTCGTCGACCTGGTCCCGGTGACCGATCCGGGCCGGGTCGGGGCGGCGGTCGCGGCGGCCGTGGGCGTGGGGGAGCAGCCCGGTGGTGGCATCGACGACGCGGTGGTGGCCGCGCTGGCCGATCGCGAGACCCTGCTGGTGCTGGACAACTGCGAACACGTGCGGGACGGGCTGGGGCCGTTCGTGGAGCGGCTGCTGGTGGCCTGCCCGCGGTTGCGGGTGCTCGCGACGAGCCGGGCCCGGCTGATGGTGCCGTTCGAGTGGGCCTTCCCGGTGCCGCCGCTGTCGCGGGCGGGCGGCGGCGACTCGGAGGCGGTCGCCCTGTTCATGGAGCGGGCGGCGGCCGTCGGCCGGGCGCCGGGCCCCGCGGTGCGTGCCGACGTCGCGGCCCTGTGCGAGCGGCTCGACGGCATGGCGCTGGCCATCGAGCTGGCGGCGGCCCGCTGGTCGACGCTGGGCCTCGACGGTCTGTCGGTCGGCCTGCGCGACCAGTTGCGGATCCTGACCGGCGGTCCGCGGGTCGACGGCCGGCACCGGTCGGTGCGGGCGGTGCTGGACTGGAGCCACGACCTGCTGGAGCCGCAGGACCGTGCGCTGCTGCGGCGGGTGTCGGTGTTCGTCGAGCCGTTCACCGCGCGGGCGGCCGCCGAGGTGGCCGGGTTCGCCCCGCTCGATCCGGTCGCGGTCGCCGACGCACTGGGCAGGCTCGCCGAACAGAGCCTGCTCACCGTGACCCCCTCCGCGGACGGCACCCGCTACAAAGCCCTGGAGACCATCCGCCAGTACGGCGCCGAGCACCTGGCCGCCGCCCGGGAGTCCGCCGAGGTCCGCACCCGCCACCTCACCTGGTGCCTCGATGCTGCGACCGCCCTGACGGGGACCGGCGGCTCGGAATCGCGTACCCGCTTCGACGCGGTGGCGGAGGACTTCCGGGCCGCCCTCGCCTGGGCCGCCGAGCGGCCCGAGCAGCGGGCCCGCGCCCACCGCCTCGCCCTGTCCCTGGCCGGACTGACCTTCACCCGCAACCTGCTCGGCGAGGCACAGCAGCGCTTCGAGCAGGCCGCCGCCCTCGCCGATGACGGCGCCGCTGCCGAGGCACTGCGGGAGGCCGCCTCGGTGGCCGGGTGCCGCCGACGGGGCGAGGACATGTTCCGCCTGCTCCGCGCCGCCGCACGGGCGGCCCGGCGGTTCGGCGACACCGCCGGTGCCGGCCGGGACCTGGCGGCCGCCGCCACCGTCGCCTACCGCTTCTCCAGCACCTTCACCCGGATCCCCGCCGCCGAGGAGGTGACCGCCGCGCTCGCCGAAGCGCGAGAGCTGTGCAGTGCCGGCGACCCGGCCGCCGAGGCGGCCGTCGCACTGGCCGAGGCGGCCGTGGTCGCGGACGCCTACGGCGCGGTTCAGGGGGGCGCGGACAACACCGCGCAGGAGACGGTCCGGTGTGCCGAACGTGCCGTCGCCCTCGCCCGGAGGGCGGGTGACCCGGTGGGCGAATCGGCCGCCCTGGACGCGCTCGCCGGTGCCTGCAGCTGGGCAGGTGACTCCTTCGGCGCTGCGGCCGCGGCCCGGCGCCGGATCGACGTGCTGGCTCCGGTACGGCACACCCCCGCCCGTACGCAGGAACTGGTGGACGCCCTCGGCATGGCCGCCGGAAACGCCCAGGGCGTGGGGGAGTTGGCACAGGCCCGCCGGTTCGGTGAGCGGCTCGCCGGACATCCTCTGCTCTCCGAGGCCGGACACCACGCCACCTCCTGGCTGCTCGTCACGGAGGCGTTCGCCGGCCGTGCCGAGGAGGTGCTCACGGGCAGCTCCAGGTTCCTCGACGCGTGGAAGCACGGGGGCCGGCCGCGGTCGTTCGTGCTCGGCCCGGCCGCCGCGTCCGTCGCGATGGTGCACGGCCTGCGCGGCGACCACGAGGCACGCGCGACATGGCTCACGATCGCGGACCGGGCGGGCCCCGTCCTGGACCACCGCCACGGCTTCGGCGCGGTCTTCGACTCGCTGGTGCTGCTCCATCACGCCGACGCCGACGCGGCGCTGGAACGCCTGGCGCCGGAGCCGGAAGGGGTGTGGAAATGGGTCTGCTGGGTCTGGCTGCACTGGTACGTGGCCCTCAGGGCGGAGGCGTCGGTGCTCGCCGGGCACCCGGAGGCCCGGCGCCGCGTCGACGCCGCCCGCGCGGTGGTCGCCGGCAACCCCGTCGCCACCGCCCAACTGGACCGCGCACAGGCCCTGCTGGACGGCGATCCGGAACGGCACCTCGCCGCCGCGGCCGCCTTCGAGGCGGCCGGCTGCCCCTACCAGGCCGCGCGCACGCTGCTGCTCGCCGGGGGCGAGCACGCCGCCGCCGGCACGGCGGCACTCGCCGGGCTCGGCCTCACGCCCGTGACCGTGGGGTGAGCAGGGCCCACGGCGCCGGCGCGGGCAGGCGCCTCAGCTCACCGCCCGCCGCACGAGCGCGGCGATCCGCGCCTCCACCTCGGGTGTCACCTCGGTCAGGGCGAAACCTGCCGCCCACATCGGGCCCTCGTCGAGGTTCGCCCGGTCGCTGAACCCGAGCGTCGCGTACCGCGCCTTGAACTTCTCCGCGCTCTGGAAGAAACAGACGACCTTGCCGTCCAGCGCGTAGGCGGGCATCCCGTACCAGAGCTTCGGCGCGAGGACCGGGGCGGCGGCGGTGACGACCGCGTGGACGCGCTCGGCCATGGTCCGGTCCGAGTCCCCCATCTCCGCGATCTTCGCGAGCACGTCCCGCTCCGCCTGCGCCGCCTTGTCCGCGGCCGAGCCGCGGCGCGCGGCCTTCTTCCGCTCCTCGGCGTGGTCCTTCATCGCGGCCCGCTCCTCGGCCGTGAACCCCTCGTACGTGCTGCCGGCGGTGCTGCTCATGGTCACCCCTGTGGTTCGTGGTCCCGACCGGCCCCGTGTGTCGTGGCGGGCCCGATCGCCGTTCCCCCACTCTCTCCCGTCCGGGGCGGGAGCCGCCTCCGTGGTGACCACGGAATCCACCACGGTAGGGGCCCACGGATGCCGAGGCCCGCCGACGCACCGACGGGGACAGCGCGCGGCCGCTCCCCGAGGACGTCGTGTGGGCTGGGGCATCGCCGATGAGCGCGGCGGCCCCTCACCCCAAGCGCAAGCAGCCGAACGTCAGGGAAAGCAGCTCCGCATGGCCGATCATGTACATGTCCGACTCAGCCAGGGGCTGAGCGTGTCCGGGGAAGCTCAGCTGATCGAGTACTCCCGCTGCCGATGCGGGGAGACCTGGACCAAAGGCGCACGAGGCCGACGGCGGGCAGCCGGAGGCCCCGCCCCGGTCCTGAGCCGCGGCCCGACCGCCCGGCAGGCGGCGCGCCCGGTGCCGTCGGCGGTGAACTCCCGTACTCCCTGCACTCGTCGAGGGGCGGGAAGGACTCACCCGCTTCTTGCGGATCCTCATTGCGCGGTGCGTGGCCGAAACCACTTCTCCGCGTCTGTGTCGGGTCCTTCCCGCCACCTCCAGCACACCACACGGATCCCGCTCCGGCCAGGGCCCTTCGACCCCACGCCGGTGAGGCCGGACACCTGGCACGCGAGGATGCACGGGCACCGCGCACTCCGGCTCGGACGGGTCGCACACGCGGTGCGGCACCATTTCCGCGTGCCCGTGACTGCAGTGCCGCACCACTGAGGCGCGGCGCCGATGCCACGGCCGGTGAGAGGATTCCGTCCCGCGCGGCTCCGCCCTGCCGACCGGGTGCGGGGCGGTTGCGTCCACGTTGGGCGATGCGCCCTCGCGGCCCGGCCTTGCCGGCTCTGCGCGCCGCCGCACCGCTCAGCACCGTTCCCCGCTTCGCGGATGTCCCGACGCTGATCGTCCTGGCGGCCGCCGGCCGGGGGACGGCGCCGATACGTACGGGAGGTCTCGTGGTGATCGTCGCCATGCGGGGCGCCGGAGCTGACACCCGGTTGCGCCGGGCAGCGCGCCGTGGACGACGTGCCGCGTCGCATGCGGCCGAAAGGCGCGGTCAACCGCCCGTTACACCTGGCGGCCGACCGTGCCGGCGCCGGGAGCGTCGGTCAGCGCGATTCCCGCCGTGATCCGTTTGCCCATGGGCTCCCGGTGAACGGCGAAGCTCCGGCACACGCCCATCACGATCTCCAGACCGTGCTGCCCGACCCGGCCTGGATCGGTGGCCATGACCGCCGGCAGTGTCGTGCTGCTGTCCCACACACTCACCTGGACGGCGCCCTCTTCGACGACGAGCGTCAGAAGACAGGGTCCGGGCGCGTACTTGCGGGCGTTGGTCACCAATTCGCTGACCACCAACTGCACCATGCCCATCACCCGGTCGGACACCGGCAGCCCGAGCGCGGTCCGGACCTCGGCCAGGAAGGACCGGGCCACATCACGCGCCTCGGCGATCGCTTCGCCGCCTTCGAACGCGGCGGACACCGAGAGGGACCCGGTGGCCAGCGACTGCTGCTCGTCATCTCCAGTTGCCTGGGCCATGGGCGTCCGCCTTGCTGTCCGCGTAGACAAGCCTGTCGCGACGCGTATACCCGCGAAACGCTGCGCAACGCCGCCCGGCGGCACGCGTGTGCGAGCGGGGCGAACGGGCCCAACTGCCGCGCCGCGCCGCCCGATCCGGCGGCGGCCGGGTGCCTCCCACCACCCGTCGTCCCAGCGACCCGACGCCTCCGCCGAAAGCAACTGCCCCTCACATCCGCCGGAGGATAGGCTCCCGTCGTGCGTTGATCTTCCGGGCGGTGGCCATGCGCAGCCGCAGACGGTGCCGGGCGCCCCTCGTGGCAGGGCCGCCCAGGCAGGCACGTCCGTCACCCACTTCAGCGGAGATCCACGTCATGACTGCTCAGCAGCCTCTCACCTACGACACGTTCGTCGCACTCGCCGCCGCCGACCCAGCCGTCGTCGGCCTCGTCCTCAAGGGTTCCCGGGCCCACGACGGCATGATCACCCGGTACTCCGACCATGACCTGTACGTGGTCCTCGCCGATGACGCCACGACCGGGCTCACCCGTTTCGCTGGCCACCGCACCGCCGGGCTCGACCTCGTCGTCGTCTCCCTCGCCGAGTTCCGCGCGGCCGGGATGCCCGGAAACGAACGCTACGCCCTCGCCCGGGCCCGGATCGTGCTCGACCGCCTCGACGGAGGCATCGCGCGCATCCTGGCCGACAAGGCCCGGCTGGGTGCCGATGAGGCATTCCGGTTCGCACGCGGCCGGCTCGACGCCTATGCCAACTCCCTGTACCGCTCCGTCAAGAATCACCGGGACGGCCAGGTGTTCTCCGCTCGCCTCGATGCCGCGGACAGCATCCGGTTCCTGCTCGACCTGCTCTTCGCCCTCGACCGTCGCCCCCGCCCCTACAACAAGTATCTGGAGTGGGAGCTCACCCGGCACCCACTGCCGGGCTGGAGCACCGAGGTGGTGCTCCGTGCCGTGGAGCGCATCTCGGCAACAGGCGACGTGGACCTGCAACGGCACCTCTTCACCCTGGTCGAGGCGGCGGCCCGAGCGACCGGACACGGTGAGGTGCTGGACGCGTGGGGCGAGGACCTCGACCTCATGCGGCCGAGCGCCGACGCCCCGTGAGCAGGGACGCCGGGAGGCAGCCGTCACCGGCCCCGAAACGCGCATGCGCCGGAGACCGCGGCCGTGTCAGGATGACGCCGAAAGCGAGGTGCCGTGGACGGGTCGAGCGGATTGCGCCAGGCGCTGATCACCTGGGCGGCCGGGGGAGCGGAGGCGAGCGCAGCCGCCGCGGAGGCACGGGACCTGGCTGGCGGCGGTGTTCGGACGATCGTGCTCGTCGAGGGCAGCAGCGATCAGGTCGCGATCGAAGCACTGGCCACGCGCTACGGCCGCAACCTCGAAGCCGAGGGCGTCCTGACCGTGCCCCTCGGAGGGGCGATGAGCATCGGGCGCTTCCTGGACGTGTGCGGTCCCCCGGGGCTCGGCCTCCCGCTGGCCGGTCTCTACGACATCGGCGAGGAGCGGCACTTCCGGCGCCATCTCGAACGGGTGGGGCTCGGCGCCGGCCGCACGCAGGCCGAACTGGAGACGCTCGGGTTCCACATGTGCGTCGCCGACCTGGAGGACGAGCTGATCCGTGCCGTCGGCGCCGAGGGTGTGCAGCAGGTCATCGAGGCCCAGGGCGAGACACGACCCTTCCGCACCTTCCAGGGCCAGCCGGCGCAGCGGGAACGCCCGGTGGAACACCAACTGCGGCGTTTCATGGGCACACACAGCGGACGCAAGGCGCTGTACGCGCGGGCGCTGGTCGCCCACGTCGACCTCGATCGTGTCCCCCGGCCGCTGGAACGCCTTCTCACGCACGTCTGAACCGTCCCGCCCGGCAGGTTCCCGGGTGCCGGCCGTGAACCCACCCGGCGTTGCCGCCGCGGGCCACTGCAACTCTTCCGGAACGTCCTGGTCGACGGACCGGGGAACATCCGGTGCCTCTACTCGAAGGGGGACCTGCCGCGGCAGCGGGGACGGCCGTCGGCGAGGATGCGCGTCATGACCACTGACCGGGGCCCAGTTCCCCTCCGCCCGACCCACTCGGCACCCGTGGTGTTCGGCGCGGGTGCGGCCGTCGGTGTTCTGGGCGGGATGATCGGGTTGGGCGGGGCGGAGTTCCGTTTGCCGCTGCTGATCGGCCTCTTCGGGTTCGCCGCACTCTCGGCCGTGATCCTGAACAAGGCGATGAGCCTGGTCGTGGTCCTGGTCGCGCTGCCCGCCCGGTTGGTCGCGGTTCCGGCCGCCGAGGTGGGTGCCCGCTGGCCCGTCGTGCTCGACCTGCTGGCCGGCAGTCTGCTGGGTGCCTGGGCCGGGGCGACCTGGGCGGTGCGCATGCGCAGCGCCACCCTCTACAAGGTCCTGGCGGCGTTGATGCTGCTCATGGCGGCCGCACTGGTGGTCACGCACATCGGCACCCTGGGGACACTGGAGCTGCCGATGTGGGTTCGGGTGCCCTCCGGCGTCACGGCCGGCTTCGGCATCGGTGTGGTCGCGGCGATCATGGGTGTGGCCGGGGGCGAGCTGCTGATCCCGACGATCGTGCTGCTGTTCGGGGAGGACATCAAAACCGCGGGAAGCCTGTCCCTGCTGGTGTCGCTCCCCACGATGCTGGTCGCCTTCGCCCGCTACAGCCGCGACGGAAGCTTCGCCGTCCTGGGCCTCAACCTGCGTTTCACCTGGGTGATGGCCGCGGGCTCGGTCGCCGGGGCGATGCTGGGCGGGCTGCTCCTCGGCGTGTTCCCGGATCTTGTGCTCCTCCCCTTGCTGGCCGTGATCCTGCTCGTCTCCGCAGTCAAACTCGCCCGGCACGACTGACCAGGCACGGCGGCGACGGCGCGCCGACCGGTTGCGAGGCCGGGGCCGGACCCCGACGAGTGGCGGATGATCGCCGGGCGGCGGCCATGACGATGGCCCGATGACCATGAACGACAACGGCGCTGCCCAGGCGGAGGAGTCAGTACACCCCGCCATCTGATGCCGGTTCCGCGGTGGTGGGACACACCATGGCGGGGCTGCTGCGCCCCTGTGCCCCGGGGTTTCGCCGCCGTGGTGATCCTTCGGTCTCGGCGCCCTCGCGGGTCTCGCGCCGCTGTTGGCGGGTCGTCGAACCGGGGCGTGTGTCGTTGTCGCCGCGCCGCGGGGACGCGCACTGGCCGGCGATGGCGGAGGGAGGGAGTGCCTACGCCGACGCCCGGCGCCTGGTCACGTACGACGACGGGGGCGACGCGGTGGCAGCGGTGACGGTGTGGTCGGCCGGTCCGCGGAAGCCCGGGCTGCTCGAACCGATGAGGTGCACGCACCGGGGACATCGCGGTCGCGGCTACGGCAAGGCGATCACCGTTGCCGCGGCGGCCACTTACCGGAGCTGGGTTGGTCCAGCGCGCTCGTCGGCACCCCGAGCTCCCGCCCCGGCGCCGTCGCCACCTGCACGGCTGCCGGTTTCGAGCGACTCCGCGGGGTCCGGGACCGTCGCCGGCACGTCTGGGCGTTCTCCGCGGTCGGCCGGGGCTGCGACCGCACCGCCGACGACGGTCACTGCGGGAAGCGCCGCTCGCGGGGCGGAGGTGCAGGAGGTCCGGAGCCGGGGACTCGTCCCACTGCGCCGCACACGCCCGCACCACCGACGGGAAGGAAGCACAGACGTGATCACCCCGGAGCACATGGAAGCCCTGCTCACATCCGACGCCGATGCCCCGACGCTGATCCTGGTCGCCGGTTCCGGTGTCGTCGTCCCCGGGTCCGCCCTGGACAGCGACCGGTATCGAGGTGCTCTGGAGATCATCTCCCGAGACGACCTCGTCGACCGGCTCGGCACCGACCAGCCGTCCCGGCACGAGCTGGAGGAGATCGCCGCTCGGCTCGACGCCACGGTGACACGGCTCGGCGCCTGACCCCCCTTCTCCGGCGGCAACTGCCAGGACCCTCCCGTCGGCAGGTGGTCCCCGTCAATGAGCCGCGGGGGCTGTTCCGTGTGACCCTGACGGTGAGGGCCCGCGGTGCGCCCGGCGGGGCCCCGTCGAGGGAGGTGGACGCCATGGACCAGGTCGGAGACAAGCCGGAGGAGATGCGCAAGCACGTCGAGGAGGAGCAGGGGAAACAGACCCGGGGCAGGACCGAGTCGGGTGACGAGGCGACCGAACCGGAGACGGCGCCGGCGTCTGGGGAAGGGGCCGATGCCTCGCCGACGGACGCGCAGGACCAGGACTGACTGAACCGGTCGTACCCCCGGCCTCGCGCACTGACCGCATGCGCGGGGACGCCGACGGACGGGTGGTGCCGTCGGCGTGCCGGGAGCCGCGGGCCGGGCGCGGTGATCTCCCGGCCGCAGTCGCGTACGCGGTGCCCCGGGAGCCGGCTCGAGCAGCCCGGCCCACCCGTTCCGCCCCAGGCCGTGAGGACCCCGAGGCGCGTCGCGCGCGCCCTCGGCGCGGTCCTTTTTTTCAGCCGGGCGAGCAGGCCCTTTCCCCTGCCCTGGACACTGCGATTCGGCCACATTCCCGGTCGCCCTGTGGACACACGCCGCCCTGAATGGAACGCTCGCTCCAGAACGAGTCCGCAAGCACCCTCGTTTCCGCTCCGCCGCTCCAGCGTGACGTCGCGATTCCGTGACTCCGTGGCTGCCCAACTCCTCGGCGTCTCCGGCGTGTTCACCTCACGAGCCGCGCCCACCGGCGCGCCCGGCGCGACGTTCTCACGGACCCCCGTCCTCGTATGCCCGGCTTCCTCGCCGAGAGGAGTTCACCGCATGAGGGTCATCACCACCCCGGCGACGTGCGTCGCCGCCCTCCTCGCCGCCGTGGGGCACCTCGCCGCCCCCGCCCCTGCCGCCCCGCTTCCACGGCCGCCGAGCCGACGGAGTTCACCGTGGACACCACGTCCGACGCGGTGGACGCCGATCCGTCGGACGGCCTGTGCCGCAGCGTGTCGGGCGCGTGCAGCCTGCGCGCGGCCGTGACGGCCGCCAACGCCCGTCCGGGCAGTACGGTCAATGTGCCCTCTCCGGTCGGTACCGGCTGGCCATCCCGCCCGACCCCCGCAAGATCGTGGGGTCCCCTCCCGATCCCCCCACCGGTGACCCGAACGTCGACGCGCCCACGACGGTCCGAGGCGCCGACGGGTACGGCGGCGGCATCGACATTCGCGGCCTGGGAACCATCGAGAGCCTCGACTCGCCCATCACGGGCAGCCGTTCGAGTGACGGTGGTGGCGGAACCAACATCGCGCCGGCCTACCTGAACAGCCTGCCCTCGCCCATCCCCGACCTCGTCGACCTGCCGCCGGGGCGCATGACCCTGCGCGACTCCGTCGTGTCGGGCAACCCCGTCGCCGGTGGGGCCGCCGACTGCGCCAGGGCATTCTCCACCGTCACGTCGCCGCGGGCGATCTTCCCAGCCGTGCCCCGTGGCGGGAACCGCTCGCGGACCACGGTGGCCCGACGGACACGGCGACGCTGCTGCCGGGCAGTCCCGCGCTCGACGGCGCGGACGGGTGCCGCGCCACCGATCCACGCGGCGTGACCCGCATCCGGGGCGCCGCCTCGACATCGGCGCCCACCAGCACACGCCATGACATTCCCGCCCCCTGCCCGTCTCCGACCCGGACCAGGAGCGACCCATGAGAACCGCTCGCCCGACCCTCACCCCGCGCCACGTCCCGACCCTCACCCGGCGCCACGTCCCGAGCGGCAGCCTGCGCCACGTCCTGGGCCGCGTCACAGCTGTCGCCGCGGTCCTGCTGCTGTGGTTCAGCGCCTCCCCGCCCGCCCCCGCCCGTGCCGGCACCGGCCACGGCGCCCCGGTCGTGCGCACCGACCACGGCCGGGTGCGCGGCGAAGCCCTCACCACCGGGGGGAGCGTCTTCCAGGGCATCCCCTTCGCCGCCCCGCCGACCGGTGAGCTGCGTTGGCGTCCACCGCAACCCGCCGCGCGGTGGTCCGGCGTGCGGGACGCCACCGCACCGGCCCGTCCCTGCCCCCAGCTGCCGCTGACCCTGCTTCCGGACGGTGGCCCCGTCCTGCCCGGGGAGTCCAACCGCACCGGCAGCACCACGGAGGACTGCCTGTACCTCAACGTGTGGACGCCCGCCCGCACCACCGGAGGCCCGCTGCCCGTGCTGGTGTGGCTGCACGGCGGTGCCAACGTCTACGGCGCGGGCAGCGACTACGACGGCACTGCCCTGGCCGCACGGGGCGTGGTCGTGGTGACCGTCAACTACCGCCTCGGCGCATTGGGGTTCCTCGCGCACCCGGCACTCTCGGCCGAGGGCACGGAGCACGCCTCGGGGGACTACGCCCTGATGGACCAGCAGGCCGCGCTGCACTGGGTGCGACGCAACATCGGCGCCTTCGGGGGCGACCGGAACCGGGTGACGCTCGGCGGCCAGTCCGCCGGATCCGCGGACACCTGCCTGCACATCGCCTCCCCAACCGCGCAGAACCTGTTCCACCGCGCGATCCAGCAGAGCGGCAGCTGTACGGCGGATGGCGCCCTGACTCCGCTCACGCTCCGCGCGGCCGAGCAGAAGGGCGTCGGCTTCGCGGTGTCGGTCGGCTGCGTCGACCCGAAGACGGCGGCGGCCTGTCTGCGTTCCCTGCCCGCCTCCGACCTCATCCGCGCTCCGGGAGCCGGGACGGCACCACGCTGGGTGCCGAACACCGGACCGCGGGTGCTGCCCCGCGCTCCGCGGGCGGCGTGGGCCACGGGGCGGGTGAACGCCGTGCCGACACTGAGCGGCAGCACCCGCGACGAATACCGCTACTTCACCGCCCTGTACGTGGATCTGCTCGGCGGCGGGCCCCTGACCCCCGCCTCGTACGCCGCCCTGATCAGGCTCGAACACGGCCGGCGCGCGGACGCGGTCCTCGAGACCTATCCGGCCCCGGCCCACCCCTCGCCCAACCTGGCCTACTCCGCCGTGGGCACCGACCAGCGGTTCTCCTGCCCGGCACGGTCCGACAGCCGGCTCTACGGCGAGCGGGTGCCCGTCTACGCCTACGAGTTCGCCGACCCCCAGGCACCACCGTTCATCCCGGCACCGCACACTCCGCAGGGCGCCTTCCACGCGTCCGAACTCGCCTACCTGTTTCCCAACGAGGCGGTGCCGCCCCTGACGCCGGCCCAGCGCCGGCTGTCCGCCACCATGCTCGCCCACTGGGCCCGGTTCGTGGCCACCGGTGACCCCAACGCGCCCGGCACCCCGACCTGGCCGCGCTACACGCCCGCCGGGGACCGCGTCCAGGTGCTGGCACCGGACCGGATCGGCCCGACCACCGGATTCGCCGCCGCCCACCACTGCGCCTTCTGGGACTCTGCCAATGCCCCTCAGAGGGAGGTGCGATGACCTCGGAACCCCACCGTCACCCGCCGGGCAGCGGTGCGGCGACAACGCCGTGGACTCTGGCCCGGGACGGTCGCCGGACACTGCGTCTCGGCCCGCGGGCCCTGGCGAACCGGCAGCGCGAACGCCTGGCGGCGATGGTCGACTTCGCCCGCGCCCACTCCCCGTACTACCGCGAGCTGTACCGGCACCTGCCGCAACGGGTGGAGGACACCGCCCTGCTGCCCGTGACGGACAAGCCGACGCTGATGGCCCACTTCGACGAGTGGGTCACCGATCCGGCCGTGACTCTCGACGGCGTCCGGGCCTTCGTCGCCGATCCGGGACGGGTGGGCGAGCGCTTCCTGGGCCGGTATCTGGTCACGACGACGTCCGGTACCACCGGGCACCGCGGCCTGTTCCTGCTGGACGACCGGGCGGCGGCGGTGGTCCGGGCCCTGTCGCTGCGGGCCGCCCGGCGCACCCTCACGCCCACGGTGACCGCCCGGTTGCTCGCCCACCGCATGCGCTCGGCGCACATCGTCGCCACCAGCGGTCATCTGGCCGCCCACGCGGTCCTCGCACGCTCCCGCGCGGCCGGCCGTCTGCCCGCGCGCCACAGCCACGTGCTGTCGGTGCACAGCCCGTTGCCCGACCTGGTCGATGAACTCAACCGGTACCGGCCGGTGTTCCTGGGCGGCTACGCCACCGTGATCGCGCTGCTGGCCGGTGAGCAACTGGCCGGCCGGCTGCGCATCGCCCCGGCGGTGGTGTCACTCCTGGCGGAAGGGCTCGGCGACCGCGACCACCAGCGGATCCGGTCCGCCTTCGGCGCACAGGTGATCAACTCCTACGGCTGCAACGAAAGCCTCGCTCTGGGCTACGGCTGTACGTCGGGCTGGCTCCACGTCCACGGCGACTGGCTGGTCCTGGAGCCCGTGGACGCCGACCACCGGCCCACACCGCCGGGTGAGCGGTCCTCCACCGTGCTGCTGACCAGCCTGTGCCGGTGGGCGCAGCCGATCCTGCGCTACGACCTGGGTGACAGCGTCGTGCTGCGTCCGGACGCGTGCCCGTGCGGCGACCCGCTGCCCGCGCTCAGGGTCCGCGGCCGCGCGGCCGACCTGCTGTCCTTCCCGCACCGGGACGGCGGCTCCGTCCGTATGGTGCCGATGGCGTTCGAGACCCTCCTGGAGAGCATCCCGGACCTCGACCTGTTCCAGATCGTGCAGACGTCCCCCACCATCCTGCGCGTGCGGATCAGGTACGCCGCCGGCGCCGACCGCGAACGGCTGTGGGCGTCGGTGCGGAAGGAGCTGGGTGCCCTGCTCGCCGCCCACGGAGCGGGTCAGGTGGAGGTCGAACCCGCCTCCGAGCCACCCGAGCAGTCTCCGGGCGGCAAGTACCGCGTCGTCATTCCCCTGGCGTGAGGCCGGGCGAGCGGACGCCCCCGCCGGGGGCGTCCCGTACCGGAACGCCGTGGTGGGCCGCCAGGGCCAGCAGCGCCACCCGCAGCGGTCCGGTCTCCAGGGCGGCGTCCGGCTCGAACCAGCGGGCCACGGCGGTACCGCTCGCCGTCCTCAGCGTGAAGCGCGCCAACTCGTCCGCCACCTCGGGGCAGCGGCCCTCCAGGGCGAAGACGGAGCTCACGGAGTCCCGGGCCCAGGCCACCAGGGCGTCACGGTAGCGACGTACCTCCGCCACGGCGGCCGCACTGGCGTCCTGCTGCACCATGCCCAGCCCCAGCAGCAGCTTCACACCGCGCGGGTGCCGTCGGAACGCCTCCTCGACCTCCCCGAGGAAGGTGTCCAGACGCTCCTCGACGCAGCCCCCCGGCACCTCGGCCGGGGGCAGCGCGGCCAGCAGCGCGGTCCTGGCCCGCTCCAGCACCGCGACGTAGATCCCGTCCTTGCTGCCGAAGTGCCAGTAGATCGAGCTGACCGGCAGGCCGCACGCGGTGGAGATCATCGAGATGGACGTGGCGGCGTAGCCGCGGCGCGACATCAGCTCGCCTGCGCTGTCCAGGATCGCGTCGCGCGACCGCGTGCCGCGATCCTGGGCCGGCGCCTGAGTCATGGCGCCAACTCTAGAGGAACCGCAGGCCTGGCGGTCCCCAGCCGGGGCACGGACGCGACCACGCCGCCGGCCCGGGGTTCACTTCCGGCCATGCCCCGCCGCACCGGAGCCGCTCGCTTGTACGACGCCTCCGCCGTTGCGGGCGAAGCGCTCGATCGAATCCACTCGACCTGACAGAATTCGAACGAAGCCGATCACGGACCGCGGCTTCGGTGCGTGACTGATCATCGGCGTACGGCAGTGCGAGCAGGAGGCGGCATGTCCGGCAAGCAGGCGGCGTCGCTGCCGCGCAAGGAGTACGAGCGTGAGCTGCTGCGCCTGCAGACGGAGCTGGCGAAGCTCCAGGAGTGGGTGCGCGTGGAGGGCGCCCGCATGGTCGTGATCTTCGAGGGCCGCGACGCGGCCGGCAAGGGCGGCACGATCAAGCGGGTCACCGAGCACCTGAACCCGCGGGTCGCCCGCATCGCGGCGCTGCCCAAGCCGACCGAACGCGAGCGAACCCAGTGGTATTTCCAGCGGTACGTGACGCAGCTGCCCGCCGCCGGGGAGATCGTGCTGTTCGACCGGTCCTGGTACAACAGGGCCGGCGTCGAGCACGTGATGGGCTTCTGCACCAAGGAGGAGCACCAGCTCTTCCTGCGCCAGTGCCCGATCTTCGAGCGGATGCTGCTCGAGGACGGCATCCTGCTGCGCAAGTACTGGTTCTCGGTCAGCGACACCGAGCAGCAGGAACGCTTCCGGCGTCGCCTGGAGGACCCGCTGCGGCGCTGGAAGCTCTCACCGATGGACCTGGAGTCGATCACCCGATGGGAGGCGTACTCGCGGGCCAAGGACGACATGATGGTGCACACCGACACCCCGGAGGCCCCCTGGTTCGTCGTCGAGAGCGACGACAAGCGGCGTGCCCGGCTCAACATGATCTCCCACCTGCTGGAGTCCGTGCCCTACCGCGATGTGCTGCCCCCTGTCCTGGAGCTGCCGGAGCGCCCCGAGTCGACCGGCTACGAGCGCACGCCCCGCGACCTGCAGAACTACGTCCCCGACCGCACGACGGACCTGTGACGGGGCACAGCTGCCCGACGAGCCGGTGGTGAGGCGGTCACTCCGGGTGACCATCGGCGCGCCGACACCTGACGCGGCGCGTGTGGACACCCCCGCGCACGAGCGACCGCCGCGATCCGCGGTCAGTTGTTGATGTCCCGGTTGAAGTCCTCGGCGCACGCGTCCCGTTCACTCTGCGTGTCGGCGTGCCGGACACAGTCGTCGAAGTCCTTGAACTCGTCGGAGTCGAGGACCGACGCGCCGATCGCGACGATCACGGCGGACACGATCAGTCCGAGCGCGCCGAGCACCGCGCCGACGACGGCCATCGTGCCGTGCGGGGCCCGGCCGCCCCGTGCCCTGCGGGCGCCGACGATGCCGAAGACCAGCGCCAGGAGTCCGAGCACGAGGCCGCCGACGACGGTCCAGAAGAGAAGGACCGCCAGGATTCCGAGAACCAGCGCGGCGACCGCCAGTCCGTTGCCCCGCCTCGCACCCGGCTCCGCGTAGGTCCGGGTGGAGTCGTTGCCCGTCGGGGGCTGCTGTGAGAAGGACACCTCGTCACCCTCATCCCTGTTCCCGTTGCGGCGAGTCGCCGTACGTGCCGTCTGCCCCCGTGCGGGCGACGAATGCCCCCGTCCCGGCGACGCGCGTGCACCGGACCCCGGTGCTTCCCGGGGCATCGGCGACCGGACCGTACGGAGAGGGGCCGTGATCCTCCCGCAGCCAGGGGTAACCGGAGAGGAACCGAGGGAGGTATCAATGACCAGGTACGTCATCTCCGTGCCGGGAACGTTCACCCGCGGAGCCGGTCAGGAGACACGGGCCGAGCTCGTGCGGGCGCTGCGCCCGGCGGATCCGCACCGCACCCGCATGGGCAACGAGGAGGATCTCGACGTCCTCACCGTCAACGACGACGGGACGTTCACCGTCCGCCTGACGATCGATGCCGGCAGCCGGCCGGAGGCCGAGCGTGAAGCGCATCGGCTCGCCCGGTCCGCCCTGCACGGCGTCGGGCTGGACGACGGCAGCGCCCCCCTGGGTCCGGCAGCGGTCACGGGCATCGACGCGAAGGGCTGACGCCGCAGCGGTGACGCGGTGGCCGGCCCCGGAGGCCGCCGACCGCGTCACGAGGGATGTGCTCGGGGGCGGTGGCGATGAGCGCTTCGTGCGCCTCCCTCAGTGGGCGACCGCCTTCACGGCGGTGAGATCCACACCGGTCAGTTCCGCGACACGGTGCGCCGGTACGCCCGCTGCCAGCGCCCGGGCGAGCAGTGCCTCGCGACCGTCCGCGCAGGAACGGTAGGCCAGCAGGTCCTCCTCCAGCCGCGCGACGCTCTCCGAGGCGAGCTGCCGGCGCAGGCGGTCGAGCTCCTCCTCGCCGAGGGGGACGGGCAAGCGCTCGGCGTCCTCGGGAATGGCTCCCGTCTCCTCCGGTGGCAGCAGGCGGAGGTCGGGCGACGTCGCGGTGACTTCCTGCGCGTCGAGCCACGCCCGTACCGCGGGAGTCTCCATGCAGGCAAGTTCCCCGACCGCGGCGGCGGGCACACCGAGCGCTGCGTGCGGACCGGTCAGCAGGACGAGGTAGGCGTCATCGGTCATCCTCGGCTCCTCACGTAAGACGCTGTTACGGCGTCCCCTGTACCCGCCATCGGCTGTGTCAGCCCGGAACACGCGGCTCTGACCACGGAACGCGTGCACGGTGGTGTTCCGCCAGGACGCCAGGACGCCAGGACGCCTGGCGTGGGCGCCGCACGCCTTCCCAGCCGACACGGCCGGGACGCCGGAGCCCCGGGCCTCCTTTGTCGGAGGACCGGGGCCCGACCGGGAGCGACCGGTGACGTTCAGGGTTTGGTGAGGGGTCCGGCACGCAGGACGTTCAGACGGCGCCGGTAGTCGTCCTCGTCGATGTCACCGCGGGCCAGCCGCTCCCGGAGAATGTCCTCGGCCGAGGGGGTGACAGGGGTGTGCGGGGGCTCGCCGGGCCGGCTGAGGGCCCGGAAGAGCAGCACGGCAAAGGTGATGATCAGCGCCCAGAAGAGGATCATGCCGGCGGACATCGCGAACCAGCCCCAGCCGCTGACGTCGTGGTCGTACCAGAACATCATCGTCGCTCACCTGCTTCGGGCTTGCACCCGGATGCCCGGAAGGCGTCCGGCGGCTCCATGCCTCACCTGCATCGTCCCGCTGACCGAGTCGGCGGTCTGGAGCCGAAGGGCCCAGGTCGCCGGGGCCCATCGGCCCTACCGGGCCGGGCGGGCGGACGGCGACCGGGTACGCCGGGGTCCGGCAGGCAGGGCCCGGGATGCCCACGGACCGGGCCGAGGACGGCCGGGTCAGCCGGCCAGTACCGGACCGGTCACGGGCGCGGAGTCGGCCGGAGCCTGGCCGCCGGCGTCCGCCTCCTTCACCCACCCCTCCAGCAGCGCCACGAACTCGGCGGCCCTGACCCGCCAGTTCATACCGGACAGGGCGGCCTCGCGGCCGCGCCCGGCCGCGCGCTCCCGCAGGCCCGGGTCGGCTTGCAGACGGCGTACGGCCTGCGCCGCGGCCGCCGGGTCCCCGTACGGGACGACCAGTCCGCAGCCGTGCCGTTCGACCAGCTCCGACGCGAGCGGAGTGGGCGTGGTGACGACCGGCACGCCGTGGGCCATGTACTCGACGACCTTGGTCGGGCGTGAGTGCCGGTAGTTGGGCTGGTCGTGGAGGAGGGAGAGACCGGCCAGGGCACCCGAGAGCCGGGCGAGCGCGAGATCGTTGGGCAGAAAGCCGTACCAGCGCAGCACCCCTTCCTGATGAGCCTGCGCGAGTGCGCCCCGTACGTCCGCGTTCGCCTCGCCGATCACCTCGACGCGTACGGCGGGGCCCAGGAGACGCGCCATCTCGACGACGTCCAGTACACCGCGCTCCCGCGACAGGTGACCCAGATAGACGACGCGGTCGTCGCCGGGGGGCTCGGGCGGACCGGGCGGCACGGTCGCGAAGTTGGGTACGACGGGGTGAACGCGGCGGAACCGGGCCTGGTACTCGTCCTCGGCCAGCAGCAGCCGCACATGTCGTTCCGCCAGCCGTTCCGCGGCACGCAGGCCCAGCCGCAGCGGCGGTCGCAGCCCTCCCGGCACCCAGCGCTTCATGACGAGCGCCGCCGCCGTGTCCTCGTGGACGTCCCACACGGTCACCGGGGCTCGCCCGGCACGCCGCCATCGACGCGTCACGCCGGGCAGGGTCAGCAGCAGTTCGGGGTCGTGCAGCAGCACCACGTCCACGTTCGGCCCGGCCTCGGCCAGCAGCCTGCCGGCCGCCCGCAGCGCGGCGCGACGGTCGCGCCCGGCGGCCCGGGGCAGCTCGACACCCTCCACGCCCCGCCGCGGTGTCACTCCGCGCGCCGCGAACGGCGCGGCGTACACGATCTGGTGGCCGCGCTCCACAAGGGCGGTGATCTGCCGGTGCAGGATCCGGGCATCCTCGGGGTGATGCACGACGGTGGCGACGAGTACACGCATCGAAGAACCTCATAACTCCCTGACGACTCAGGGGCTTCGGACGTCGCGGGCGCCTACAGAACCTCGACTCCCGGCTGGAAGATCCGCCCCCGGGTGTCGAACAGCAGACGGGCCTCGTCGGCGATCACGGGCAGGTCGTAGGCCGAGTGGTCCTGGAGCAGGATCGTCAGGTCGTGTTCGCGGACGGCCGTCAGGAGGTCGGCGACGCGGGGGACGGTCACCCCGTCGACGGTCCACTGCGTCACGTGCGGGTCGTGGAACGAGACCTCGGCCCGCCGCCCCCGCAAGAGCCGTGCCACCGGCAGCGCCGGGGTCTCCCGCTGGTCCGCGACGTCCGGCTTGTAGGTGACGCCGAGCAGGAGGACCCGGGAGCCCTGCAGCGGCCGGCCGACGGTGTTGAGGAGGTCCTGGGCACGGCGTACGACGTACTCGGGCATCCGCCGGTTGATGTCCTGGGCGAGCCCGACGAACCGGAAGTCGTAACCGAGCGAGGAACGCACCTTGTAGGAAAGGTAGTTCGGGTCGATGGGAATGCAGTGCCCACCCACACCGGCACTCGGCCGGAACGCCTGGAAACCGAACGGCTTGGTGTCCGCGCAGCGGATGGCGTCCCACACGTCGACCTGCAACTCGCGGCTGATGATGGCCAGCTCGTTGATGAGGGCGATGTTCACGTGCCGGTAGGTGTTCTCCAGCAGTTTGGCCATCTCCGCCTCACGGGTGCCCTTAGCCTGGACGACCGTGTCGACGAGCTTCCCGTAGAAGGAGACCGCGCGGGCGGCGCAGGACGGGGTGCATCCCCCGACCACCTTCGGCGTCTCGCGCAGGCCGTGCGTGGTGTTGCCGGGGTCGATCCGCTCCGGTGAGAAGGCCAGGGCGAAGTCCTCGCCCGCCCGCAGCCCGGATTCCTCCAGCAGCGGTCGCACGACCTCCTCGGTGGTGCCCGGGTAGGTGGTCGACTCCAGGACGACGAGCTGCCCGGGCCGCAGCCTCGTCGTGACGGCGCGGACGGCCGCGGTGACCGACCCCAGGTCGGGGCCGCCGTCCGCACTGAGCGGAGTCGGCACGCAGATCACCACCGTCTCCGCCCGGGCGAGACAGCCGTCGTCCGTGTACGCCGTGAATCCGGCGTCCCGCATCCGGCGGACGTCGTCGTCCGACACGTCGTCGACGTGGGATCGGCCGGCGTTGAGTGCGGCGACGACCTGCGGGTCACGGTCGAGGCCGACGACCCTCAGGCCGACGGAGGCCGCCTCCCTGGCGAGCGGCAGACCGACGTAACCGAGCCCGACCACCGCCAGTTCGGCGCCGTCGGGCGGCGCTTCCCCCGCCGGCGGTGCGCTCGGGCCCCATCGCGGTTCGGCCGGTGAGAGCTGCATGGGCGTATCACTCCGTCTCAAGGCACGCCCTGCCGTACGGCAGGACTGGCGGGTCGAAGGCGCAGGACGGTGCCGGCTGGTGCGGCTCCGAGGTGGGTGTCAGACGCACCCGAGACGGCGATACGCCTCACGTGTCATGGCGGCGACCCGTTCCCAGGTGCGTTCGCGCGCGACCAGTTCGCGGGCGACAGCCCCCCATTCGTTTCGTCGCTTTTGACAGTAATAAAGACTTTCTAGACAATCTGCCCAGACACGCGGTGATGCGGAGTGAATCAGTTGACCGCTCACCCCTGGCTCGATCAGTTCCCGCATGGCGGTGAGATCGCTGCTGACCACGGGAAGGCCGCTCGCCATCGCCTCGACCGGCTTGAGCGGGGTCACCATGTGGCAGACCCGTTCGTCGGTGCGCGGCACTGCGAACACGTCCAGCACGGCGTGGTAGTGGCGCACTTGTGCGTGCGGGACCCGGCCGATGAACAGAGCGGCGCCCTCGTCGAGACCGAGCCGCGCGGCCAGTCGCTGCAGGGCCTGGCGCTCCGGGCCGTCGCCCACGACGAGCAGCCGCACGGGGACTCCCCGGCGCCGCAGTTCGGCACCCGCGTGGAGCAGGGTGCCGATGCCCTCGTGCGGCGTGAGGCTGCTGACGGTCCCGACGACCAGCTCGTGCGGGGCGATGCCGAGCCGGGCGCGCAGTGGCCCTCCGTCCGGCAGCGGAGCCAGGAACGCCTCGTCCACCGCGTTGGGTGAGATCAGGACCCGCTCCTCGGGCACCCCGCGCGCCACGATCTCGGCCTTCATGGCCGCGCCCAGCGTCATCACCAGATCGGCCTCGCGCATGCAGTGCGTCTCCAGTGCCCGCCGCGCGCGGTAGGTCTCGTCGGTCCGTGACCGTCCCGGGGCCTGGGTCAGCCACGTCTCCTCCAGGAAGCCCCGAACCTCGTAGACCACGGGCAGCCCATAGGCCTCACGAAGGGCCAGTGCGACCCGCCCGTTGCCGTGGTCGGTCGCCGCGTGCAGGACGCTGGGCTGCAGCCGCTCCACCAGGCGGCCGGCCAACTCGGCGTTGCGGGCCAGCAGCGCGCCCTGCCCGTACGGCAGCCGCAGTGGCAGCAGCCGGTGCTGCGGCACGCCCCCGACGATCTGCAGGGGACGGGCGTCCAGCACCCCCTGCGTCACCGGGAAGCCGACGCGCGTCACGACGTGCGGATCCAGTCCGGCCGCGCGTTGGGCCCGGGTCAGTGCCTGTGTGCGCACCGTGTAGCCGGCGTGCTGGAACGGAAGCCCGTTGGTGACGAGATGAAGCACCCGGCCCGGCACGGGCCGGACGGTTCGCCCGGAGGGCGCGGGCAGCCGTGCCGCGGACGGCGTCGCGGTCGGCCCGGCCGTGCGGGCGTGGGGCGCGAGCCGCCCCTCGAGCCGCCTCAACCGGTGCCGCGCAGGGGTCGGCAACAGCCTCGCGCCGAGCAGGATCGCTCGAATGGGGTCGTGGCGCACCTCGGTCAAAGCAACCGATACCGCCAGGATGAGCGCATGTGGAATACGACGGGACATATCGCAACCGTAGGTCGGCCGAGCGGAGGCCAGCGGAAATGAACGGCCCTGTACTGCATGTCGTCGGTACCCGGCCGAACTTCGTCAAGGCCGCACCCGTCGTCGCCGCCCTGCGCACGTCCGGCTGCGAGCAGGTTCTGGTGCACACGGGGCAGCACTACGACGAACGCATGTCGGCCGTCTTCTTCCGCGAGCTCGGCCTCCCGGAACCCGACGTGGACCTCGGCGTCGGCTCCGGCAGCCACGCCCGGCAGACGGCCGACCTCGTGGTGGCGCTGGAACCCGAGCTGACCGCCCGGGCACCGGCCGTCGTCGTGGTGTACGGAGACGTCAACAGCACGCTGGCCGCCGCACTCGTCGCCGCCAAGCTGTCCATCCCGGTCGCCCACGTCGAAGCGGGGCTGCGCAGCTTCGACATGACGATGCCGGAAGAGGTCAACCGGCGTCTGGTCGACCAAGTGGCCGAGATCCACTTCGCGACCAGCCCGGAAGCCGTGGGACACCTCTCCCGGGAGGGCGTCGACCCCGCCCGCGTCCACTTCGTGGGCAACCCGATGATCGACACCCTGCTCGGCCACCTCGATCGCTTCGACCCGGCTGCCGCGCGCACCGCGCACGGACTGCCCGGCCGCTACGGTGTGGCCACGCTGCACCGACCCGCCAACGTCGACGATCCCCAGGCAGCCGGAACCGCCGTCCGCGCCCTGAGACAGGCCGCCGCCCAGATCGACCTCGCCGTGCCGCTGCATCCGCGCAGCGCGTCGGCGCTGCGCGCGGCGGGCCTCGAGGACACCCCGGGAATCCACCTCCTCGAACCGCTCGGCTACGTCGAGTTCATGGGCCTGGTCCGCGGAGCCGCCGTCGTGATCACCGACTCGGGCGGAGTCCAGGAGGAGACCACCGTGCTCGGCGTCCCCTGCCTCACCCTGCGCAGCACCACCGAGCGCCCGGTCACCGTCACCCATGGCACCAACCGGCTCGTGCGGCACGACGAGTTGGCCCCCACGCTGCACAAGGTGCTGGTCGGCGAGGTGACACCACCCGTCGAGGGCCCCCCGCTGTGGGACGGAAGATCCGGCGCCCGGATCGCCGGGGTGATCACCCGCTGGCTGGAGTGCCATGGCTGATCCCACCACCGGCGCACCCACCACGGCCGACGACCGCACCTTCACCTACTGGAACACACGCCACCGGGAACGCGACGAGCTCGCCTCCGGCGGGGACATCGGCCTCGACCGCCCCGGCAACGAGATCTTCTACGCACTGCGGCTAGGCTCCCTGCTCACCCTGATCGGCGACCTGTCGAATCCGTCGGCCCCGTTGTTCGTACTCGACGCGGGCTGCGGCAAGGGACACTTCGCCCGGGCGCTCGCACGCTGCGGCCACCGTGTCGACGCCTTCGACGCCAGTCCGGAGGCCATCGCGCACGCCCGCGCCGAGGGCGGAGGTCCGCGTTACGCGGAAGCCTCACTCGCCGACTGGCGCAATCCCTGGCTCTACGACGTCGTGCTCTGCGTGGACGTCCTCTTCCACGTCATGGACGACGCACAGTGGTCGGCCGGCCTGCGCAACCTGGCCTCCCTCGTGCGGGCGACCGGCCGGCTGATCGTCGCCGACGAGGACGGACCCGAGCGCACCCCGCTCGGCGACTACATCGTGCACCGGCCGACGGCCGCCTACCGGCGGGAACTCGAACCCCTCGGCCTCCACCACACCTTGTTCAAGCCCTACGGGTTCCGCGAGAACCCCGTGGGCTTCCACGTCTTCACGAGGATCCGCTGATGCGCCTCACCGAACTGCTCCACCCCCATCTGGAGGGCGTCACCACGGTCGTGGACGCCACGGCGGGCCGCGGCCTGCGCCTGGACCGCTATCTCCATCTGCCACCGGGCGTCGAGCTGAGCGACCACCAGGAACCCATCGGCCACGGCCAGTTGGTGCTGCTCTCCTACGGTCCGGACCAGCGGCTGCACGGTGACGAGGCCGCCTGCCTGTCCGTGCTGGAACGTATGCGCCCCGGCGGCAAGGGCCTGGTGCTCTTCGGCCATCCCGGCCCCGAACTGCCCTACCACCGGCTGCTCGACCACCTGGTCACCCATCGCTGCCAGGTGCTGCGTGCCTGCGCGCTCGGTTACACACACCTGCACGCGGGGGCGGTGTTCGCCTCCACCGAGGAGCTTCTGCCACTCGCGGACTGGTTCGGACGTCCCGTGCCGTCGGACGGCTTCGCCACGGCGCTGCGGATGGCCGACGAGTACGTACTGGCCGACCTCGTCTCCCGTTCCCTGCGGGCCCGGAACCTCGACCTGGAGCGCACCGTCGAGGAAACCACCCATGCCCTGGACGCCGCCCGTGACGACGGTACGGCCCAGCGTCTGGCCGGCGTCACGCGGGAGAAGGCGCAACTGGATTCCGACCTGCGCAGAGCCCGGGACCGGGTCTCGCTGCTGGAGGCGCGGGTGGCCATGCTGGAGGGTTCGACCTCACTCAGGGTCGGGCGGGCGCTGGTCGCGGCGGCCCGGTCACCCAGGCGCGGCGTGGTGCGACTGCCGGGGGAGCTGTACGGGCTGTGGCGTGGCCGCGGACGCGGGACGCCGGGCCGTGCCGTGCCACCGGCCAGGACATCCGACGCCGTAGTGTCCGACGGCCGGCTCCACCTCGCCCATCGAGCGTTCTCCTCGTCACCCCGCGACCGACTGGTCGTCGCGGGTGTGCTCCGTGACGGTACCGCCGAGGACTTCGCGGCGGAGGCCGTGGTCAACCGCCTGTTGCCGCACGACGGGCGACTGCTGCTGGAGCGCACCGACCCGGACGCACTGGTCGTGCAACTCAGCGCGTGCTGCGACGCGGCCGGCCCGTGGTCGCTCGCGGGCACCGGGCTGGCCCCCGACCTCGACCGCTGCCTGGCCGAACTCATCGACCGGACGAAGGCGGCGGGCCGTAAGGCGGTGCTGTGGCGGGACACGGCGACCACCGGCGCGCCGGGGCTGGCCCGCCTCGCCTGGGACGCCGTCCTCGACGGCGACACCGGCGTACGGCTGTCCCGGCTGGACCCCGTCGCCGAGGGCAGAACACGGTTGTGGGAGGTGTTCCGGCAGGACAGCACCCGGGTACGGCTGGCGCGGCTCGCCCGGCTGACCGGGGGCCCCGATCCTCTGACGGCGCGGCGCGTCACCGTCCGGGCCGCCCCCCGGGACGACTCGGACGTCGCCCGCCTCACCGACCAGGTGCTCGGCCAGGTGCACCGGCCGGCCGAGGTGGTCGTGCCCGACGAAGCGGTGGCCGCGCTCGAAGAACTCACCGCGGCGGGCGTCGCCGTCCACGCCGGCGGGCCCACCGCCCCGTGGGTCGCCGACTGGACCGACCTGTCCGAGGACCGTCCGGACACCCTCCTGCTCGACCTGATGTGTGCCCAGGAGTACTCCGGAGCGGACGCGGTGGGTCACACACCCACCGACGACGACTACACCTACGTGCCGAGACTGCGACCGGCACTCGTCCGCCGTTCGCTGTTCCTGGCAGGCACCCCTGCGGACACCTGGTCGCACCAGGGGTACCGGCTGTTCGCCGTACGCGGGAAGGAGAACACATGACCCGCACGCTCTCGGCGCTCGTCTACGGCGACGTCGACCTCAACATCATCGACGGCTCCGCCGTGTGGGTCCAGTCGACAGTGCAGGCACTGTCGCTGGCGGGCTGCCGCACCCGGCTCCTGCTCAAGTCGCCCGTCGGGACCGAGCGACTGATCGAACCGCTGACCGGGCTGCCCGGCGTCACCGTGGTGCGCCCCTACGAGGAGCGGCTGCTGCCCCGACAGGGACCCCGGCCCTCCGTCTCGCCCGTGCAGGCCTCGCAACTGCTCACCCGGCTGGACCGTGAGGAGCCCAGCGACCTGCTGGTCCTGCGCGGCCGGAGGGTGGTCACCCGACTGGTCGGCGACCGTGCCTTCGACGGGCGGATCTGGGCCTATCTGACCGATGTCCCGCAATCCGCGGGCGAGATGACGGAGGCCGCCCGCGCGGAACTCTCCCGCCTCGCCGACGGCTGCCATCGCATCCTCTGCCAGACGGAGGAACTGCGCTGCTTCCTGGAGGCATGGCTGCCGGAGGTCTGCGGCAAGAGCCTGCTCTGCCCGCCCGCGGTGCCCGTGCCCGCATTCCCCCTGCCCCAGCGCGACAGACCGCACGATCCGCTGAGGTTGGTCTACACCGGCAAGTTCGCGCCCCGTTGGAACACCCTGCCCATGACCCGCCTGCCGTCCGTGCTCGGCGAGCGGGGCGTCCGTGCCGAACTGCACACGGTGGGCGACAAGATCCACGACGATCGCGGTCACCCGGAGTTCCGGACCGAGATGGCCCAGGCCCTGCGCACCGCACCCGGCGTCCACCATCACGGCGGCAAGCCGCGGGAGGAGGCGATGCGGATCGCCGCCGACTGCGATCTCGGCCTCGGCTGGCGAGACCCCTTGCTCGACGCCAGCCTCGAACTCTCCACGAAATTGCTGGAGTTCGGTGTACTTGGACTGCCCGTCGTGCTCAACCGCACGCCCGCGCACGAGGCGCTGCTCGGCAGCGACTACCCGCTGTTCGTACCCGGGGACGCCACGCTCCACGACGCCGCGGGCGCCGTCGCGCTCGCCGTGCGGGAGCCCCGAGCCCGGCAACTGGCGGCCGAACGCTCAGTGGCGGCCGCCGGGCGGTACACCCTGCAGGCCGCGGCCGACCGGTGGCGTGCCCATCTCGACCGCGCCTTCCCCACCTCGCCTCTCCTGGCGCCGCCATCCCAGTCTGCTCCGCCCGGCGGAGACGACCGCCACGACCGGGAGACACGTGTTTCCACCGCCGGACGCCCCCAGGAGCGGCGGCCTCTGCGGCTCGGCGTCGCCGGCCATGACCTGAAGTTCCTCACCCGGTTGCTCGACCACCTGCGCGCACTGCCCGGACTCGAGGTACGCGTCGACGCCTGGCCCGCGCTCGCCAGTCACGACCCGGCAGCGAGCCGGGAACTCGCCGACTGGGCCGACGTGGTCTTCGTCGAGTGGTGCGGTCCGGCCGCCGTCTGGTACAGCCGTCACAAACGGCGCGGCAGTCGTCTCGTCGTACGTCTGCACCGCTTCGAGCTGACGGGTCCGTGGCCCCGCCAGGTCGACATCGGTGCGGTCGACCGGGTGGTGTGCGTCAGTCCGTGCTACGCACGTCGCACCCGGGAGCACACCGGCTGGCCGGAGTCCAACATCACGGTCATCCCGAACTGGGTCGACACCGCCCAGCTGGACCGCCCCAAGGCGCCGGGCGCGCGGTTCCGTCTGGGCATGATCGGCATCGTTCCCAGCCTCAAACGCCTCGACCTCGGGCTCGACGTCCTGGAGAAGCTGCGTGCCGAGGACCGGCGCTGGCACCTTTCGGTCAAGTCCAAGCCACCGTGGGAGTACTGGTGGATCTGGAACAAGCCGGAGGAACGTGCGCACTACGACGCCGTGCTGCGCCGCATGCAGACCGCGCCGCTGCTCGAGGGAGCCGTCGTCTTCGACCCCTTCGGGCCCGACGTGGCGAGCTGGCTGCGACGCATCGGACATGTCCTGTCCACCAGCGACCTCGAGAGCTTCCACCTCGCCACCGCGGAAGGCATGGCCTCCCGTGCCGTACCGGCCCTGCTGCCCTGGGCGGGTGCGGACGAGATCTACGACCGGCGGTGGATCCACGAGAGCCCTGAGGCGATCGCGGACGCCATCGCCGCGCTGGGGCCGGAGCAATGGCGCACGGCCGGGGAGGCGGCCCGTGCTCAGGTGCACGAGTCCTTCTCGCTGGAGCGGGTGGCCCGGGACTGGGCGGAGCTCCTGTTCTCCGGATGACCACCCGCGCTCACGCGCGCCTGTGATGCGCGTGTCCCCCGTCGGGTGGCCGGTCGGCCACCCGACGGGGGAGAGGGCCGCCCCTCAGGCATGGGAGCGCCATGGGACCACGGGCCCCTTCGCGCGCGACCGTCGCGCCACGCGCCCGCGGCTGCCGGGGCCTCTGCCGAGGGGGCCCCGGCAGCCGCGTCAGTGCCGCAGAGCGCGGGAACCGAGGTGCTCCACGTACCAGGCGTACGTCTGGGCGAGGCCCTCCCGCAGCCCGATGCGCGGGGCCCAGCCCAGAGCCGTGAGCCGCGAGACGTCGAGCATCTTGCGCGGGGTTCCGTCCGGTTGGTCCGCGTCCCACTCGACGTCACCCTGGTAACCAACGACCTCGGCCACCAGCTCCGCGGTCTCCCGGATGGTGAGGTCCGAACCGGTGCCGACGTTCACCGGCCCGTCCGCGTCGTAGTGCTCCAGCAGGTGCAGACACGCCCGGGCCAGATCGTCCACGTGCAGGAACTCCCGGCGGGGCGTTCCCGTCCCCCAGTTCACCACGCGCCGGGCTCCTGACATCCGTGCCTCGTGGAAGCGCCGGATCAGGGACGGCAGGACGTGGGAGTGCTCGGGATGGAAGTTGTCGCCGGGGCCGTACAGGTTCGTCGGCATGGCGCAGATCCAGGGCAGGCCGTACTGCCTGCGTACGGCCCGCACCTGCGTGATCCCGGCGATCTTGGCGATGGCGTAGGCGTCGTTGGTCGGCTCCAGCGGACCCGTCAGCAGTGCTTCCTCGCGCACGGGTTGGTCCGCGTACTTGGGGTAGATGCAGCTGGACCCCAGGAACAGCAGGCGCTGCACCGACTGTTCGCGTGCCGCGTCCAGCACGTTGACCTGAATGCGCAGGTTGTCCGAGAGGAACTCCGTGGGGAGGGTCGCGTTGGCCCGGATGCCGCCCACCCGGGCCGCGGCCAGTACCACCACGTCCGGCCGGTTGGAGGCGAACCAGCGGGAGACGGCCGAGCGGTCCCGCAGATCCAGCTCGTCCGAGCCGGGGCCCAGCACGTCGGTGAAGCCCTCGTGCACGAGGTGCCGCCGCACCGCCGATCCCACGAGTCCGCGGCCTCCGGCCACGTGGACCCGCGCGGAGCGGTCGAGGGGGCGGTGAACCGCCCCGTAGACCGCTTCTGCCATGGCGCTCATCGCTGGGAGCTCCTCTCCACCCTCATGTCCACCGTCGTGGAACGGCGTTCGCCGTCGCATCCCTGCAGCGCGTTCGCCGAAGGACCGTCGGGTGCGCCGACGGGAGTGGGCAGCGCCCCGGAACCGACGGCGGACGGTGCCCGCCGGCCGCCGCGAAGCCGGGGAAAGCGGCTCGTCATCGGTCGCTGGGGCCGGTACTCGTACGCGTAGCCGTACGTGCCGCCGTCCTCCTTGGACGACGTCATGTTGAGCAGCGTTCCGAGCACGGACGCGTCGACGTGCTGCAGGGTGCGCAGCGCCGCGTCGATCTGGTCGCGGCTGGTGCGTGAGGCCCGTACCACCAGCAGGTAGCCGTCCACGGCATCGGCGATCACCGATGCGTCCGCCACCGGCAGCACCGGGGCGGTGTCCACCACGACATGGTCGAACTTCTCGGCCAGCGACGCCAGTACGGCCCTCAGGTGAGCGCTGCCCAGCAGCTCGGTGGGATTGGGCGGCACCGCGCCACTGGTCAGCACCGAGAAGGAACCCGCGGATTGCAGCACCTGCTGCACCTCGGCCTGACCGATCAGCACGGTGGTGAGCCCGGCGTCCCGGACCAGGCCCAGGACGGACGCGGTGGAGGGGCGGCGCAGGTCGGTGTCGACGAGGCACACCGAGGCACCGGTCTCGGCCAGCGCCGCGGCCAGGTTGACCGCCACGCACGTCTTTCCCTCGCGGGGCAGCGGGCTGGTCACGGCGATCACCTTCGGCGGCCGGTCCACGTCCACGAAGCGCAGACTGGTGCGCAGGCGCCGGAAACCCTCCGCGCGCAGGCCGTGCCTGTCGTCACGCACGGCCACGGGATGGCGGGCGGCGCGGGGGTCCTGCGTGATGCTCCCGAGCACCGGTGGTCCGTCGAAGCCTGCCACGAGGTCCGTCAGTGCCTGGAGGCTGCGCACCGAGCGGTCCATCGACTCCCTCGCCACCGCGAGAGCGGCCCCGAGGAGCAGACCGGCCAGCAACCCGATCGCGACGTTCACGACGGGGCGTGGGGAGAAGGGATGGGTGGGCGCGGACGCCGGCTGCGTGACGCTCAGGCGCACGGGGGACGACCTGCCGTCGGCCGGACGTTCCAGGTCGCGGACCACTTCGGCGAAGCGTTCGGCCACGGCATTGCTGATCAGTGCGGCGCGCTTCGGCCGGGTGTCGGTGACCGTGAGCCGGATCAGCACCGTGTCGGGCTGCGTGGTCGCGCTGATCCGCCGGCTCAGCTGAGACGGTGTCATCCCCAGCCGCAGTGTCTTCACGACGTGCCGGGTCACCAGAGGGCTGGAGGCCACCTCCGCGTAGGACTGGACTCGAGCCTGGGTGAAGGCGTTCCCCTGGGCGAGCTGGAGCGTGTCGGTCCCTTCCCGCACGGAGACGAAGAGTTCCGTGTCGGCCCGGTACCGGGGGGTCGCGGTATGGGCGGTGAGCGCACCGGCCGCTGTGCCCAGGAGCGCCAGCACGATGACGGCCCGCCAGCGGCGGGACAGGACTCGTAGGTAGTCGCGCAGGTCCAAGGTAGGTGTCCGTCCCCGATCGGATCCGGTGAGTGCGCCCTTCACCCTAGGGCATACAGGGAGAAAAGCGACACAAGCGGACAATCCCTTTCATGTGTTGCAAAGGGTCATAGGGTGGAGAGCCATGGCGGGGTTCTGCCCTGCGAGGCGTCGATGCTCGGCCCCAGACCCCGCGGCAAGGAGTGCGTGTGACTGTCAAGACAGCGCTGATCACCGGCATCACCGGCCAGGACGGTTCCTACCTCGCGGAGTTGCTGCTGCAGAAGGACTACGTCGTCCACGGAATCGTCCGCCGCGCCTCGACCTTCAACACGCAGCGCATCGACCACCTCTACCGGGACCCGCACGACCCCGAGGCCCGCCTCTTCCTGCACTACGGCGATCTGACGGACGGAACGAGGATCGCGGGCCTGCTGGAACGACTGCAGCCCGATGAGGTCTACCACCTGGCCGCCCAGTCGCACGTACGGGTGTCCTTCGACGAACCGGAGTTCACGGGTGACTGCACCGCGCTGGGAACGACGCGGCTTCTGGAGGCCATCAGGGCGACGGGCCTTCCGTGCCGCTTCTACCAGGCGTCCAGTTCGGAGATGTTCGGCGCCTCCCCGCCGCCCCAGCACGAGGGCACGTCCTTTCACCCACGCTCCCCCTATGGTGTCGCCAAGGTGTACGCCTACTGGGCGACCCGTAACTACCGTGAGGCGTATGGGATGTACGCGGTCAACGGCATCCTGTTCAACCACGAGTCCCCGAGGCGGGGACCGACCTTCGTCACCCGCAAGGTGGCCATGGCCGCAGCGCGGATCAAGGCGGGCCTGCAGGACGTCGTCTACCTGGGCAATCTCGACGCGCGGCGGGACTGGGGGTACGCGGCCGAGTACGTCGAGGCGATGTGGCTGATGCTGCAACAGGACGAGCCGGACGACTATGTGGTCGCCACCGGTGCCAGCCACAGCGTGCGCGACTTCGTGGAGCACTGCTTCGCCCACGTCGGCCTCGACTGGCGGGACCACGTCCGGTTCGACGAGCGATACCTGCGGCCCACCGAGGTCGACGACCTGGTCGGCGACGCCACGAAGGCCGAGCGGGTCCTGGGCTGGCGTGCCACGGTACGCGCGCCCGAACTGGCCCGCCTCATGGTCGACGCCGAGCTCGCTGCGCACCCTCCTGCGCCGGTCGTTCTGAACGGCCCGCCCGCGCTCGCCTCGGCGATGGAGATGGCGAGGCCCTGACACCCCGCGCCGTCTTCCCGGAAACACGGCGCGGACGGACACCCTCCCCTGCGAAGACCGACGGCGCGCCTCATCGACGTGCGGCCAGCGAGGAACAGCATGCTCAAGGAAAAGATCGCAGACCCGTCGAGGCCCGGATCCCTCGCCCACTCGGCTCGCTCCAGGCGCTGGCAGGAACTGCTGCGCTGGTTCCCCGACCTGGCCGACATGCGGGTCCTGGATCTCGGCGGGACCCCGGCGTCGTGGCGCTGCGCACCCGTCCGGCCGGCTCAGGTCGTGACCGTCAACCCCGACCGCCATACCGCCCTGCAGACAGAACCCGGTATCACGCCGATCGTGGCGGACGCGTGCACGCTGTCCCTGCCCGATCACATGGCGTCCGAGCGATTCGATCTCGTCTACTCGAACTCCGTTCTCGAGCACGTCGGTGGCCACTACCGACGCCGGCAGTTCGCCGACACCGTGCACCGTCACGGGACCCACCACTGGGTGCAGACGCCCTACCGGTACTTCCCCGTCGAACCGCACTGGCTGTTCCCCGGACTCCAGTGGCTCCCCATCACGGCACGCATCGCCGTCTCCCGGCACTGGCCCTTCGGACACGTGCCGCGCGCGGGACGGGCGCAGGCGACCCGTCACGTCCAGGAAGTCGAGCTGCTGTCGCTGACCGAGATGCGGTCCTACTTCCCTGCCTCCCGGATCTGGGTCGAACGCTTCGCAGGGCTTCCCAAGTCGCTGGTCGCGAGGAAGTGACGGCGCCGGTCGTCGTCCGCCCGGGGGATGTCACCCCCGATCGATCGGCACGGAGGAACTGCTCGCCATCGGTACGACCGAACGGGTGGGCTCCCTTCGCACCCCGCGGCGCCGACCGGTGTCCGCAGCCCATGACGCAGAACGAGCGAGAGAGTAGCCATCCCCATGGTAAGCAACCGGAGCGAGCAGACCGCCCGATCGGCCACCGACTCCCTTCGGGGACTCGTCCGCAAGCCGATCGGGCACATCCGCAGGTCTCACCCGTGGCTCTACCCGTCGAGGCCGGCCCTGAACGGACAGCGGTTCCGCCAGACCATGTGCCGCTCCCTGCTTCAGGAGCTCCAGCCGGACGCCGTCTTCGAATCCGGTACGTACCGCGGCGCCACCACCCAGTTCCTGTGGCATGTGTCCGGAAGCCCCGTGTACACCGCGGAGAAGGACCCCGCCTTCGCCCGTCTGGCGGCTCGGCGGTTCCGGGACGTGCCAGACGTCAGTGTGATCAGGTCGGACTCGAGGAAGGCCCTCCAGCGGCTTCGTACGACCTCCTCCTTCCCGAAGTCCCGCGTCTTCTTCTATCTCGACGCCCACTGGGAGCAGGACCTGCCGCTCCGTGAAGAGGTGGCCATCGTCACCGGTGGGTGGACGGACTCGCTTATCCTGATCGACGACTTCAAGGTTCCCGACGACCCCGGTTACGGGTTCGACACCTACGCGGGGACAGAGCTGTCGATCGCATACCTGGGCGATGCGGTCCGGGACTACGCAATCTTCTGGCCCAACTGCCCGTCGCGCGAGGAAACCGGCGCCCGGCGCGGCTGTGTCCTGCTGGCGGCACCGGCCCTGGCCGAAAGGACGGCGGCGCTGGGCACGGTGCGGAGCGTGCTTGATGCCGTGCCCGTCGGCTCAGCGGGCAGCCGGTGAACGCACTGTGTCCAGATGGGCGTGGCTCGACAGCGCCCGGTGGAGAACGAGCGTGACTGCCAGGACGGCCCTTGCCGGCACCGCGGAAGCGGGTGCCTCAGCAGCTCACGCCGTTCCGGCGAGCCGACCCGTCCCGTCGGCCTCCAAGCGCACACCCCAGGCGATCGCAGGCACTGCAGCCGTCGTTCTCCTCGTCGCCGGGGGACGCTGGGCCTCCCACATCGCGGTCGGGCCCGTCTACGTCACCGACGTGCTGCTGGCTGCCGCCGTCCTGCACATGGCGGTGTGCCGCCTGTTGACCGGACACCGTGCGGGCCCCACTCGGGGACCCGGTTCCCTGGTGGTGCTGGTGGTGCTGGTGGTACTGGCCACGCTGGTGCGCGTCACCGCATCCGAGGGGGACGCGCTGCTGATCGCCCGCGATGCGGCGCCGTTCGTCTACGTTGCCGCCGCTTACCTCGCGGCCCGGGGGTATCTCCTGGCCGACGAGCCCGGCAGGCAGCGAACGGCCCGGTTGCTCCACGGGGCCCTCGTCGTCCACCTGTGCTGGGTGGCCTTCGTGGTCCTCATGCCCGGCTTCTCGGTCACACTCAGTCAGTTGTGGAGCGGTCCCGTCCCTCAGGTGAGACCGGATCTCGACACCGCTCTGCTGGGCGTCCTGGCGGGAGCGTCGATTCTTCGCTTCCGCCGCGACGAGGGGACGTGGCTGAATGCGCTTGTGGCGGGAGTCTCGCTGGCTCTGGCTCTCACCATGCATTCCAGGGCGGGCCTGCTGGCGTGCTGCGTCTGCGTCGTGGTGGGTCTGGTCGGTGGTGCGGGCAGGAGCCCGCGGGCCTCGGCTCGCACGTTGGTTCTCGCCGTCTCCGCGGTTGTCCTGCTGATCGTGCTGCTCCCGAGCAGCCCCGCCGCTCAGCGCCTCATGGCAAGCGTCGACCAGGCGGGAGTCTCCCGGGAGGTCGCTGCCGGCGCGGCGGGGACCTCGAACGCCAGGAAGGTGGCGTGGTCACGGGTCATCGCGTTCACCCTCGACGACCCCGCGCGGCTGCTGGTCGGTGTCGGCTTCGGCCCCGACTTCCTGAAGGACGCCGCCGCCGACGAGGCCCTGGGATCGCAGACGTACAAGGGAGTGCGTTCCCCGCACAACTATCTTGTGACCGCATTCGCGCGGCTTGGCCTCCTGGGACTGGCCATGATCGTCGGGCTGCTGGTCTCGATCGTGGCTGCCGCCCACCGGGTCCTCACGGAGCGACATCACCCCGACGAACTCACCGCGACGTGTGTGCTCATGGCGCTGTCCTTGCTTGTGATCGCGATGCTGGGCGTCGTGCTGGAGTCGCCGTTCGGTGCCGTGCCCTTCTACTGGGCCGGGGGAGTCCTCCTGGCCAGCCGGCACCGGCAGCGGAGTTCCGCTGCTTTTCACCGAATTGATCGCCGGAGCAGGATTCCGTGTCGTCGGTAGCCGCATCACCGGCGGTCCGACGCGGGGCGGAGCCGCAGCACCGCACAGGGCTGCTCACGCAGGTTGCCCGGACTCCGCGTCCGTACCCCGGCGGTCGCATCCCTGCTCCTGGCGGAGCCCCCCCGAGACCGGTGGATCCGCCACCAGCGTCGGCCGGCCCACAGGGAGTGGAACCAATGAGCTCATCGACCGGGAACAGGACGGACAGCGAGGCTCCCGAGCTCTCCTCCTCCGGTTTCAGCTCGTACCTGCGGGCGGTCGCGAAGTCGTTCTCCGCCAAGGCCGTCGTGCTCGTCCTCGGAGGCGCCGCCACGTTGGTGTCGGCGCGCAGCATCGTCGACACTCTGGGGATCACGGGTTACGCGCTCGTCGCCCTGGTCAGCACCCTGCCCGCCCTGCTCGCCGTGTCCGAGCTCGGGGTCGGGGCCGCCGTGATCGACGCCTTTTCCGGCCGGGACCGTGAGCACATGCTCCGTACCCTCACCGCGGGCGGCAGGACGCTTCTGAGTGCAGGCGCCGTCATCGCCGTGTGCGGACTGCTCACGGCTGTCTCGGGTGCGGCCGACGCACTGCTCGCCAGCGCTTCCGGGCCCGGCGCCGCGCCGTGTGTCGCCGTCGTCTCGGTGCTGTTCGGCTGCAGCCTCCCCCTCAGCCTGGGTGGTTCAGTGCTCGGGGGACTGGGCCGCTATCACTTCGCCGTGCTTCTGCAAGGTGCCGGCACGCTCATCGCCCTGACGGTCGTCCTGCTCGGTGCCGCAACCGACGCGCCTCCGGTGGTGTTCGCCGCCTCGGTGCTGATCGGCCAGTGTGCGGCCGGGGTGGGCAGCCTGCTGCTGGCCGGCCGCATGCTGGGGATGCGCCTGCTCCGTGTGGTGCTCTTTCCGCTGCGTCGGTTCCCGCGAACCCGGATCATCCAACTGGCCGGTCCCATGGCAGTGATCAAGGTGACCTCCGCCGTCGCCTACGGGGCGGACCGTCTCGTGCTGAGCAGTGTCACGAACTCCGTGGCCGTCGCCGTCTATTCGGCGGGGGCCCAGCTGTACGCGCCTGCCTCGGCGCTGGTGGCAGCGGCGGCGATGCCCCTGTGGCGTACGTTCAGCAGGCACCGTCGTATCTCCCCGGAAGCACCCCGGCGCCACCTGCTGCGACTGACGGCTTGCTTCACGACCGGCGGCGTGGTGATCAGTGCTCTCCTGGTGACCGTCGGCCCGGCCGTGGCGAGTTGGATGCTCCACGGCCGTGCGGACGTCGGCCCGGGACTGATGGCCGCCTTCTCCGCACTGGTTCTCACCCACGCGGTGAACTACCCCGTGGCCATGTGGCTCTCTGATCCCGAGGGACTCCGCTTCCAGGCTCTGCGAGCCGTCGTGATGGCCGTGGTCAACCTGGCGGCGTCCATTCCGATGGCCCATCTCCTCGGTCCGACCGGGCCGGTACTCGCTTCCGCCGGTGCGCACTTTCTGTGTGTGACCGTCCCGTGCCACCGCAGGGTCTTCACCCGTCATGGAGCCATGACGGCGTAGACGCCGTCGCTCTGGGAGTCAGATGACCGCCAGTCCCAGCTTCGAGGCGACATCGCCGCGGAAATCACGGACCCGCCGGATGTTCGTTGCGGGGACGGCGGTGAAGTAGGACCGCAGCGTCCGGTCGATCTCGCACCGAGGGCAACCGATGCGCGTCGCCAGCTGCGCCAGGGTGCCCTGGGGTCCGGTCAGCTCCCGGACCACACTCCTGGCGTCGATCCAACCGAGATGAGCACCTGCCTGAACGAGGTAGTGGACGGCGTCCCACAGGGGAGTCCGGGCCGGAGACGCACTCTCCCAATCGAGGATGCCCAGTCCTTGGTGGGTCCTGAGAATGTTCCAGGGCGCCAGGTCGCCGTGTCCCAGGCGGGACGTGCCGTTGCCCGGTCCAGCGAGTGCCGTCGTGATGTCCAGCAGCTCGTCGCGTGACAGCAGTTCCGCCCGGCGGCAGTTGGTCCAGGCCCGGCTCATCACCACGAAATGGTCACCGACGAAATCCGCGAAGAGGAGTTCGGGCACATGGAAGGGAAGCCCCAACGAGGGGAGCCTGGTGAGAACCTCCCCTTCGTTGCGGAGACGTTGATCGTCGCGGGTGCCGACCTTGAGCACATGGCTGGGGCGGCCGGAACACGTGAGCGCCGCGATATACCTCCCCGGCGTGGAGGAGTGCATGAAGGCCATGCCGTCGACGTCCTCGGGCAGAAGACGCAGGAGCTTGTCCGCAAGAGGATCCAGTGGATCGCCGACCCTCGGCCCGAGCTTCGCACGCATCAGGAGACGGTCGAGGAAGGCGGCCGCACGACCGGCGGGTCGCAGCGGCCGGTGGATGACACGGGCGGCTGCCGCGCCATGCCGTCCGCCCGTGCTCCGCAATTCGATGCGTCGCCCCAGCGGACCGGAGCGCAACAACCCTCGCTGCCAGGTGAACCGCCTGGCACCGCCTCCCGTCACGTGGCAGCCCTCGCCACGTACAGCTGCTCGACCATCAGCCCTCCAGTGATTCTCTGCAGTGGTGGACGGCAGGCGATCGCATCGGCCCTTCTCAGGGCAGTGACCGGCAGGTTCCGGTGCAGGACGGGGGGAAATGCCGAGAAGCCATGGCGTGATTCCAACCGGAATCCGGATGCACTCAGCAGCTCGACGATGTCCCGGTGCCGCAGTTCGCTCGGGCGTTCCGGCCGGCTTCGGGGAACACGCACGGCGATGGACCGGAGGCTGGGGAAGTGGCCGTGGTTGTTCACCACAAGCAGGCCACCCGGCTTCATGTGCTGCCGGATCCTGCGCAGGACAGGAACCCGGATGTCCCGGGGCGCGTTGAGGAGAAACCGAAAGACAGTGACGGCGTCGTACGGACCGGCCAGCAGATTCTCGGTGAGCACGTTTCCGGTCATGACGAGCGCGCGCGGACTGGCCTCGGCTGCGCGCCTGGTCATCTCGGCCGAGATGTCCACGCCCGTCAGCTCGTCCGCGACCTTCTCCACCTCCCGCAGAATGCGGCCGGTCCCACAGGCGAAATCGAGCACCCCGAGTCGTCCACGACGTACCCGTTCTCTGCGCAACACGTCCATCAGGACGGGCTTCTCCAGACGCCACACGTGATCGTCGTAGCTGCCGTCGTCGTATTGGCGGGCATAGAGCTCCACCCTCTCCTCGTCGGCGAACCTGGCGTCGTAGCCGCTCCACCCTGAACGCTTCATGTGGCAACCCGTTCCTCTCGGTCCCGGTGGGAGTTCTGTCTCACCTTCAGGCGTCAGAACTGAGGCTGTGCGCCGATCAGTTGATCGACATGACGGCGTGCACTCTCGCTGAGCCACCAGCGGAGGTCTTTTCCTCGGACCAGCCGATTGGCGCGCACCTGTCTGAAATAGCCACGGCTCACCGCCTTCTGCACGGCGTGCACCGACATGCCCACGAGGCGCGCAGAGCGTCGGGCCAGTGGCGACCTGGGGAGTCCGTGTTCCGACGACAGGAGATCCAACTCGGCCCGGTGCCTTTCGACGGGCTGCCGGGTCACCTGGGCGTCGTGCACCCGGTATGCCGCCAACGGGCGGGGCAAATAGCGGAAACGTGCTCCACCGGCCGCCAGCGACAGCCACAGGTTCCAGTCCATGACCCTGCGCATGCGCGGATCCCAGGCGGTCTGCGTCACACAACGACGGCGCACGAACGTGGCACAGGACGGAATGAAGCACCCGTACTGCCTCAAGGTGAAGCGCAGGAATGGATGTGCGGGCAGAAGGCGCAGGTACCTGCCGTGCGCGTCCACGAACACACAGTCCCCGAAGATCACATCGGTTTCGGGCTCGGAGGACATCACGCCGGCTGCCGCCTCGACGGCGCCGGGAAGGTAGAACTCGTCCGCGTTCAGCCAGCCGAGCCACTCGGACGTGGCACGGGCCGCGGCGCGGTTCAACGCGTCGGACTGACCCTGATCGGGCAGGCTTCTGCAATCCAACTGCGGGTGCCGTAGCGAGAGGTCGCGCAGGAGTTCCACCGAGCCGTCCGTGGAAGCCCCGTCCTGCACGATGTGCGTGAGGCCGGGATAACACTGACGTGCCACCGAGACCACCGCGTCCTCGACATACTGACGGTAGTTCATACTCGGCGTGAGAATGTCGATCGCGGGCCGTCCGGTGACCAAAGGTTCTCCCTGGACATGTTTTGTGGGAACGCAGTTGGAAAACCGCAGAAGAAGACGCGGCCATCCTATTTTTGGCTCTCTGGTCGTCCGGATCGACACGCGGGACGTACGCGGATGGTGACCGCCTGCGAGGGCTGCCGGGCCGGCAGGGGCAAGCCGCCGCGTCAGTCTGCTGCCGACGCCTCGACCGTCCGTTCGCGGCCTGCCTCGGCCTGCCGGACCGCACCCGCGTAGACGGAAGCCATGGCGGTGGTCCAGGACGATGCGGCGTACCGCTCGGCATGGACGTTCCGGCAGTGCTCGCGCAGAGACGGAAAGAGCTCACGAGCCGCTGCCAGGGCTCGAGGCAATTCGTCGGCGTCCCGGTACACCGCTCCCGAGCCATCGCGTACGACGCTGTCCGCAGCAGCCGACCCGGCCAGGGCGAGTACAGGGACACCGGCGGCCATGGCCTCCTGATAGATGACGGGTGCCATCTCCGGGCAGACGCTCGGGAAGATCAGCCCCGTGTAGTGGGGCAGGCGGTTCAGGAGTTGGTCACGCGGAAGCCCGCCGAGGAGACGCACACTCCTCTTCAGGCCCTTATTGCAATCGGACTCCAACGGCCCGGAGCCGATCACATCGAGCGGTTCGCTCTCCGGCCAGTGTCTCAGCAGCGGGACGATGCCCTTCTCCTCGCTCAGCCGACCCGCAAACACCCAGTGACTGCCCTTCCCCCGGCTCTCGAGGGCGGGCTTGGGCGAGGGCACGGCTCGTGCGCTGTCGACGAAGTTGGGTACCAGAGCGAACTTTTCTGCGGGCAGCCCGAAGCGAAGGTAGAAGGCCCTGCTGTACTCGGAGAGCACCACCAGGCGGTGCGCGCGACGTAGCACCGGGTGGACCGCCGGACCTCTCCGGCCCGCCCAGGCGAGGGGCAGGGTCGCCCTGCGAGTGCCGCGATAGCAGCCGTGCCGCAGCCCCGCCCACCGGTCTCCGTCCGGGCACGCGGTGCACAGCCTTCCCTCGCGGAAGAGAGTTCCGGCTGCGCAGACCGGGCGGTAGTTGTGCACGGTGGCCACGAGGGCCCCGCGCCAGTGTCCGAGCCAACCGGTGCCGAAGTTGGGGAAGAGGTTGTGTACATGCACGACATCGGGCCTCAGCCGTGACAGCTCCGCCAGGGGAGACCGGCCGTGACCGGTCGCGACGCGCAAGGCAGCCCGCAGGGGATATCCCGGAACCGTCTCCAGCGAGTCGGTGTGCGCGGCGACCACGGTGACGTCGTGTCCGGCGGCGCGCAGCGCCTCCGCCTGGTCCAGCACCACCGTGTTCTCCCCACTGGGCTGGCGCGAGGAGTAGAAGCTGTGCACCAGCGCCACCCGGTAGGTCGGTCGGCGCCCGGGCGGATCGTCGTCCAGGAGGTGGACCGTCCCGTTCACGTGGTCATCCTCGGCACCCCGTCATCGATCGATGGTGTCGGCGTAGTCGACGTCGTTCCCGGTGAAGAGGTCACCGGCCCGCTGCGGTCCCGCACGCGTGCAGGGGGAGCCGGGCGGTTTTGATCACCCCAGGAGTTCCGTCGGGGCTCCCCGGCTCCCTCGCGGTCGCGTCGGGTGAAAATCAGGCGTTCGGTCGCCGTCGCGCCCTTGGCGCCCCTGCCGCCGGGCCCCACAGGGCGAGTGGCCTGGCGCACCACCCCGCGCAGGAAACGCGCGTTTCCGAAGAGGTACCTCCGCCACAGTCGGCGTGGCTCGCACCCCAGGCGGAAGAGCCACTCCATGCCGTTGCGCTGCATCCACGGCGGCGCCTGGGGCTTGGTGCCGGCGATGAAGTCGAAGGCCGCTCCGACGGCCACGGCGACCACGGGGAGCACCCCGCACAGTTCGGCAGCCCAGCGGTCCTGCTTCGGGGTGCCGAGTCCCACCCAGACGATGTCGGCGCCCGCGGCCCGGACCTGTTCCGCCTGGCTCCGCTGTTCCCCCGGAGTCAGCGGTCGGAACGGCGGGGAGCAGGTGCCGACGATCTGCGCCGCGGGGAATCGCCGCCGCAGTTCCCGGTGCAGTGAGTCCAGTACCTGCGGAGTGGACCCCAGGAGAAAGTGACGCACGTCGGTGTGCTGGCTCAGGGCGAAGACATCGAGGACGAGATCGGGACCGTACACCCGGGTGCTGGGGAGCGGGGTGTCGCGGTGCAGGAACTGGCTGGCCCAGACGACCGACTGCCCGTCGGGGAGGTTGAGGGACGCCGAACTGAGAACGCTGCGGAGTTCGGTGTCCCGGTCCGCGAGGGCGAGCGTGTAGGCGTTGGACAGGTGGACGTCACTGCCGCGTACGACGCCGGAGCCGCCCTGTGTGCCGCCGAGCCGGCTCTCGCGGATCATCTGGGCGAGGTGCAGGACGTGCCGCGCGGCGCTCTCGCGGGTGTGCGCGGTAATGGGTACGCCCAGACACTCGACCACGGGGGCATCCGGTGCCGCCCAGGTCCGCTCCGCTTCCGGCGCGCCCGTCATGACATGACTTCACTGTGCAGCGGGGGCGCGGTGACCGGGCTGCCGATGCGGCGGCCCTCCTCGGCATCGACGCGACGGCGGAAATCCGCGATGGTGTCGCACAGTCCCGTCTCCACCGGCGTCCTGGGCTCCCACTGCAACACCTGTCGGGCCAGGGTGATGTCCGGCCGCCGCCGTTCCGGGTCGTCCTGGGGGCGGGGGATCAGGGTGATCCTCGACGTCGTCCGGGTCAGCTTCCCGATCCACTGGGCCAGTTCCAGCATGGAGACCTCGTGCGGGTTGCCCAGGTTGACCGGTCCGCCATGGCTGCTGGCCAGCATCCGCAGCAGCCCGTCGACCAGATCGTCGACGTAGCACAGCGACCGGGTCTGACTCCCGTCCCCGGTGACCGTGATGGGGTCGCCCCGCAGTGCCTGGCGGATGAAGGTGGGAATGGCCCGTCCGTCGTCCGGGCGCATGCGGGGGCCGAAGGTGTTGAAGATGCGCACGATCTTGGCGTCCACACCTCGGTTCCTGCGGAAGGCCGTCGCGAGGGACTCGCCGAAGCGCTTGGCCTCGTCGTACACCGAACGGGGACCCACGGGGTTGACGTGGCCCCAGTAGCCCTCCGGCTGAGGGTGGACGAGAGGGTCGCCGTACGACTCGGAGGTGGAGGCCAGGAGGAAGCGGGCACCCTTCGCGGCGGCCAGATCCAGGGCGTGCCAGGTGCCCGCCGATCCCACCCGGAGTGTCTCCAGGGGGAGTCTCAGATAGTCCACGGGCGAGGCGGGCGAGGCCAGATGGAGGACCGCGTCGACCGGCCCCGGTACGTCCAGGCCTTCGGTGACGTCCTCCGGGACCAGCCGGAAGCGGTGATCGTCCATGAGGTGCTCGATGTTGTCCACGCTCGATGTCAGGAAGTTGTCCACGCAGACCACCTCGTGGCCGTCGTGAAGAAGCCGCTCGCACACGTGGGAGCCGATGAACCCGGCCCCACCCGTCACTACCGCACGCATCCAGGTCCTCTCGGCATGCCCCGGACAGGCTGGTGAACGGGGCTCCTTGCAGTGTCAATGCCGCAACTCGGGCAAACGTCGTGATTCTATTCATGTATCAGTTATGGGTGAGTCAGGACTTTTCCGGATATGGATTTGCCCGCCGTTGGAGCCTGTTTCACCCGTTCTGCCGTAGGGAGAAGGTGTACGCACATGCCGGTGTCCGCCGTGGAGACGCCTCCCCGCCGACCGGGTCGGAGCCGTCGGCGGGGACGGGTGGTGTGGGCGGTCAAGCGGATCATCGATGTCGTGGTGGCCGCCGTCCTGCTCGTGCTGATCGCGCCGGTCCTCCTCGCGGCTGCTGTCGCGGTGCGGGCCGACACCCCCGGCCCGGTTCTGTTCCGTCAGCGCCGGACCGGGTGGCGAGGCAAGGAGTTCCACGTCCTCAAGCTGCGCACCATGCAGGTCGGGTCCGATGCGCTGCGGGCGGCACTGGCCGTCCGCAACGAGGCCGACGGGCAGCTCTTCAAGATCCGCGACGACCCCCGTGTCACTCCCGTGGGACGCCATCTGCGCCGCTACTCCCTCGACGAGCTGCCGCAGTTGGTCAACGTGCTGATGGGGCACATGTCGCTGGTGGGTCCCAGGCCGCTGCCCGTGGAGGACTCGGTGTTCACCGGGGAGGCGCGGCGCCGCCTGCTGGTCCGTCCGGGAATCACGGGACCGTGGCAGATCGGCGGCCGGTCCGACCTAGGCTGGGAGGACGCCGTGCGTCTGGACCTCGAGTACGTCGACACCTGGTCGATCCGCAAGGACCTGGCCATTCTCGTCCGGACGCTGCCCGCCGTGCTGCGTGGCAGCGGAGCCTACTGAGATCGCCGAGCGCGAGCCACCGCCGTCCGGGCACGTGGCCGCACGGGGCCCGGGCGTGGGCCATTGGAGGGCGCGTGCCGCCCTCCGCGTTAGCGGACGCCCTCAGGTCCGTATATAGCTGGATATCAGCAATTCCCTGGCGGCGCCGCCATCCGGACACGAGATAGCTGGTGAGAGGAACCCACATGCTCAGGTCTTCACCGTGGCGGGCCGCCCTGGCCGCCACCGCTGTCACGTTCATCGCCGCCGTTCCCCTGGCGAGCGCGCAGTCGGCGTATGCCGACGCTCCCACAAGTGCCTACCAGCCCTATCCCCCCGAGCTCAGCAGCACCACGGTGCCCGCGGGCGGGGTGATCTTCTTCTCCGCGGGCGGCTTCGAGCCCGGTGAGGAGGTCACTGCCGCGCTCGTCCCGCAGTCCTCCGTCGTCGTCAGCCGGGCGTCGTCCGGCGGAGGGGACGGCAAGGGCTGGCCGCACGGTATCCAGTGCGGGCCGGTCTACCGCGCCAACGAGAACGGCACCGTGATCGGTTGCTTCGTCGTACCCAAGAACACCCCACCGGGTCCCTACCTGTTCACGCTGACCGGGGAGGAGTCCGGAAGCGTCTCCGCACCGGTCACCGTGACCGCGGGCAACGGAAAGGGGGACGGCGGAAAGGGAGACGGGCCGGACCGGGCCAGGAGCGAGGGGAACGGCGAGCTGGACCGGCAGGCCTCCCTCGTTCTGAAGCAGGGGATCCCGAGCGGTCCGGGGACCGCCACGGTCACCGGCAACGGAAAGACGCTGTCGTTGAGGGCAGTCGACACGCAGGGGCGGCCGGTGGCGCCCGGCGACGCGCAGACCGGGCAGGTGGCGCTGGCCGGCTACGACGCCGCCGGTCGCAACGCCACGGCAACGGGGTCCACGGACTCCGGCTCGGAGACGAACTGGGCGGTGGCGGGCGGGGCTGCCGCCTTCGCGGCCGTCGCGGTCAAGGCCGTCACGGTCGTACGACGCCGTCGTACTCGCGCTGAGCAGGGCTGAGCAGGGCCACAGCATGCGCAGGCCGGTCCGAAGGAAACACCCCGCTCCTCGTGGAGCCGACAGCCTGGTCCGATGGCTCCGCCGCCATCGGGCCAGGCTGCTGGTGTCCGTCCTCGCGGGCGTCCCGCTGGCCGGCGTCGGCTGGGTCGCCGTCACGGGACTGCTCGCCCGCAGCGAACTGCTGGCCTCCCAGCAGGCCCTGGAGTCGCTGCAGCAGCAGGTCGCCGAGGGCTCCCCCGCGGCGCCGGCGCAGGGGGCCGGACCCCCGGCACGGCACCGGACCCAGGCCGCCGTACGTGCGGCCGCCGAACACGCCGCACGAGCACACCGTCTCACGAGTGGTCCCGCCTGGTACGCGGCAGCACACGTACCCGTGCTGGGCGGTCCCGCACGCACGGTACGCGGCGCCGCCGAGGCAGCAGACACCCTGGCCCGGCACGTCATCCGTCCTCTGGCGCACACCGCCACCGCACTCACCGCCGGCACCCGGGCCGATGGTCCCGTGAACCTCTCGGCACTGCGCGGAGCAGCTCCTGAGCTCGGCCGGGCCGCGCTCAGTGCCTCCGACGCACGCGAAGACGTCAACGCGTTGCCTCGCCGTACCTGGCTGCCGTCGGTCGACCGGGCCAGGGACCGGCTTCTCGCTCGGCTCGACCGGCTCGTCCCCGCCACCGGCGATGTCGCCGCGGCGGCGCGTGTGATGCCGTCCATGCTGGGAGAACGGGGACCCAGGCGGTATGTCGTGGTGTTCGAGAACACGGCCGAGGCACGGGGGACAGGCGGACTGCCCGGCGCGTTCGCGGTCCTCACCGCGGACCGCGGGCGGCTGGCCTTCGAATCCTTCGGCAACGACACGGAGATGGCCCAGGCCGTCGCCGCAGTGGACCTGGGCGACGAGTACGCCGCGCTGCACGGGCACAACGCACCCACCAGTACGTGGGTCAACTCCAATCTCAGTCCGCACTTCCCCTACGCGGCTCGCATCTGGGCTGCCGCATGGCGGCAGCACAAGGGTGAGAGGGTGGACGGCGCGCTCGCACTCGATCCCGGAGCGCTGTCGGGACTGCTCGTCGCATCCGGCCCCGCCCGCCTGCCCGACGGCACCGAAGTCACCGCGGGCAACGTCGTCGACCTCACCGAGCGCAGCAGCTACGCGGCCTACCGGGACACGCGTGAGCGCAAGCGCTTCTTCCTCGACGTGGCCCGTGCCGTCGCTCAGCGGCTCCTGGGCGCCGCCGGCGATCCGCGACGTCGGCAGGCGTTGTTCGCCGCACTGAGCGGGCAACTGGGGGAGGGCCGGGTCAAGGTGTGGAGCGCTCACGGTTCCGAACAGCGGGAACTGCAACGCCGGCGGTTCGGCGGTGCGCTGCCCGACACGTCCGACCCGTTGGCGGGACTGATCGTCAACAACGCGGCCGGCACGAAATTGGACTATTACCTGGACCGGCGCCTGGAGTGGGCGCCCGGCCGGTGCGTTACGGCCGGTCGTGAGGTCACCGCGACCGTGCGCCTGACCAACCGGGCCCCGGCCTCAGGACTCCCTCCGTACGTGACCCAGCGGGTGGACGACCCGCCGTATCCGACGCGCCCGGGCGACAACCGCCTGCTCGTCTCGTACTACGCGACCAAGGGGGCGAGGCTGAACGAGGCCGTGCTGGACGGGCGGCCGGTCCTCGTCCAGCAGGCTGCCGAGCGTGGCCGTCCGGTGTTCACCCTCGACCTGGAGCTGCGCGCAGGCGCCACACGGACGCTGGTGCTCCACCTGCGGGAGAGCGCCTCGGACCGGCCCCCGGCCGTGCTGCGTCAGCCGCTGGTGCGTCCCCTCGAGGAAGTGGTGCGGCCACCCCGGTTGTGCGGCGACTGACCACCGGCCTCCCGGGCCTGGTCGCGCTGTCTCCCGGGTGTCCCCTGGGGGACCGCCCTTCGGACCCTGCAGGAGACGAGGGGTCAGGGGAGCGGGGCCAGAAGCGCCGCGGCGATCCGGTCCACCGACTCGGCGACCCGCGCCGCGGCCTCTCGCGCCACCCGCACGGGCGCACCGTAGGGATCGATCACATCGTCGTCCTTCCGGGCGCGCTCGGCTCCCCGCCGCGCCGCGGCTCCGCTGACCAGCGCTGCGGCTCGTTCGGTGGGATCCGCCGCACCGGTGGCGTCCTCCGGTCTCAGCAGCCGGGCGAACTCGCGCAGCGTGAAGGCACGTTGCAGGGACCACAGGGGAGACAGCCGCACGGCTGCCTCGCGGTGCTCCACCGCGGCTCCCAGCACCAGATCGGCCCTCTCCACCAACGCCGCGGTCAGTTTGCGGGCGGGCGCACCACAGGGGTCACCGCCCAGCTCGGTGAGAAGGGTCGCGGCCACCGGATCCATGGGCGCTCCCACCCTGGCCGCGGTGCCGGCGCTGCTCACCTCGAATCCTGCCGTCGGCACCGCGAGGGAGCCGAGTCGGGCCGTCAGCAGCCGTTCGGCCAGTGGCGAGCGGTGAATGTTCCCCGTGCAGACGAACAGCACGCGAAAGGGCCTGTCCCCGGCGCCCGACGACGATGAGGCAGGAGTAGGCAGCAGCACGGCCTCAGTATCCCGCCGCGCACGGTCGTGTGCGGCACGCCTCGCCGAGCGGCGGACGGGCGCCCATGACCCCGACCGGCGCCTGACCGGTCCGGTGCGGCCTCGCCGCGCCCCTGTCCCCGACGCCGCCGGGAAGGACTCATCGGGGTACGAAGACCACGCGGAACATTCTCGGCCACCACTTGCCGGTCAACAGGAACTCATCGGTGCCGGGGACGGCGGCGATGCCGTTCAGCACGTCGCCCGGCCGCCGGGCCTCCGACGGCGGCAGCCCCGACGCGTCGATCTCCGCGGTCACCTCACCGGTGTCCGCGTCGATGCGCACGATGCGGTGGGAGGGCCAGACATTGGCGTAGACGCTGCCACCCACGCACTCCAGCTCGTTGAGCTGCGTTACAGGTCGGCCGTGCAGGGTGACCAGGACGTCACCGGTCGGGTCGAGCGTCCGCGGATCCCGGAACGTCAGCCGTGCCGAACCGTCACTGGTGATCAGCCGTCCCCGCCCGGACTGGTGGCACACACCCCAGCCCTCCTGCGCGTAGCGGACCCGGCGCAACTCCGCCAGGGTCCTGGCGTCGCGCTCGATGGCGATGTGGTCTCGCCAGGTCAACTGCCACAGTGTCCGCCCGAGCACGGTGAGCCCCTCCCCGAACAACGGGGCGGGCAGATCGACACGGACCGTGGGAGGCCGACCCGGTCGGCCCAGACGGACGGAGGACTGCCCGGCCATGCCGGTCCCCTCGTAGAGCGTGCCGTGCCGCATCTCCAGGCCCTGGGTGTAGGCCGTCGGATCATGGGCGAGGACCTCCAGGACCCTGACCTCCAACTGCTCGACGCTTCCGGCCGGGGACAGGGCCGGCGTCTGCGTACGAACCGGAGTGCGGGTGTCGGCTTCGCACGAGGTGAGCAGGGTTGCCGCCGTGAGAGCCAGAGCCGCGACGGTCGGGAGCACCTGGACTGCACGCATCGGCTCACACTGCCACATGGGTCCGGAGGGGCAGCGCGCCGCGCCGACCGGTGCCACGGACTTCGTACGCACTGGGGGACGAGGGCGGGCCGCCCCGGGCCGGCAGCCCGCCGGGGCCCGGTCCGGCGGGCTAGGGTGCGACCGGATACGTCCGCTGCTCGGGCGGTGGCGTATCACCGGTCCGCTCCCGCCTCCTGTCGGAGAGACCCAGCAGCGCACAGGCGACGGCCGCCCCCGCGGTGACCGGTACGACGGGCCACCAGGGCAGTGCGGACTGACGCAGCGCGGCCACCAGGAGGAGTACGACGCCGGTGGCCAGGCCGGCGAGGACACCGAAGATGTTGGCCGCCACCCGCTGGTCCCGGCCGGGTCCGGCACGTCCGTTCCGGCCGCGGCGCCACGCCGCCGTCGTCACGGCCAGGGACACGAGGTAGCCCATGGCGGGCAGGTAGAGGACGAAGAAGGCGGCCACCAGAGGTGTACCGACGCCCCATGGATGCCATACCCCGTGCCCCTCGATCTCTATCACCTTTCCGTGCCACAGGCCCACCCGCACCCGCCCGCCCTCGGAGAAGGAGGCCCAGGAGCCGATGTCCCCCGTGGAGACGCTCTTCGTGTCGGTGCCCACGAGCAAGGTGAGGTCGTAGGTCCGCCAGGTCTCCGTGTTCTGGCAGTTCTTGTCCTGGCCCGTCCCTGAGCACCCCTCATGGGTCTGGGACCGGACCGAGACCACGGTGGCGTTCACCTGATCCAGGCGCCCGTGGTCCCGCGCGCCGGCGATGGCGGTCTCCTCGAAGGCGCGCACGGCGAACACCACCACCAGCACCGCCACCGTGCAACGGAAGAGCCACAGCGCCACGCGCCGGGCCACCGGCCCGTTTCGTCTCTCGTCTGCCCCCGACACGCGTACCCCCTGTGGCCGGCCGAATCCGTAACCGCAGCCTGCCCTCGTCCGCGAATGATCACACGATGGCGACCGCTGCCGGTGCTTCCTGGATGGGCCGGGCGGCGCCGGGTACACGCCACGAAGCGGCGTCGATGTCCGCGTGCCCAGCTCGTCACAGCAGCAACGGGAGTGACCACACATGACGGCTCGCCGATCAGTATCCCCGACGGAGCCCCGTTGGTCCGCTCAAGTCATCGGCGACCGGTACCGGTTGGGCGCCAGAATCGGTGCCGGAGGGGTCGCCGACGTGTACGAGGGGGTGGATCTGCGTCTCCGTCGTCCGGTGGCCGTGAAGGTCTTCCGGCCCGGTGGCGACCCGGTGTTGCGGGAGCGATTCGCCGACGAGGCCGTCGCCCTGGCAGGTCTTCAGCACCCGGGGCTGGTCACTCTGTACGACGCGGGGCGGTACGACGACTGCGCCTACTTGGTCATGCAGTTGGTGAAGGGAACCACGCTGTCCCGGCGCATTGCGGCGGGGGCCCTGGAGCCGGCGTACGTGGTGGAGCTCGGCCTGGGCCTCGCGCGTGCTCTGGCCCATGTGCACGCCGCCGGCATCGTGCACCGCGACGTGAAGCCCTCCAACGTTCTGCTGGACGCGTCGGGTGCCCCGTACCTCGCGGATTTCGGCATCTCCCGGATGGTGAGCGCCACGCGGCACACGGCTTCCGGCGAGCTCCTCGGCACCGCCGCGTACCTGGCGCCTGAACAGGTGCAGGGCAGGGTCGTGGGACCGCCCGCCGATGTCTACGCCCTCGGTCTGGTCCTGCTGGAGGGGCTCAAGGGGCACATGGAGTACCAGGGCACGCCCTTGGAGGCGGCGGTGGCCCGGATGCATCGTCGGCCGACCGTTCCCGAGTTCGTGCCTGCGGAATTGGCCCGGCTCCTGCACGCCATGACGGCCCTGGAGGAGACGGCGCGGCCCGATGCCGAGGAGTGCGCCGAAGTACTGGCTTTCCTCGGCAGTTCGGGCTTCGGTTCCCTCTCCGGGACCGCTGCCGGTCGTGTCCGTGCCGTAGGTTGCGCCATCCCGGATCGCACCACCTCGCCAGGAGGGCCGGGGAAACGGTGGCGGCGTTCCGCTCCGGCGCCCGCAGGGCCGGGCACCCGGCGGCAGCGCGGACCGGGAGCGGGTCGCCCCCGTCGAGTGCTTGCGACCGGTACGGCGGTCCTCACCGCCGTCCTCGGTGCCACGTTCGCCGTGTCGCTGGACGCCGAGGGGGCCGGCGACGACAGGGCCGCACCCGGCTCGCTCGAGTCCGCGCCCGCACAGACGCCGCCTTCCGCCGCCTCGCCGCGCGCGGGCAACCGGTCGGAGGACCGGCGGCAGGCCGTTCCCGCCACTCCCCACGCGTCGCAGACTTCCCCCGCCCGCACGTCGCCCGCCTCGTACGAGGCGCTGCGGAAGCCACCGAGCAGTTCGCCGGCGGCCGCCGACCGGACCGCACCGCGTCGAGGCAACGAGCAGGACGACACCTCTCGACCGGGCGGTGCACAGCACAGTGACAGGACGTCGATGGAGCAGGCGGCGAAGGAGAAGGGCGGTGCCGTTGCCAAGCGGCACCGCTGACCCTGTGGACAGCCCATGGGCCCACGCGCCGACCCTGTCGAGCGGTCAGGCCGGGGAGCGGGGGAGCGGTTGCGCTGCGGCGGCGCCCCCGGCCCTCGACGGCCGAGACGGCGCCGCTCGCGTTCGGGGTCCCGGTGCGAGTGTTGACGGGCCGACCGCGCTGTCGCGCATTTCCGGCCATCGACATCGCACCCGAGCTCATGCCCGAGCTGGGCGAAACCTACTCGGCGCGCCGCCGCCGGGAAGAGGCACCCCCCAGGTGAGCCTTCGTAGTGGACCCTTCCGTCTGCGGCGGAGCCGAGCGGACGCCGTCCGATCGGGCTGAAGCCTCCGCCGCACCGGGATACAGGGGTATGTGCAGATCGATCACGGACCCGGTGGCGTCGGCCGGTTGGGCGTTCAGGTGTTCCAGTACGTGGAGCATGGGTTCGTTGCCCGCCACGACCGACGCGGTCAACGTGTGGTGACCCTCGTCGCGGGCCACGGCGGCCGCGTGCTCGGCCAGCGCGGTGCCGAGTCCCCGGGCCTGCCATGCGTCCTCGACCAGGATCGCGAGTTCCCCCACCCCTTGCTGTTCGGTGTGCATGACGTTGGTCACGGCGATGATGTGGTTCTCCTGCTCGGCCGGAGTGGTCACCAGGGTGGTGCCGCGCTCCGGATCGGCCAATTGACGCCATTCGGCGCACGAGATCCCGGACCTGCCGCTGTGGTACCGCAGGGCCCGGCTGCCCGGTGAGCAACGACGGTGCAGTTCCTGGACCGGTGCGAGGTCGACCGCGGCCGCCTCCCGGGTCCGGGTGGTGGCGCCGTCGGTCAGCGTGATCGAGTACGCGGCATCTCGACGCTCGGCTGCGTCGGGCATGACAGCTTCTCCTCACATTGCGTCGGTGACCGCCGTACCGCGGAGCCACGGGACGCGAGTACGGCCTTGTTGCCCCTGAAGTCTTTTGCGGCAGAGCGCCCCCGTTCAAGGGCCTTTCTCGTCAAGTCGATTGCGCTGTGCGCATGTCTAGTTACGGAAAGCAACCAAATTGTGAAGGGGGCCGGCCGTCGTAGCCGCCGATCCTGAGCGATGTGCGCGTCCGGACTCAAGAATCTGCACTCCGGCTGTCTTCGGCCCACGTCGGCAGGTGAGTCCGACAAGTGACCGTGCTTTGCGACAGCGACCGTGTCCTCCTGCCGTGGGCCGTGCCTCGTGCAGCGTTGGATCACCGTGTCGCCGGGCTGCATCGTGCGCATGCTGAGCGGCGTGTGCTGGGCCGCCACGGCCGAGTGCCTGGATGCCAGGAAATGGTTCCACTTACCCACAACGAGTGAATCAGTGGGCCTTCCGGTTCAGCCGTGAGGTCGACTGGATTACGGTCGCCGAAGATCCGCCGGCAGCAGGCGGGGCAGACCTGCGAACGGGCGCCGGTTGAAAGGCCACCTGATGTTGGGCTTCGGGAAGTCGCCGACCCCGCCCAGGGTCCGGCAGGGCGGATGCCGCCCGATCGGTGAGGAGGCCTTGGGCGCGGCCGGTGCTCCATGCCTGGTGGCGGCCCTGACGATCCTCGGGTGGTGGTGGGCGGCCGGAAGCCTCCCGGTGCCCCTGGCGGGTCTCGGACCGGCCGTCGGGTGCTGGGCGCTCACCGTGTCCCTGGGCCTTCGCTCCAGAGAGGCGCGCCACCGGGTGAGGACGCGGCTCCTGCTGCTTGCGGGCTCGGCGGCGGCCGGTGGTGTGTACCGGCTGGCGGTCGGCGTTCTCTCCGCTCACCCGTCCGCGAGAGGAGCGGATGCCCGGCCGTGGCTCGTTCCGCTGATGGTCACCGGCGTGACGGTGACCGTGGGGCTCGGGATGGTCGGTCTGGTGGTCGCAGCCGATGCCGGCGCGGGGCGCCGCATGTGGCTGAAGCGCGTCCTGGACGGCGTCGTCGTAGCAGGGTCCGTGTTCATGGCGGGATGGCTGTTGCTGCGCAGGGCCGGTGACGGCTGGCGGCCAGAGACGGGAATGGTGGGCGTCCTGTGGACCGGGGAGGTCGTCTTCCTCGGTTTCCTGTGCGCCCTGCGCCGTCTGGTACGGGGCGACCAGCGTGCCACGGTGTGCGTGGCGGTGGTGGGGCTGTCCATGACGTTGCTCGGCGACACGCTGCGCCTGTGGAGTGTCGGCCCGCACACCACCGGGGTGATGTCCGCGCAGTCCGCCGGTGCCTGCGTCACTGCCGGATTACTGGTGCTGGCGGTCGCCCCGTGGGTGCCCGGAGGGGCGAGCGTGCTGGGCGCAGGCCGGCCGATGCTGCGGTTGGGGATGGAAGGTGCCGCCGCGTTCGTGGTCCTGACCGTCTGCACGGTCACCGCGCTCGGGTATGCGCTGGCTCCACTGGACTACGACCCGATATCTCTCCTCGTCGGCGGCACGGTACTGCTGAGCCTGTGGACACGCCGGACGCTCGTGCCGCGTGCGGAAACGGGGAGGGACGGCTGAGCCGTCCGCCATGGTCGGGGCGCCCCGCCACGGGCGGCAACGTGCGCCAGGTCGGCGCGCGTACGGGCGGCATTCGGGTCATGCGGCCGTCCCACGAACGGGTTCACCGCGCTGACATCCGCTCGTGCGCCGCCCTCCCGTACGGCCGATTGGACATCCTCGGAGCCCAGCGTCGGCACTCAGCGCCGACGCGCGTTGGAGAGGGCTTCACCATGTCGAAGACGCCCATCAAACGCAGACGGCTCGCAGCAGCGATCGCCGCGGCCGCGACGGCAGCCGTCGGCTGCGGCACGGTTCTGCCCGCCGAGGCGACGCCGGCCAGGGCCACCATCCTGCACGCGGACTCCCCCGACGCCGTCGGCAACAGCTACATCGTCACCCTGAAGCCGTCCGCCCGATTCAGGGCGGACTCGCCGGCAGGACAGGCATTCGCAGCGCAGTACGGCGCCACCGTCCGGCGCACCTACAGCTCCGCTCTCAACGGCTACGCCGTTCGTGTGAGCGCCGCGGGAGCGCGGGGTCTGGCGGCCGACCCCGCCGTGGCATCGGTCGAGCAGGACCAGAAGGTCCGTCTCGACGCCACCCAGGTCAACCCTCCCTGGGGACTCGACCGCATCGACCAGGCCCAACTCCCGCTCAGCCGGACCTACACCTACCCCGACTCCGCGGGCAGGTCCACCACCGTGTACGTGATCGACACCGGCGTGCGCATCACCCACCAGCAGATCGCCGGGCGGGCAACCCACGGATACGACGCGGTCGACGGCGACACCGTAGCCTCCGACGGCAACGGCCACGGCACCCATGTGGCCACCACCGTCGCGGGCACCACCTACGGGGTGGCGAAGGCCGCGAGGGTCGTGGCCGTCCGAGTACTGGACGACGACGGCTCAGGCACGACGTCCGGTGTCATCGCCGGTATCGACTGGGTCACCACCAACCGGACCGGGCCCGCTGTCGCCAACATGTCCCTCGGCGGAGGGGCCAGCACCGCACTGGACACGGCGGTGAACAACTCCATCGCTTCCGGCATCACCTACGCCGTCGCGGCCGGCAACTCCGGTGCCAATGCCGCCAACTACTCGCCGGCCAGGGTCCCGGCGGCGATCACCGTCGGGGCGACCACCAGTTCCGACTACCGGGCCTCCTACTCCAACTACGGGGCGGTCCTCGACCTGTTCGCACCGGGCTCCGCGATCACCGCGGGCTGGCACACCAGCGACACCGCCACCGCCACACTGTCCGGCACCTCCATGGCGACCCCGCACACCGCGGGAGCGGCAGCGATGTATCTCACGTCCAACCCCACGGCCGGCCCGGCAGCCGTATCCGCGGCCCTCGTCAACCGAGCCACCCCGGGCGTCCTGCGCAACATCGGCACGGGCTCACCGAACAGGCTCCTCAGGATCGTCCCGTAACCCACCGACCGGCGCACCGGCGGGACTCCTGCGCCGGCGGTGCGTCGGCCCCGCGGTGACGTCCCACGTGCGGCGTCGGAACCCCGGATGTGCGAACGGCCGGTGTTCCGGCGACCGTCGGCAGCTCAGTCAGCCGGCTCGTCCGGTGGCGGGTTCTCGATCCGTGTCGCCGACCACCCGGCCCGGTACGTCTTGGTTCACCTCACCGGCCGTCAGGCACTCTTCGAAGAAGGCGAGGGCCTTGAGGTGGTAGGCGCGGGCGGCCCAGCCGAGACTGATGTTGTGGCCCGCCCGTGGCAGGCGGTCGACGACGACCCGCGGAGCGGCGGACAGGCGCGCGGTCAGGTCGGCGAGGTCGTCCTCGCCGTGCCGCCACCAGGTCTCGTGTTCGGCGAAGGTGAGCCGGACGGGGACACGCACGCGTGGCAGCACGGCCGTCGACAACCGCTGCCATCCGGCCACGGTGCTGACCTCGTACGCGGGAACCGGTGCCGCCATCCGCCGGCTCGCCCAGAAGGTCCGGGGCGGATACAGGCTCAGCGGTCCCCAGTTCAACCTCCGCAGGCCGTTGCCACGGGGGCAGGAGACCGCGTCGGTGCCCACCGCCGGCCGACGCCCGCACCCCGATACGTCCACGCCCAGCAGCCGGGGCGTGTCCCAGGAGGCGGCTGCCGCGAAGGCCACCTTGGCCCCGAAGGAGTGCGCCAGCAGGAGAATGCCGGCACCGGGTGCGTGCTGCGCTGCGAACGTCCGGACGGCGGAGCGCACGGTGGCCGCCTGGGCGGTCAGTCGCTGCCCCGCAGGCAGAGCCGCTGCCGAGGCACCGTAGCCGGGACGGTCCAGAGCGAGCACCATGTACCCCAGGTGTGCGCCGAGAGCCAGCAGGGACACGTCCGGGTGCGCCTGACCGTCGAAGTACCGGGCATTCATCCCGCATCCGTGCAGGGCGACGATCACCGCACGCGGGGCCTCTCCCGCAGGCTCACTCAACACACCGGACAGGGTGATGCCATCGGCGTCGAGGGTCACCGGACGGACACCGGGTGAGTCGTGCCCCTGGCAGTGCTCCGGCGCAGCCGCCGATCCCCCGTGAGTACGTCGCACGGTCGTGACATCGACCATCAGGAACCGTCCTTCACCACAGTCATGCCAGTCACGCCGGGAATTCCCCGGCGCCCTTCAGCCGGTACGCCCCACGACGGTGGTTCCGTCGAGTCCGTCCCGGACGCGCGGGGCGGCCATGTGGTCCACACGAGCCCGGGTCCCCCGTCCGGGTCCTCCATCCTGCGGGCCGCGGCGGTTGCCGGCCACCGGAGTCGTCGGCTCGGCCACCGGGTTACAGCTTCAGGGTGAACCAGACGGTCTTCCCCTCGTCCGTCGGGCGCACTCCCCAACTCTCGGCGAGGTGCCGGACCAGGAAGAGACCACGGCCGGACTCCTCGTCCTGGTCCGCGATGCGAGGACGGGGCAGATGCGGACTGCGGTCGCTCACCTCGACCGTGAGGTCGGTGGCCGTGCGGCACAAGCGCAGGACCAGGGGACCCTCGGCGTGCTGAACGGCGTTGGTGAGCGTCTCGGAGAGGAGCAGCAGGGCGTCGTCCACGGGCGTGGTGCAGGCCCAGGCCGCCAGGGTGTCGCCGAGGAAGGCGCGTCCCGCCGGCACCGAGGATGCCGTGGCGGGCAGGTGTGTGGTGACGGCCGCCAGGGGCGCGGCGGGCAGTTGGGCCAGCAGCAGGGTCACGTCGTCGTTGTGCCCTTCGGTGTCGGGCAACAGCGTGGTCAGCACGTGGTCGGCGGCCGCTTCCAGACCGGTCGCCCCCGTGAAGAAGGTGGCGAGGGTGTCGGTGAGGTCACCCAGTCGTGCCTCGATGTCACTGTCGGGTGTCTCGATGAGCCCGTCGGTGTAGAGGACGAGCGTGGCCCCGGGGGCGACGGCCGTGCAGGACTGCTCGTAGAGGACGTTGCCCACCCCGAGCGGGGCGTTGACCGGTGCCCGCAGGGCCCGGACGTCGATACCCGGAACGACGACCAGGGTCGGCAGATGGCCGGCGGAGCACACGGTCACCGTCCCGGCGTCCGGCGCGACGACCAGGTAGCAGCACGTGACCAGTTGGTCGGGTACGTCCAGGTCGGCGACCACCGCGTCGAGTGCCTGCATCAGCTGACGAGGCTGCATGTCGGTCTTGGCCAGCGCGTGCGCGGCCGAACGCAACTGGCCCATGACGGCGGCGGCTTCCAGCCCCCGGCCCATCACGTCACCGATCAGCACACCCACCCGGCCGGCCCCCAGCGGTATGAGGTCGAACCAGTCGCCGCCGACGCCCGCACCCTGAGTGGCGGGCAGATAGCGGCTGGCCGTGGCCAGACCGGGCAGGGCCGGTGGAGTGCCCATCAGGCTGCGTTGCAGGGTGAGGGCGATGTGGCGTTGCTGTTCCAGCAGCGCCGTCAGTTCGGCCTCCGCCCGCTTGCGGTCACTGATGTCGCGCACGATGGCGCACGCGCCGACGACCGCGCCCCGGGTGTCCCTGGTCGGCCACAGCGTGACGTCCACGTCCAGCAGCGCCCCGCTCTTGGTGACCCGCAGCGTCTCGTAGTGCTCGGACTTCTCCCCGTGCCGCAGACGCTTGAGGAGCAGGCCGATGTCGTCCCGTAGTTCCGGAGGGGCGAGCAGCGACATGTGCCGGCCCATCGCCTCAGCGGCGGTGTAGCCGTACAGGCGTGCAGCCGCCGCGTTCCAGTAGGTGATGTGACCGTCGAGGGTGGCGGCCAGGATCGCGTCCTGGGACGACTCCACGAGCGCGGCGAGTTCGTTGATACGGGCCTCCGCGGCCTTGCGGTCGCTGACGTCGCGCACGGCGGCCGACACGAGCAGCCCCTGTGCCGTCTCGAGAGGGCTGAGACTGATCTCGACGGGGAACTCCGAACCGTTCTTGCGCAGCCCGTGCAGTTCGAGACCGGCTCCCATCGGACGCACCTGCCGGTTGGCGGCGTAACCGCCCCGGTGCAGGGTGTGGTGGCCCCGGAAGCGGTGCGGGACCAGCATTTCGACCGGGTGGCCCAGCAGTTCCTCCCGGTGGTACTCGAAGAGCGCCTCCGTCTGGGCGTTGACCAGTTTGATGGTGCCGGTGTCGTCGACGATCACCATGGCATCCGGTGCCGCCTCGAGCAGCCCGCGGAACCTCTCCTCGGCGGCGGACTGGATGTTCTCGCGGAACGGCGTGCTGCAACGGCACCCGTCGATGATCGCGGGACTCGCCGCTGGTGCCGGATCGTCAAGAGATGCACACATGTTCCGTACCGCCCGCCTCGTGCTGTGAATCCCGCCATTTCAGCGCATCGGCGACCACTTGGTGCGGCATGTCCTTTACTGCGCGTACCGCGATCGAAGCACTTCCGAATCGGGCTCCCGAGCGATCGCCCGGCAGCCGCTCCGGGTCCGTCGGCACGAGGCGTGAGGACGACGTGTCGTCACCTTCAGCGCCGCCGTTCTCACGCCACCGCGGTCAGCGTCGCGTAGACCACGACGTTGCCCTGGTATCCGGTGCCCTCGGCGTAGTCGCCCCCACAGGTGATCACGCGCAGTTCCGCCCGGCGGGAACTGCCGTAGACCTTCTCGTCCGGGAACGTCTCCTTGTCGTAGAGCTCCACGGCGTCGACGGTGAAGACGGCAGTCCGCCGGTCCGCCCGGGTGATCTGGACGGTGTCGCCCTTCGCCACGACCCCGAGACGGTAGAACACACCGGGGCCCGCGGGAGTATCCACGTGCCCGGTCGTGACCGCTGTCCCCACCGAGCCGGGACTCGTGCCGTCCCCGTACCAACCGGCGAGGGCCGGCTTGTCGGCCGGTGGCGGGCGCAGTGCCCCTTTTCCGTCGAGAGTCAGTCGTGTCAGGGGGGCGTCCACACCGATGGCCGGGATCCGCAGCCGGACCGGATCCGACGGGGGCAGCGTCGGTGCGGAGGGGGGCGTGGCCGAGACGGTGGTGCGGGGGCCGGGTTGTGCGGGCGGGGAGAAGGCCTGTGTCGACGAGGGCTGCGGGGGCTGGTCACCGCGGAGCGCCGTGACCACCAGCAGCATCCCTGTCAGCAGCAGGAAGACGAGGAACTTGGTGGAGGCGGTGCACGAAGGGGAGGGCTCGACGGGCTCGTTCCCGGAATCCATCGCTGCGGACCTCCGCTTCGGGGCTGAGACGAGTGAAGGCGGAATGATCACCACCCCCGGACCGGAACGGGCCCGGGGACGGGTCGGCAGAGCGGAGCGTCAGGCCCGTGAACCGGTGGTGCGGCGGCGCATCTTGATCGCGCCTCCCGCGGCTGCGCCGGCGAGCAGCACCGCCCCGAGAGCGAGTTGCGTGCCCTTGTCGTCCGGCGCCCCGAAACCGGCGTCGATCGCGCCGCTGGGGCTGCCGGTGCCGACGCGGTACGTCCCGGTGACCTTGACCCGGGGCGGGCACTTCAAGGTGACGGTGTAATCACCGGCCGTCGTCCCTTCCGGCACCGTGAATCGGCCCGAGAGCACGCCCGCGCGGTCGCTCGCGAAGAGGTGGAACTTGCCCCCTGCCTCGGACTCGCCCTTTCCGTAGGTCTCCGAGCCGCAGGCCGTGGTGCTGACGGTGACGGTAGAACCCGGGGCGGCGTGTCTCGGGCTGATGCGGACGTCCGCGTCACCCGCGGGGCCGCTCGAGGCCGCTGCGGCCGTTCCGGACAGGCAGACGGTGGCGAGGGCCAGACCGACGCCGGCGCCTACACACTTGATACGCATGTTCTCCTCCGAGGAAGCAGTGGCCGGCCGGAATGCGCGGCACCCTTGTTGTGCTCCGTTCCCGAGGGAACCGACAGACCGTCAGGCCCGCAACACGGCATACGGGCGGATGGGTCACCCGGCCCCGCGCGTCGACCGCAGTGCTTTGATCATTTACGCAGGTGAACGACCCTTGTCGGCGACGAGCAGGAATGCACCGGACAGGCGACATCCAAACCGGCGTCCGCGTCCGGGCGGGAGGGGCCGGGTCGGGCCCGATGGGGGCACCGGCGGCGGGTCGCCGGCGCCGCAGCGGAGACCTGCACCGCGCGACGCACGTGCCGAGGACGGGCGGGGGGACGCGGGTGGCTCCGGCACGGCGTACCGCTCCCGGGCCCCGTCCACAAGTGCGCGGCACGGCTGTACTCCGGCGTGGGGCCGGCCGTCCGTGGTCCCGACCGCGGCGGGCTTCAGCGGGGCGTCCGCGGCGACCCCGGCGGAGGCTCGTGACTCTCCCGGACGGACGCGGCGGTTCCGGCGCCCCCGTGCCATTCGCACAGCAGAACGGTGGCGTCGTCGTTCAGGCGTCCGTCGTGGTGCTCCAGTACGGCGTGGACGAGCCGGCGCAGTGTTTCGGGGGCGGCCATGCCGTCGGACTGGTGGCGGATGACGAAGTCGACGAAGCGGTCGCGGCCGAATTCGCGTCCCTTGGCGTCCCGTGCCTCGACGATGCCGTCGGTGTACAGCAGCAGTTGATCCCCGGGCTCCAGCTGTTCCCGGCACAGGGTCGTGGGAAGACCCAGTCCGGTACCCAGGGGGTGGGTCGGGGTGCAGGTGAGGTGGGCGGTCCAGCGTCTGCCGCGGATCAGCACCGGGGGGTGATGGCCGCAGTTGATCCATGTCAGCATGCCGGCCTCCAGGTCGAGGTCGGCCAGTACCGCGGTCGCGTACCGTGACCGGGCGAACTGCTCGATGAGGGTGGCCTCGATGGCGTCGCGGGCCTCGGGGAGGCTGCTGCCCTGGCGACGCTGGTTGCGGCAGGTGGCCATGGCGAGGTTGGCCGTCAGCCCGGCGGAGGTGTCGTGGCCCATGGCGTCGAAGACCGCCAGGTGGGTGGTGTCACCGGCCAGGGCGTAGTCGAAGGCGTCCCCCGCTGTCGCGTAGGCGGGCTCCATCTCCGCGGCGATGGTCACCCGCTTGTTGGCGAATGCACGCGGCGGCATCAGCGTCCACTGCATCTCCGCGGAGACCGACATGGGACCGACTCGGGTGAGGCGGGCGTAGGAGTCGCTGTGATGACGTTTGGAGACCAGCAACAGTCCTGTCAACGACGCGAGGTCCTCCATCGAGGCCTGCGTCTGCTCGTCCACTTCACCTTCCGTCTCGATCCGCAGGACACCGAGGCGTTCGGTGCCGTCCAGTACGGGCAGCCAGTGCTGCACGTGTCCGTCGACGTGAGCGGAGTGGGACTGCACACTGCGGAACACACGGCCCGCCAGTGTGGCGTCGACGCGCAGCTCCTGGCCGCCGGCTCCGGCGTCCGCGCCCTGCCCGGTCGCTTCCCGCAGCGTGATCCCCTGGATGTCGGCCACGTAGATCCGTGCCCGGTGCAGGCCGGCCTCGGTCGCGGACCGGGCCAGCAGCTCCGGCAGTTCCTCAAAGGCGGACAGATGGCTGGCCCGAAGGAGGAAGTGGAGCATCCGGACGCAGTCCTGGAGCGAAGCCATGCCGGTCACCCGTCGTACGGGAACGCCTCCCCGGCGGCCCGCCGGCCTCCTCGCCAGGCGTGGCGGCGGCTCGGCGGGCCCCGCGGGACGTCCCAACCGATGTCACCACCAGCGTACGTCCCGGCTCCGCCGGCCAAGCGGCTCCGGGGTGAGCGGCCGGTCCTCGCCACCGGATCGGGACGCCCGACGTCCGCGTTCGCGGCGACGGGCATACGTGCCCGTCGCCGTGTCCGCTCGCCGCTCGGCGAGGCTGCGCCAGGTGTGTGAAGCCGCTCGGTCGGGCGCGGCCCGCCGCGTCGGAGTGCCGGACGCTCGATGGTGAAGTATGCATCGGCGACGGCCGGGTAGTCGGACGCCGTCATGAGTCGCGAGACATCAAGGGAGTCCTTGTCATGCTGCTGGCCCACCCCGGTGTGCTGAACGAGTTGGTCGCGCAGTACGAGGTGTTGGCCGCGCAGGACGCGGAGGACCCTTCTGCCGGTGACGTACGCCGGCGCAGGGAGGACATCGCCTACACGCTGTGTGTCCTCACCGGCACCCGCGAAGTGGGCCGTGCCCTCGCAGTGGCCCGGCAGCGGCTGGGCACTGCCTCAGCGGGTGATGCGGCGCTGACCGGGTGACCGGTGCTCCGCGGAACCGGCCGTGAGCGGCGCCCGCGGCGGGGTCAACCCGCGGGGACGGGCACCCGGTGCGGGCTCGGCCCGGTGAGGTCACGGGTCGAACGGTGGAACAGGACGTAACTGGTGGCAGCCACGACGCCGTAGAGCAGATGGACCGCGACGGGGACGTCGTGGAGCGTCAGCAGGGCGTCGTTGAGCGAGTGCAGCAGGCAGACGAGCAGGAACACACCGGCGATGGGAAGGGTGAGTACCATGCGGCCACGCCTTTCCCACACCCCGAAGGCCACGGCGCAGAAGAAGCCGGTCCACGCCAGGTGACCGAAGGGGGTGGTCAGGCCCCGGACGAGTTCCACCGTCTCGGCGCGGAAGACGCCCTTGGGGACGGTGGCGAGAGCGTAGGCCATGGACTCCATCACCGCGAAGCCGGTCGCGGTCGCCAGGCCGAGGGCGAGCCCGGATCTCTTCGTACGGTAGCCGCCGATCGCGGCGACCGCGATCACGGTAAGGATCTTGGCCGGTTCCTCGATGAAGCCGACGCGCAGGATCCGGGGGCCGTCGAGCGGGTGCACGAACAGCGCGTCGAAGAATCCCCCGAGCACGATGGCGACTCCGCCGCCGAACAGGAACGTGCCCAGCAGGGTCACGGCCGGGACGGATGCCGCGATGCCGGTGCGGTCCTGTGTGGCGACGAGCAGAGCGATGGGGCCGGCAGCGGCACCGTAGAAGAAGGCGGCAGGCAGCACGAAGGAGTTGCCGGTGCTGTGGGCGACGGCTGCCAGCAGGAGGGAGAGGGCCATGGTGGCCCACCAGACGCGCATCCACCTGCGGAAGTGAGGGCGGCGCTGTCCGCCCTGCCGGCCGGCTTGTACCTCGTCCGTGTGGTGTCGCGTTGCGCCCATGGTGCTCCTCCCGTTTCCCGCTGATCTGCACGCCCGCCCGGTGACACACTCCACGGCACGCGCCGCGGGTTGCGTGCGCCGGCGTTGGCGCCCCACCAGGGCCGTAGGTCGAGGCTTCCCGGGTACTCGCCCCAGCGCGAAACCCTGCGGCGAACATGTGCAGTCCGTCGCTGTCGATCGGCCGAGGAGGCACGAACATGAGCACGGTCAGGGAAACGGTGGAAGTCGAGGTGCCCGTGCACACCGCTTACAACCAGTGGACGCAGTTCGAGGAGTTCCCGAACTTCATGGAGGGCGTCGAGGAGGTCAGGCAGCTCGACGACCGACACAACCACTGGACCACCAAGATCAGCGGGGTACGGAGGGAGTTCGACACGGAGATCGTCGACCAGCTCCCCGACGAGCGGATCACCTGGCGGACCACCTCCGGCGACACCAAGCAGAAGGGCACCGTCCGCTTCCAGCGCGTGGACGACACGCACACCCGGGTGGAGCTGGTGATGGACGTCGAGCCCGGTGGCACCGCGGAGAAGGCCGCGGACATGATCGGAGTGATCGACCGCCGGGTCAAGGGGGACATGCGACGGTTCAAGGAGTACATCGAGCGGCGCGGCGGCGAGTCCGGAGCCTGGCGCGGGCGCATCACACCGGGATGAGGGCAGGGGAGCGGCGGGTGGCTGCGACCCGGGTCCAGCCGCCCGCCCCAGCCCGGTCGCCCGGTCTCACGCACGGGCCCGGCCTCCTCCGCGGCACAGTGTCCGCGGTCGCCGCACGACACGTTCGGCAGCCCCGTCGGTGACCGACGTGGAGCCCCCGGGCCCGGCCGGCCGACCGTTCCACAACGGTTTCAGCGCCAGTCCTGCACGGACGGCCAATGCGCCCCCGACGACAGGTGCGGCAGGGAAGGCATGTGCGGCGCCCTGTCCATCGCGCGCTGCCACATCCCCCGGGCCTGTTCCTCGGGGCGCTGCTGCTCCCCGTGGAGTGCGTTCAGGACCAGCACCCCGCCTGTCAGTGCCGGGACGGTCCACTGCAGGAACGCGAGCTGCCGCTGTGCCTTGTCGAGGTCCACAGGGTGGTCGGCGGCCTTCTCGGCGTCCTCCGGATCGCTGGAGGACGCGAGTTCGACCTTCTTCCCCAGCACCCGGCTGTACACCGTCGCCGCCAGAGCGGCCCCGGTCAGGACGGTCTTCGCAAGGGTGGAGGCGGCCACACCCTGCTGGGTGGCCACCCGTGCGGCGTTCGCCGCGAGCAGGCCACTGCTGCCGACCAGGTGGGTGCCGATGGCCGCGGCGTTCACCGGCACCCACTTCGCCCAGCCGGAACTGGCGATCCGGGCGGCGGTCGCCTGAGTCCCGCCTTCGGCTCGCGCCGCACCGTTGAGGCCGACCGCGCCCATCAGGGAGCCACCGAACCATGCGGCCAGCCCCAGGTCGTGCATGCTGCGCAGGAAGGTGTTGCGTTCCGACATCTCGTGACTTCCTCTCGTTGGACCACGGGCCGGCTGCACATCGTCGCCGCGTCCCACTGTTGCCCGAGCCGGGAAGAGCCGCATCTCCGGCCGGGCGATCGGACCACAACCCGCGGGGGCCCGCGTCGGAGGCAGCCGCTGCACGCGGCACGACACCAGCGCGATCACGGAGGCAGCCGCCGCGGTCCGCCGCTCGCGGGGCCGTCCTGCGGGCCCGACTCAGCGGCTGTGGCCTGCCGCGCAGGTCGGCACGAAACGGGGCCGGACACGGCGTGGCGACGGTGCGCCCGGGGAGAGGAATCGCGCGTCCGCTCCCCCTCCACGGCGCGGCCGTCCACCGTTGCCCGGTGCAACCTGTCAGCGGCGGAGTGGGCACTCGTACGGGGTCGACCATGCCTGCACCACCATGCTGCGCGTGTCCCTGCCCGCCCTTCGTCGCGGTGGGCAGGGGCTGCTCGGCCCAGATCGTTTTTCCGCTGCGGCCGTAGCGGGTGCCCCACCGTTCGGACAGTTGGGCCACCAGGAACAGGCCCCGGCCGCCCTCGTCGGTGCTCCGGGCCTGACGCAGATGGGGGGAGGTGCTGCTGGCGTCCGAGACCTCAGTGATGAGGTTGCTGTCCCGGAGCAGGCGAAGCAGCACGGGACCGCCGGCATACCGGTACGCGTTGGTCACCAGTTCGCTCACGATCAGTTCGGTGGTGAAGGCGATGTCCACCAGCCCCCACTCGGACAGCTGCTCCGACACCAGCGCACGCGCCCTACCAGCCGCGGTGGGGTCGGCCGGCAGCTCCCAGGTGGCGACCTTCCCGGCCGCGAGCACCCGGGTCCGGCACAGCAGGAGCGTGACGTCATCGGCGGGTCGGTCGGGCAGCATCGCGTCCTCCACCGCCTTGCAGGTTCCCTCCGGCGAGCGCGCCGGACCGGCAAGGACACTGCCCAGCAGCGACAGACCCTGGTCGACGTCTCGGCGGTCGGCCAGGAGCAGCCCGTCACTGCACAGGGCGAGGAGAGTGCCCTCGCCCAGCTCCACCTCCGCGGTCTCGAACGGCAGCCCGCCGACGCCCAGCGGTGGTCCGGCAGGGACGTCGATCTGGCGCACCCGGCCGTCCGGTGTCCGCACCGTCGGCGGCGGGTGCCCCGCACGAGCCATGGCGCAGTGCCGGGATACCGGGTCGTAGATCGCGTACAGGCACGTGGCGCCGACGATCTGGGGGACGTGCCCGTCCACGTGCTGGTGTTCCGTGGCCAGGTGGTCCACCAGGTCGTCCAGCCGGGCGAGCACCTCGTCCGGGGCCAGGTCGAGGTGGGCCAGGGTGTGCACGGCCGCGCGCAGCCGCCCCATGGTCGCCGAGGCGTGCATGCCGTGGCCGACCACGTCACCGACGACCAGGGCGACGCGCAGTCCCGACAGGGGGATCACGTCGAACCAGTCCCCGCCCACCCCCGTGGCGGCGTGAGTGGGGAGGTAGCGGTGGGCCGTCTCGACCGCCGGATGGTCGGGCACCCCGCTGGGCATCAGGCTGCGTTGAAGTGCCAGGGCAGCCTGACGCTGCTGGGTGTAACGGCGGGCGTTGTCGATGCAGACCGCGGCCCGGGAGGCGAACTCCTCCGCCAGGGTGCGGTCGTCCGCCTCGAACGGCTCGGGCCGTTCCGACCGCCAGAAGCAGACCAGGCCGAGGACGACACCGCGCGCGGCCAGGGGCACCGCCATCAGCGAGTGGAAGCCGAGCCCCGGCATGCCCTCCACCCGGTCCCGCCCACCCGAGGAACATTCGGGACCGACCTGCTCGAGGGCCTGCTCCAGGACCGACCGCCGCTCGGCGAGGCAGCGTCCCGACGCGGACTGCCGGGGGTGCGAGAACAGGTGGTCCACCGGGTGCATCTCCCGGAGTGCCTCGGGCCGGACGGCGCGGACCGCCATCCTGCGAACCGGGCCCACGGCGTCCGGCTCGGGCTCCTCTCCCAGGGTTACGGCTTCCAGCAGATCCACCGACAGGGCGTCGGCGAGCGCGGGAACCGCAGCCTCGGCCAGCTCACGCGCCGTCCTGGCCACGTCCAGGGTGCTCCCGATGCGGGTGCCGGCCTCGTTGAGCAGGGCGAGGCGCCGCCGGGCCCGGTGGCGGTCGGTGACATCCTCCACGACCTCCGCGACGCCGAGCACCCGGCCCGAAGGATCCTGCATCCGGAAGGCCGACACCGAGACGATCAGTTCCCTCTGGGGGTTCCGCAGCAGACGGCACTGCTGCTCGGCGAAGATCAGCGGCTCGCCCGTCTCCAGGACCGACCGGAGCCGTTCCTCGACCAGGGCCGCGTCCGGACCGAACAGGAAGTCGGCGGCGCGAAGCCCGCGGAAGGCCTCCGCCGGGAGCCCGCCGAACCGCGCGATGGCCCTGTTCACCCGCAGCAGGCGGAGGTTCGGGCCGAGGACCGCGACACCTACCGGTGACCGGCGGAAGAAGCCGTCCAGTACGGCCCGGTCGATCTCCCACTGGACGACATCCTCGGCGCGCGAGCCGACGAGAAGCCACTCGACGGTGCTGTCCAGCCGGTCCACCCTTCGAGCCCGAAAGCCCACGTACATGCGGTGACCCGCACGGTGCCGGACCGGCAGCAGCCCGAACCAGCCATGATCACGCAGGCATGCGGCGACGGCCTCGGCGATGAGGGCCTCGTCCCCCTCGTGGACCAGGACGTCGCGCATCGGCCGGCCCAGCACCTCGTCGGCCCGATGTCCGAGCAGGCCCGTGGCCTGTTCGCTCCAGGCGACGACCCGCCCCCGGTCGTCCAGGACCGCGGACGCCGACTGGTGGATCGAGAACGGGTCCTCCGGGCTCTCGTCGAGCGTCTTCAGGGATGTGTCGTCCATCGCCCCATCAACCTCGCACCGTTTGAGGGACCCCCGTAGTGCGGCGTCGCCGGGGCGCACCCACCGGTCCCGCATGCTTCGGTCTGCAGCGGCTCATCTCCCAGTATCGGCCGTAAGGGGCAGGGCGCGCTTCGTGGTCCGGCACGGTCGGCGCGGCATGCGGGTGACGGGGGTCCCTGCGCCGAGGCCGGTCCCGCCGACCGGGATCCCGGCCGACCGAGGCGGGCATGCCGTGCCCCCGACACATCCGCGATCACCGAGGCGCCGGGGCACCGGGCCGGACGGTGGCGTCGTGCCCCTCGCCGCCGGTGACGGGCGTGCGCACGTCGCGCCCGGTAGGACGACGTACGCCGCCACGGATCACCGTGGCGGCTTCCTGCGGGAGCGCCGCCTCCTCGCGCTCAGCCATCCGAGCGACGGCCGGTCCTTCCCAGTGTGGGCGGCTGCAGACGAGGCCCGTCCGGCCCCGGCGAGTCCGGGGGTCGTCACGCGGACCGTGCGTCCACGGCACCGCGGACAGACCGCCTCGTCGACCGGCGACCGTACCGCCCGTCCGGCCTCGTCCACGTACTCCTGGCTGTAGAGCGACGTGGGGTCGGTGAAGAACACGACCTGGAAGACCGCTTGCCAGACGAAGCCGCAGCCGCCGCACACGAACACGAACGTCTCCGGCACGGCTCCGGGAAGCCGACCGGCACCACGGCGGGATTCCTCTGTCATCGCTCCCGCTCCTCTCCGGCATGGTCGGCCCACTTCAGCGCACCGTGCCGACCGCCGCGCGGCAACTCGAACGCGCCTCCCGGCATGCCGGAGCCGGTAAAGAGCGGCGCCCCCGGGGCGAATCCGACCTCGTACCCCAAGGGCGCTGTGGTGGTCGCTCGAGACCGCGGCCACCGTGGGCTACGGGGACTTCTTCCTGGTGACCCTGGGGCAGAGTCGTCGGCGCGGTCGTGATGATCGTCGGCATCACCACGTAATGCATGGTCACGGCTTCCCTCGCCACGTGGTTCGTGGGCCGGGAACAGCGGCGCCGCGAGGGCGCCCATCGCCTGCCCGAGAAGACCGTCGAAGCGCTGCACGAGCGATTCGACCGGCTGGAGCGGATGGTGACCCGCCCGCGAGAAGGCCAGTGACATCCTCGTCCGTCCCGCCCCGGTACGTGTCCGTAGGGAGCCGAGCCGTGCGGTCGCTTTTACCGGCCCTTTTTCCTCCACCGGAAATGTTCGTACCTGCTCCGGCTCGCATCACTCGATCAGCGGCCGAATGGAAACACGTGCATCGGTGCAATGGGGCGGCGTGACGCGGACTGTAGGCTCGCGCACATCCCCCGAAGACTCCTGCCGGGGATCACCGATCGGAGAGTATGCGTGATCGAAATCAAGTACGCGGGAACAATCTGCCGTTTCGACGACGAGGGTGTCGACCCGGAGTGCCCCGGCACCATGTACGGGCCGATGCTCCGGGGTAAGTTCTACGAGCATGCCTTCCTCGACTACATTGCCTCACTGCAGATTCCCGGCACGTACCTCGACGTCGGCGCGTGCATCGGCACCCACACGATCTTCTTCGCGCTGTGCTGCCCGTCCGACCGGGTATACGCCTTCGAACCGCGGCCGGGAGCCATGACCCGCCTGCAGCGCAATGTGCACCTGAATGGGCTGGAGGACCGAGTGGAAACCTCTCTGTGGGCACTGTCCGACAGGGAGGGAACGGTGGACGTCCGTCTCGACCGAGTGAACCACACACTGCACACGCGCCGGCTGGATACCTTGGTGAACGACCGCGTAGCGGTCATCAAGCTCGACGTCGAAGGCATGGAGGCACAGGCACTCGCGGGCGCTCAGGACATTCTTCACCGTTACCGGCCGAGGGTTTTCGCCGAGGCGCATTCGGAGGAGGAAAAGGGCCGTATTCTCTCTGTTCTGGAACCGCATGGTTACCAGGCCACGGGACGCGTGTTCAACGCCTCGCCCACGTACGAATTCGTGGCGCCGCCCGGGGCCGAAAGGCCGTGAAGGGCGTACGGACGTGGTCCAGAAGGGTCTCACGGTGACGTAGGTTCCGCGCGGAGCGGTCGCGAGCCGCGCTGCCCCCGGTTCACGCTGCGACCAGATCGGCCCACCGGGTGATTCCGCCGGCGTGGGCGCGTATGCCGCATCGAGTCGCCAGTGCGTTGACGATGTCCTCGCCCCTGCCGTGCTCGTCCGGGTCGATCCCCTCCGGTGACCGACCCGCCGGACGTGCGGGACCCCCGTCGGTGACCTCGACACGCAGGATGCCGAGCCCCTCCGCCGCGCTCCACGACAGCCGCAGTTCCGCCGGAGGCAGGGCATGGACGATCGCGTTGGTGAGCAGCTCGGAAACGACCAGCAGGGAGTCGTCGACGACGGCCGGGGACACGTTCCAGTCCATGAGCACCGCCCTGGCGTGTCGACGGACGGCGGACACGATGCCGGGATCATGCGGGAGCGGCCCCACGTGCTCGACTGCTTCGCGAAGCCGCGTGTTGAGCTGAACCGCCATCTCCGCCGTCCTTAGGTGAGCGCCGCATGCCTGCGCCGGGCGCCGGCGCGAATCGCCGGGGCACTGGGAAGGTTAGGGAGCCGGAGAAGGCCGGTCAACGAATGACGGTCGGCATTACCGAACGATGCCCCTCATCGGCATGAATCGGGCGGGACTCCCGCACGGCAGACCCCTGCGTGCGGGACTAGGCTCGCCTTGTGGCCGGCCCTGTGCAGTCGATCGAACGGGCGGCGGCGATTCTCCGCCTGCTCGCTGCCGGCCCGCGCCGACTCGGGCTCGGCGAGGTGGCGGCTTCGCTGGGGCTGGCCAAGGGCACGGCCCACGGCATCCTGCGCACCTTGCAGCACGTCGACTTCGTGGAGCAGGACGAGGCGACGGGAAAATACCAGCTCGGTGCCGCTCTGCTGCACCTGGGCACCAGTTACCTGGACGTCAACGAGCTGCGGTCGCGCTCCATCAACTGGGCCGATGCGCTGGCCGCCCGTAGCGGGGAAGCGGTCCGTCTGGGCACTCCCCTGGAGGGCAACGTCCTCGTCGTCCACCACGTGTTCCGGCCGGACGACACGCTCCAGACCCTGGACGTCGGCTCGCTGCTGCCTCTGCACGCCTCCTCGCTCGGAAAGGTCCTCCTCGCCTTCGGGACGGCGCCGCTGGAAGCCGCACTGGGTTCCGGGCTGGACGCCTACACCCGGCACACCCTGGTCACCACGGAAGACCTCAACCGGGCGCTCGCCGAGGTACGGGACCTCGGATGGGCCGCCGAGGTGCAGGAAATGAGCATGGGTGAGGCTGGAGTCGCCGCGCCGATCCGGGGGTACGGCGGTCTCGTGGTGGGAGCCATCGGACTGTCCGGCCCGGTGGAGAGGATCTGCGACAGCAAGGGCCACCCGCGGCCGACCCTGATCACCCTGCTACGGGAGGCCGCACGGGCGATTTCCAGAGACCTGGGCGCAATGCGCTGGTAGCCCCGCCGCCCCGACATCGGAAGGCAGATCCGATCATGGTTGAACGGTATGTGATGTCCATAGACCAGGGTACGAACTCCACCCGGTGCATCCTGTTCGACCATCAGGGGCGGCTGGTCTCGGTCGCCCAGCGGGAGCACCAGCAGCACTTCCCCCGGCCTGGATGGGTCGAGCACGACGCCGTCGAGATCTGGCGCAACGTGCAGCGCATCGTGCCCGAGACCCTGTCCTCTGCCCGCGTCGGCCCGGAGGACGTGGCCGCCCTGGGCCTGGCGAACCAGCGGGAGACCACGGTGCTCTGGGACCGCCGGACCGGTGCGCCGCTGGGGCGGGCGATCGTCTGGCAGGACACCCGCACCGCACCGCTCGTCGAGAAGCTCCGGCGGCAACCCGGGGACGCCTTCTTCCTCGAGCGCTGCAGTCTGCCGCCGTCGACCTATTTCTCCGCCCTGCGGATCCGCTGGCTGTTCGACCACGTCCCCGGACTGGAGCAGCGGGCCGGCAACGGCGACGTGCTGTTCGGCACGATGGAGAGCTGGCTGATCTGGAACCTCACGGGCGGCCCGGACGGCGGTCTGCACATCACCGATGTCACCAACGCCAGCAGGACCATGCTGATGAACATCCGCACCCTCGACTGGGACGAGGAGCTGCTGGCCTACTTCGGGGTTCCCCGCCTGATGCTGCCCGAGATCCGCTCCTCCGCCGAACGATACGGTGGTGCCCGTTCGGTCCTGCCGGGCGTTGCCCTCACAGCGGCCCTCGGGGACCAGCAGGCCGCCCTGTTCGGCCAGACCTGTTTCTCCCCGGGAGAAGCGAAGTGCACGTACGGCACGGGCAGCTTCCTGCTGCTCAACACCGGCACCGAGGTCGTCCGGTCGCGCCACGGCCTGCTCACGACCGTCGCCTACAAGATCGGGGACCGGCCGCCTGCGTACGCCCTCGAAGGTTCGATAGCCGTCACCGGTTCCCTGGTCCAGTGGTTCCGTGACCGCCTTGGCCTGATCAGCAGCGCGCCGGAGATCGAGACCCTGGCGCGGACGGTGGAGGACAACGGTGGTTGTTACATCGTCCCCGCGTTCTCGGGACTTTTCGCGCCTCACTGGCGCAGTGACGCTCGCGGAGTCATCGTCGGCCTCACCTCGTACATCACCAAGGGACACCTGGCTCGGGCCGTGCTGGAGGCGACCGGCTGGCAGACACGGGAGGTCGTCGACGCCATGAACGCCGACTTCCCCGTCCCGCTGAAGGAACTCAAGGTCGACGGCGGCATGACGGCGGACAACCTGCTCATGCAGTTCGTGGCCGACGTGCTCGACGTGCCCGTGGTGCGGCCCATGGTCGCCGAGACGGTGTCCCTCGGTGCCGCCTACGCCGCCGGACTCGCCGCCGGCTACTGGTCGGACCTGGAGGTCCTGCGCCGGCACTGGCACCGTGCCGCCCAGTGGCTGCCGGACATGGACCCCGAGCGCAGGGAGTCGGAGTACGACAACTGGCGGCGAGCCGTCGAGCGGTCACTGGGGTGGATCGCGTCCCCCCGGACTCCCTGACCGGCCCCGAGCACGGGCCGGACCGGCCAACGGTCTCCCGAGCCGGTCATGGCAAGTCGTTCAGGCCATTCCGTATGCGCTGGGCTTCAGCCATCCGCTGTGTACGGCATCCGCCGTGACAAACCTTCACCTGCGCGCCTGAAATGACATGCCTTGCTCAACAAGCCACTCATTTAGTGCGCAACAGCGTCCTGTCGGCACACCCTCCACGCGCCCCTCATGGGACGAGAGGGACGAAGCGGGTACTTCGGCGCGACCGGATACATCAACGGAAGGAGACACCATGCGACCGATGACACGCTGGACGACGGCGGGTGCTCTGGTCGCTGCGGCCCTGTCGTGGCCCCTGAGCGCGCCCGCCCACAGCGCCCCCGCACCCAGCGCCCCCGCTTCTCTGTATGCGCCCTCTGCCCTGGTCCTGACCGTCGGTCACGGCGAGAAGGCCGCCGGGACGACAGCGGAGCGTGCGGTCACGCTGAACTGCGCGCCCACACCCTCCGGCACGCACCCGGATGTGCGAAATGCCTGTGCCGAACTGGCCGAGGCGGAGGGAGACCTCGACCGCCTGATCACGCTCGGGGAGAGGGACGGGCGGTACTGCACGAAGGAGTACCGGCCGGTCGTCGTGACCGCCCAGGGCGTATGGCGCGGCGAGCGCGTGGACTACGAGCACACCTTCGGCAATACCTGCGTCAAGGACGGTGCAGGCGGTTCGGTCTTCGCCTTCTGAACCAACCCCTTCAGCGCACGGCAGTGCCCCCGCGTCGGGATCAAACCCCGACGCGGGGGCACTCCTCGTACGGCTCCCGTCGTGTCAGCTCCAGCCGAACCGCCGGTCCACCACTGCGGTGAACTCCTCGGGGGTCAGTACGGCGTCTCCGTCCTGGTCGGCGGCGTCGAACATCGCGGAGGAGGCGTCGGCGTCCTGCACCCCCCAGACCGGCAGGACGCCCGAGGCGGCCAGGGACGGTCCCTTCGTCCGCAGGGCGACGATCACCTCTTCTCGGGTGAGAAGCCCGTCCTGGTCGAGGTCGAGTGCCTCGAACAATTTGAGGGCCCTGTCACTCATACGTCGTCCCCGATGCGCAGGCGGGTGGCACATCCACCCACTCACAGAAGGAGAACGCCTTCGGAGGCGTTCGGGTTCCAGCCGCCGGCCAACTCCTGCGCGGCTCGCCTCAGCGGCTCTCCCACCGCATGGTCCCGAGGTAGGTGGGCTCGGGCCCGCGCGTGGATCCCCCGGACGTGACGGCCGGAGCTGCGGCACCCGTCACGGCACGCCTTCATCTGCGCCTGGAGGCCCGTCGACGAAGGCGCCCTCGGCGCCCGAACCGCACTCGGTGCACGACGCAAGAGCCGCGCCTTGAACTCTTCACATCACCACACCTCACCACCTGCGAGTGGTTTGCCGCGACCCGCGCGCTCCACGGCCGTTGCACATGGTGCGGTGTGCCCCGCAGCACCGACCAGGGAGGGGCGCAGGCCGCTCCTGTCCGGAACAGCAGGCACCTCCGCCATCGGTCCGGTTCCGGCCGGCCCGCCCGCCCGCGACCTGCGCCGTCCTCCCAGCCACCCGGAGCACCCGTGATCACAGAAACCCTGGAGACCGCCTTCACCCGGCACGGGGAAACCGCGTGAACGGGGCCCGCCTCATCGGTGTCCTCGTCGCCGGCGGAACCGTCGCCATCAGTGCCGCCCTGCTGGGCCTCGGCCGAGCGGCACGTGCCGTGCGCGAGCTGGTCCACCGACGCCGCCGGAGCCGCTGATGCCCGTGGTACGGGACGTCCGGTCCGCCTTCCTGCACGTCCGTCGCACCGCCCGCCGCGGTCGGGACGACACCGCCGCCCGCGCCGAGGGCAGCCGCCTGGAGGCGGCGCCCGTTTCCCATCGGTCGGCGCCGCGCGGCCCCCGAGCGCCCGAACAGTTCGAGCGGATCGCCGTCGCACGGCAGGGGCAGGGGAACCGCCGTGACCGCCGACGACCCACGTGTCCTCGACCGCGGTCCGACCACGGCGAGGAGCCCGACGAGCCCCGCCTCCACGACTCCGCGACCCGCGCCAGGGCTTCACCGCCTCCGGCTCCACACCCCACCGATGCGCCGATCACCGGGAGCTCGCTGTGACATCCAGCCTCCGCTACGCCCACGCCAGTTCCGCAGCTGCCCTCCTCTTCACCGCGGGCGCCGCCTGGCTGGCTCGCACCCCGTACTGGCCGGTCTCCCTCTGCCTGCTCTACACGGCCGGCTTCTTCGTCTGGCTCGCCGCCCGTGAGTACGCCCACCACAAGCGGGTCACGGCCGAACAGGACTGGGCCAGACGCCGCGCCCTGGGGCAGTCCCCGCCGCCGCTGGAGCCGTGCTGCCGACTCGGCCGGACGTCGAAGGGCGCGGCGCACGACCACAAGTGCACCGATCCGGCGCACCGGTACGACGGCCCGCGGAGTGAGACATGAACGAGTCTCCGCTGCTGTTCCGGGCGATGGCGGTCACCGATGCCGCGTACGCGGGCGTGACCGGAGCGCTACAGAGGAACGTCGTCGAAGCCGTCCGCGGGTTTGTCGAAGACGTACGCCGCATAACAGGCGGCATGTCCGACGGCCCGGTGAGCGCGGACGACGGCGATCACCTCGGCCCAGTCGCGTGCGTTCAGGGATCTCAGGCCGGGCCACCGCAGGATCAGTGCCCGACGGCCGACCCGGGTGGACGCGGCGCCGGTGAACAGGGCACAGAGCTGGGCGGCCCTGTGGAGGACCGGTGCGGTCCAGTCCAGGACGCGGTGCGTGGTGAAGCCGGCCGTGGCAGCCATGAGCGGATACCGCTCGTACGCCTCGATGTCGTCGAAGCGCCACGTCCCGCGCACGAGTCCGCTCGGGTCGAGCTCTGCCATCGGCTGCCCGGTGCGGGAAGTGACGTCCACGAGGACCAGTCGGCCACCCGGGCGGAGCAGCCGGAAGCTCTCGCTCAGGAAGGACTGACGACCCTGGTGGCCGAAGTGGAAGGCGGCCTCCAGACAGTGCACTCGGTCGAAGGAACCGTCGGTCAGCGGGATCCCCGCTGCCTGTCGGGGCAGAGCCCTGGCGTCGGCCACGGCGAAATGCGTGCCGGAGCAGCCGCCGAACCGGCGACGTGCCCGGTCGATCTGCGCGGGCTGGACGTCCACCCCCAGTGCCCGGCACCCCGCAGTGCCCAACCGCGCCGTGGTGTCACCGCTTCCGCATCCGGCATCCAGTACGAGCTGCCCGGGCGCGGCACCCAGCAATGCCAGGGACCGGCGCGCCAGACGGCGCTGAAACGGCACCGGACCGGCCCATGCCGCGATCGGCACCGTGGGCAGCGTGAAGTAGCCGATGTTGGCCAGGGTGTCCCAGCCGAGATGGCGCAGGACCCGGAAGACCACACTGTCGTCGTTGTATGCACCCGTGATGTCCTCGCTGGCATCCATCGGCGCGTCCTCCGCTCGCGCGTGTCCGGCCCTCTTTCCTCACCTACCCGGTCCGGCCACCTCGCATCATCACTGCGCACACTGCTGCGCGTGAGCCGGTCGGTGTCATGCCCCTCGTGACCCGGCGCGGCGCCACGTGTGCACACATCCCGGCGCGGAAGCGCTCGCGAGTCGGCCTTGTCGTGCCGCAGGGACGTCGTTCGCTCAGCCGACCGGGAGGCTCTCCGGCGGCGCGAGAACGGCCAGTTCCCGTTCGAAGGCGGCCGCCAGGAGGCGCGCGTGCCTCGCGGGAGCGTGGGCGCCGACGCACAACGTAAGGGCATCGTCGCATTCGGTGACGACGAAGTAGCACGTTCCCGCGACGGACAGGGCGGGCACCATGATCACTCGGGTCAGCGGCCTGCCCTCCAGGGACCAAGGGCCCTGCTTCCAGCGGAAGCTGGTGCATCCGATCGGTGCGATGTGCGGCTGGAGAGCCGCCAGTCCACGAAGCGCCGGGGGCCCCAGCCGCCCCGCCGTCTCGAGCACGCGGGTGCCGATCTGCGCGTGCTCCGTGCGCAGGGCGCCGACAACCCCCCGGCAGGCGGTCAGGCGCGCACGCGGGTGAGCAGCGGTGACCGGCAGGGTGACGCGCAGACCCGACAGCATGTTGCCGAGTTCGCCGGTCTCGGAGCGCGTGCTGACCGGCACTCCGGCGCAGACCGGCCCCGGTCTGCCCGCCCAGGCCTCCGGCGGCCCGTAGACGGCTCTCAGGGCACCGGCGGCCGCGACCAGCACCATCTCGGTGCGCGTCACGGCTTGGCCGGGCAGGGCGTTTCTGGCCGCTGCGAACACTCCGGCATCGAGCGGCCTCCAGGTCGCCTGCGGCAGAGTTCGGGTGGAACCTGTCGGCAGGCGTCTGCTCGGGCGGAGCAGACCGAGCGTGAGACGTGCGGCTCCCGTGTCGCCGGTGGGCACCCCTGGGCGGGTGGGGCCGTGGTCGCCGACCGGTGCCGAAGAGACGTTTCGTCCGGCCGGAGGAGAGGGGCCGTCGAGAAGGCGGTCGAGCAGGGTCTGCGCCGATGCTCCGTCCATCAGGGCGTGGTGCACGGTCAGGACGAGCGCGAAGCCGTCGCGGCCGATGTGGGGTACGACCCGGAGCCTCCACGGCGGGAGGCCTGCGGACAGTCGGCGGGACACTGTCGCTGCGAGCAGGTCCGTCAGATCACCGCCGTCGGCGGACGCGACGACGTGCCTGGCCGGGTCGAAGTGGTCCAGCACGTCCCAGCGTTGCCGGCCCACCCCGAGCGGAGGGCGGCTCACCGGAAGCACCCGCCTGAGTCTCGTGACGGGCCCCCAGCGGGCGGCGACCCGCCCGCGCAGCGCTTCGAGGTCCGGAGGCCCGCCGGAGAACAACGCCGCAACGGCGAATGTCTGCGGGACCCTCGGATTGCCGGCGTGGATGCCCTCCGCGGCGGTGAGCGCCACCTTCTCAGCCATAGGGGTCACCGGAACTGCGGGTGTTCCGGACCGCACGCGCCGCATCCGAACCGGCAGGATCCTGCCTACGGGCCGACAAGTCGTGCAGCGGTGCCGGTGGGCTCAGCCTGGTGCGTGCCATGGGCCGGCGTACCTCGTACCCGCCGGTTGTCGCGACCGTGTTCATGACGTGCCGGACACGATGGACGTAGGCGGCCACGTTGTTCCGCGCTACGGCCGTTTCGGGGTGGGCCGTCGTCACCGACACCCCTTCGGGACCGTGATGGAACCACATGAAGACGTGGTCACCGCGGTCGGACTTGCCCAGACACCGCGTGTTCCACCGCGGCCACTTCTCGATTCCCGGCACCACGCGCAGATCCATGTAGGACACGGTGAAACGCGGTGCCGGGGACGCGCCGATCAGCTGACAGGCGCGGATGCTGGGCACACGGACCGCGCGAAGGGCGGTGTGCATGGCCGCTGTGGCGCGGGCGAAGACCTCGGTGAAGCTCTCGGTGGCCCCTACCCGGATGTGAACCGGCAGGACGTTGACGTACCACCCCTGCGACAGCACCCATTGGGGCTCGAAGCGGGTGTGCATCGGCACAGTGGTGCAGAAGTCCTGGGATCCACCGGCCTCGAACGCGGCGATGGCGCAGGCGGCCAGCAGCCCGGTGTGGAAACGGCCCCCGGCCTGCCTGCAGACTGCCTCGAACGCTTCCGCACCAGGCGCCGACATCACGTCCTCGAGTCGTCCTGCGGACTCGGGTGCCTGCCCGGCCGGCACACCCAGCTCCAGCGGGAACTCCGGATGGACGCCGCCCGTGCGGTCCAGGAACCGCTGCCAGATCTGCACCCCCGGATGATCCGCTTCCATGCCGTCGGCCTCGGCGCGTTCCGCCGCGCTGTAGTCGGCGTGGCTGCCGGCGGGCTCCAGGTCCGGGTCGCGGTCGGCCAGGAGCGCCGAGTGCAGCTCGTGCACCTCGTGCGGCACCAGGGAACAGGAGTATCCGTCCGTGAGGCTGTGGTCGAACGCGGTGAACACGGTCGTCGACCGTTCGCGGACCACCGCGGCACCGAGGAAGGGAGGACGGCCGGCCAGCGGATCCGTCGCTCGGTCGAACACCGCCTCCAGATGTACGCCGACGGCCCGTCCCGAGGAGAACCGGCCTACCACCCGGGGACGTACGACCAGGTCCCCGCTCGCGTAGGTGAAACGCCGCAGGTGTTTGTCGGCGAACCGGAATCCGCTGCGCACTGCTTCATGGTGGTCGATCCAGGCGGACAGGACCGAGCCGAGCTGCTCGACGCCCACCTTGCCCGGCAGGTCGAAGGCCATGGCCAGCCAGGAAGGCGACCAGCATCCGGCACGGCGCATCGCGTCCACGGAGCGGACGTGCGCCTCCTGGAGATACGACGGTGGTCGGCTGTCGTCGGGGGGCTCTCCCGGAAGTCGCGGGCGCGCCCAGAATTCCACCAGAAGGCCCGGTTGTATGTCATAGTCGGATATTTCGGTCAGCATGGAGTTCCGCCTGTCCGTGGTGTCCTCCGGTGTGCCCCGTTCGAGAGGCGCAGGGGGCGGGCCTCACGTGCCGCAAGCCCACCCGGACGGGTGCAGCTCGTCTGCCGATCCACTATGGCAACCGCGGTGGCGGTTCGCCGGGTGCAGTGCTCCGAACGGGTGAAACTTCCGCTGATGTGATATCCGCCATGCTGCGCTCGGCCTCAACGACGCCGGGTAGCAGTGCGCCATCCAGGACGAACTGATGCTTGTGGTGCATAACGGATGCGACGTCCGTCCATGGGTGTGCCTTCTCTCAGACCGACGCCGACGGCGTTCCGGTCAGCCGTGCGGCTTTTCTGACGGCGTCACAGGTGCTGGGTGGGCCAGGGGGGAGGGACAGCATGCGGACGAGCCCACAGCAAGGCCCATTCTTCCTACGTAGCCGCGTAGTAGCGATCTTTCGTTGCCTGTGTGTGCGGCCGTTCTGAGAATGGCGGGGCCATGGGGCGCACCGGGTGGTCGGGGCGCGGTCGTGGCGTGGAAATCCGCATCTCGCGCGGGCCGGTCGAGAAGGATGAGAATGAAACGCAAGTTGGCGACGATGCTGGCCTTGGCGCTGGTTATGCTCGGCTGTATGGCCGTGCCGTCGGAAGGTGTCATCACTCCGTCTCGCCTCGGTGTGTACATTGGCCCCGGTAAGACCACCGAGGTGAATGGGTTCCGGGCGTGGCTCGGCCGGTCCCAGGTGGATGCGACCGACTATCTGGATCCATCCGAGAACACCCTGTGGAATCAGTACGCAACCAAGTACTGGGGCGACTGGAAGAAAGCCGGAGCCGACCGGGAGTTCGTGCTCGGACTGCCGTTGCTGCCCAAGGGCGGAACCTACGCGGAAGGGCTTCGCGGCCAGTACGACAGCCAGTTCCGGAATCTTGCCGACCTGATGATCAAAAACGGCCTGGGAGATTCCGTCGTCCGTCTCGGCTACGAGGGGAACAACAGGAACATCGGGTCGTGGCAGGGAACCGACGATCCTGCAGCCTACCGAGCGATGTTCCGCCGGGTGGTCACCTTGATGCGTGCTCGTGCCGGAGCGGCCTTCCAGTTCGACTACAACATGGCCGTTGGCACCGCGGGCCGGGTCACGTCGTTCGAGACGCTGTACCCCGGCGACGCCTATGTCGACATCGTGGGGCTCAACATCTACGACGTGTGGTGGCAGCGTCCCGATGCCACGCCGGTGCAGCGGTGGAACCACACCCTCACCACTGCCATGGGGGTCAATGAGTTCAAGGCGTTCGCCGCCGCGCACAACAAGCCCAAGTCGTACCCGGAATGGGGTTTGTACCGTAAGGGCGACGCCTATGCCGGGGGAGGGGACTCCCCCTACTTCATCGACCGGATGGCCGAGCTGGTCCGGGACTCCACGTACCAGGCGTATTTCCGCCATGACTGGGGCAGTGGGACACTCGACGACTTTCCCAACGGGAAAGCGCAGTACAAGCTCCGATTCGGGGCTTCGTGACAGCTCACCCCCCGTTGCGACGACGTACGCGACGAGCCCAGCGGGAGGTGCGGATCACCGCGGTCGACGCGGGACCGGACGACTCGACGTGCGCGATCCACGCTCGGAGCGAGCAGCCGGCGTCACCCTTGCTGCCGACGGGCCCACCCGTCGCGCGGTAGGTGGTACAGCTCCGGAGAGGGCGGAATGTTGCGCTCCGCTATTTGCGTGACCCCACCGGGAGAGCCTTGACCGCATCTCGCGGCAGTCGATTGGATGGGGGCATCCAACCGGTGGGCCGCCCATTCTCTCCGGGGGATGCGGCAGTTGAGCCGCCGGTGATTCCTTCGGGGATCGGCGGTTGTGTCGAGAGTGCCGCCATGGGCACCCCTGGCAGAGGAATTGGATCCGATCAGCCGGTGCCGTCCAGGCATCGGCTGATCCGGTGGCTCTGGCAGGTGGGGCAACTTCGGCGTCCCGTCCCACACCGTGATGCGGAACGTTGAGAGCAATGAGGCACGTCTTCGCCGAGTTCGGTGTTCGGCTCGGCGAGAACGGCTCCGCCCTGCCCGGTGGCCGGGACGATGGCGGCGACAAGCCCGATCAGCTGCTGGTGGGATCGGTGGTTGTGGCGCTGCTCCACTGGGTGAGGAGGCGGCGGGTGGCGGCCGTGCTGGAGTGCTCAGGGCCGAGGGTGCGTTCCATGCCGTCGACGACGGCGGCCATCTCCTCCACGGCTCGCGGCTTGTCCTGCGCGGTTCCGTAGTAATGCAGGATGGCCAGTGAACTGCGGGCCATCAGCGTGATGTTGTGGTCGGGACCCAACTCCTGGGTGCCCGTGGTGATGACATCCAGGTAGGCGGCCTCGGCCTCCTCGGTCCGTCCGTCCTGGTTGAGCCATTCGGCCACGCAGTAGTGCCCGGCCAGGGTGTCCGGGTGGCCGGGGCCGAGGACGCGGTTGACGTCGCTCAGCAGTGCCTTCATCGCCGCGATGCGGTCGGGCAGGCCGCCTGTCTCTCCCCGTAACTGCAGCGACAGGCGTCGGGCCGACAGGGTGTCGGGGTGATCAGGCCCCATCACGCGGGTCAGCTCCGGCAGGACTTCTTGCAGCCGCGTTACCGCGACACCGACACGGCCCCGCGGCAGGCATGCCACCGCCGAGAGTGCACGGGCGCGCAGGACGCGGGGATCATCGCCTCCCAGGCGCCACTGCATCAACGCCACCGGGAACGGTACCTCGCGGTGTGCAAGCCGTACGAGCACGGAGGTCGCGCCCAGCGACACCAGCAGATGGGTCCAGAGCATCCCGCCGACCGGCACGAACATCGAACCGGCACCGGCAGCGGCCACGCCGCCCAGGGGCCAGCGCCACGCCTTCGACACACGCTGCATTCGTGCATCATCGCGTCCACGACAAGCGGAAGATAGCTTTCCGTCGTGGTTGCCCCGGCTACGCGCCGGCAGCCGCAGGGCCGAGCAGAAGGGAGGGCGTGCAGTCGGTCCGCTTCTGCGACTCGACGGCCGTCGCGCCGCCGCGGGAGGAAGCCGGCCGGTCGGCAACAGGTGAGGGTGCCGTTCAGGTGTTCTATTCTCGGAAGGGAAGGCAGGCGGAAGGCCGCCTGACGACCTTCCGTCGCCTCCGAGGAGAGGAGGCGGGCATGAAAGCGTCGACGCGGCGTTGTGCGATCTGCGCCAGTGCGGTTGCTCTCTTGATCTCGGCGGTTGGCGGGACCGGTGTCACCGCGTCCGCCGTCCCGGCCGGTGACGAGGACGGTGAGCTGAAGTTCGGCTACGTGTTGCCGGAGACGGGGCAGTTGGCCTATCTGGGACCGCCGCAGATCGAGTCGGTGAAGTTCGCGATCCAGCAGATCAACGACGCCGGTGGGGTTCTGGGCAAGCCCGTGCCGGCCGTGGTCTCCAGCGACGAGGCCGGTCAAGAGGCCGTCGCGGCTCAGTCCGCCGACCGCGTTCTCGCCGCCGGGGTCGACGCGGTGATCGGCGCCGCGGCTTCCGGCATGTCACTCGCTTTCATCGACCGGGTGACAGGCGCAGGAGTGGTGCAGTGTTCGGCGTCCAACACGGCCCCCACGTTCACCGACTACGACGACGGCGGCTTCTACTTCCGTACCGCACCGAGCGACGTCCTGCAGGGTCCGGTCCTCGCGGACGTCGTGCGGGGGGACGGCCACGAGCGTGTGGCCCTGATCGCCCGGGCGGACGACTACGGGCGTGGGCTGCTGAGGGCCACCGAAGAGTCCCTCGAGACAGGCGGCGCGACCGTGGCGCTCGCCGAGACCTATGACCCCAGGGCCACCAACTTCGACCAGATCGTGCAGCAGGTGAGGAACACCGGCCCCGACGCGGTCGTGGTGATCGCCTTCGAGGAGGGTGCTCAGATCCTTCAGGGCCTGCTCGAGGCGGGGCTCGGACCGGATCGTGTCGGTGTCTACGGCGCTGACGGACTGCGCAGCGAGGAACTGCCCTCGCTGGTCTCCTCCGGCGATCCCGAGCGGCTCGCCGGGATGAAGGGCACGGCTCCTGCCTCCGTCGGCAACGAGCAGTACGTGAAGGATCTGAAGGAGTTCGCGCCCAAGCTGAAGGAAGTGCAGTACGCACCACAGGCCTTCGACTGCGTGAACACCATCGCACTCGCCGCCGAGCAGGCCGAGTCGGACAACCCGGAGGTCTTCGCCAAGGAGATGAACGCCATTACCAAGGACGGCGACAAGTGCCGGTCGTTCGCCGAGTGCAAGAAGCTGCTCGCGGCCGGACGTGACATCGACTACGACGGCGTGAGCGGTCCGCTCGACTTCACCGGCGCAGGTGAGCCGGGCCGGGCGACGATCGAGGTGTACGGCTACGACGACCAGGCGCAGCTGCGCACGCTGCGCACACAGGAGAGCACCCCGGAGTGACCACGGACTCCGGGCGGAGCGACCCGGAGGGCGAGTCAGCGGACGCGGGCGAGGGTGCCGAGGTACAGCTCGATCACCTTCTCGTCGTGCAGGAGGGCCGTGCCGGTGCCCGTGTAGGCGTTGCGGCCCTGGTCGAGGACATAGCCGCGGTCGCAGATCTGCAGGCACCTGCGCGCGTTCTGCTCGACCATGAGCACGGCGACGCCCGCGCCGTTGATCTCCTTCACCCGCTCGAACACATGGTCCTGGTGGAGAGGCGACAGACCGGCCGACGGCTCGTCCAGGAGCAGCAGCCGAGGCTCCATCATCAGCGCACGCGCCATCGCGAGCATCTGGCGTTCGCCGCCGGACATGGAGCCGGCCTTCTGCCGGCGGCGGGTGGCCAGTGCGGGAAAGAGGTCCTCCATCGCCGCGACCCGCCGAGCGTAGGCCCGGGGCCGCAGATAGATCCCCATGCGCAGGTTCTCCTCCACGGTCAGCTCGGGGAAGACGTTCTGCAACTGGGGCACGTACCCGACACCGTGGCGCACCAGCTCGTGCGCGGGCCGGTTGGTGACCTCCCGACCCCGGAGCCGTACTGTCCCACCGCGCACGCGCAGCAGCCCGAAGACCGCCTTGACGAAGGTCGACTTGCCCGCCCCGTTGGGTCCGACGACACCGACCAGCTCGCCGGGGCCCACCTGGATGCTGCACTCGCGGAGCACATCCGCTCCCGGTACATATCCGGCGACGATCCCGTCGGCTGCCAGCGCCGGTTCGGGGCCGGGCGTGGTGTCCGTCCGACGGTCGTCATGCTCGGCCATGGTCACTCCTCCTCGGGCCTCGTCACCGGTTCGTCGTGGCGCCTGCCGAGGTAGGCGTCCACGACGGCGGGGTTGCGGCCGATCGTGAACGGCGGGCCTTCGGCCACCAGGGCACCGTCGGCCATCACGGCCACCCAGTCGCTGATGCCCATGACCACGTCCATGTCGTGCTCGACGAAGCAGATGGTCAGTCCCTCGTCACGCAGCCGGGTGATGTGTCCGAGAAGGGCCTGGGTCAACGCCGGGTTCACGCCTGCCATCGGCTCGTCGAGAAGGAGCATGACCGGCCGGGACATCAGCGAGCGTGCCAGTTCCAGCAGTTTGCGCTGTCCACCGGAGAGCGAACCCGCGTAGTCCTCGCGGAGGGGCGCCAGCCTGAACCGCTCCAGCAGCTCGTCGGCCCTGCGCTCGGCCGCCCGCTCCTGCCCGTGCCACAACGGTCGCAGCAGGGCGGGCAGCAGTCGTTCGCCGCGTTGCCGAGGGGCCGCCAGCAGCATGTTCTCCATGACCGTCAGGCGGGGCAGCGTCCGGGGGAGCTGGAACGTTCGCACCAGACCGCTCCGCGCCACCCGGTACGCCGGACGGCCGGTAAGGGGTTCTCCGTCGAACGACCATTGGCCATGGGCGGCCCGGTCGAATCCACTGATGACGTTGAACAGCGTGGTCTTTCCCGCACCGTTGGGTCCGATCAGTGCCGTGATGATCCCTCTCTGCAGTTCGAGGTGTTCGACCCGCACGGCGACCAGGCCCCCGAAGGTGCGGGTCACCCGGTCCATGACGAGCAGCGGCTCGGGCTTGCGCACTCCGGGCTCGGCCGCGATCCCGGTCAGCCGACCGGCGGCGGAACGCGGGACGCCGGGTGCGGGACCCGGAGCTCCGTCCGGGCTAGCGGTTTCACCGGCCACTGAGCAGCATCTCCTTCCGGCTGCCGAGCAGGCCCTGCGGTCGGAAGACGATGAGCAGGATCAGGGCCACTCCCACCAGGGCGAAGCGCACAGCACCGACCTCTGCGGTACTGATCAGCTCGGGGGACACGTAACCGGCGCCGATGGCCTGACGCAGGCCGCTGTCGAGGAAGGTCAGCAGGAACCAGAACAGCACCGAGCCCACGACCGGGCCGAGGACGCGCCCGGCCCCACCCAGCACCAGCAGCGTGTACAGGAAGAAGGTGACGGCTGGATCGAAGCCGTCGGGATTCACCGACTGCACCTGGATCGCCTGCAGCATGCCCGCAACGCCCCCGATGAGGCCGCCCAGCACCAGACTCGTCATCTTGTACGCGTACACGTTCTTGCCCAATCCGGCAGCGGCCGTCTCGTCCTCACGGATCGACCGGACGACACGGCCCCAGGGGCTGTGGACCAGCAACGCGAGCAGAACCGCGGCCAGGGCCACCATCGACCAGCCGACGGTCATCACCCAGAGGTCACGGGCGCCGAACTTCACCAGCCCCACGCCGTAGCTGCCGCGCGGGAGGGGATTGAGGTCGTAGAAGCCGCCCGCGAATCTCTGCAACCCGTACACGCCACCGGTGACGGGCTCGGCCCAACTGGAGCGGTAGAACAGCCGAAGGGTCTCCCCGGCAGCGATCGTGGTGATCGCGAGGTAGTCGGCGCGCAACCGCAGGGTGGGAACGCCGAGCAGCAGGGCCAGCACGATCGCGCAGCCCAGTCCGGCCAGCACGCCGAGCCACATCGGCCGGCCCCACGTCGCCACGGTGATGGCGAGTCCGTAGCCACCCACCAGCATGAAGCCGACCTGGCCGAAGTTGAGCAGCCCGGTGTACCCGAAGTGCAGATTCAGGCCCATGGCGGCGAGGGCGTAGATCGCGGCGATGGGGCCGATGCCGGAGCGGAGCGCGTCGGAGAGGATGAGCGAGACGTCCATGCCGCCCCCTCACCCGACGCGCTCACGGCGGCCGAGAATGCCCTGGGGCCGGACGAGCAGAACGACGATGAGCACCAGCAGCGCCCAGGCGTACTGCAGGTCGACCGGAAACCATAGGGTCGACATCTGGGCGACGACGCCGATGGCGAGACTGCCGACCATGGCACCATAGGCCGAGCCGAGACCGCCCAGGACGATGCCGGCGAACATGAGCAACAGCAGTTTGAAGCCCATGTCCCAGGTGATGACCTCCACGAGTCCGAAGAAGACTCCGCCCAACGCGGCCAGCCCGCCGCCGGTCATCCAGACGATGCTCACCATCCGCCGCACGTCGATCCCCGATGCCTCGGCGAGGTCACGGTTGGCGGCCACGGCTCGAACGGCGGTGCCGATGCGAGTTCTCTGCAGCAAGGCGGCGAGGCCCAGCAGCACCAGAACGGAGAGCAGGGTGACCGTGAGGTCACGTGGCGTGATGCCGACCGGTCCGACGTCGATGGCGCTCTGGATGTCGTACTGGGCGAAGGAGGCGGGACGGTTGCCGTACAGCACGAGGATCAGGTGGCGCAGCAGCAGCGACAGGCCGATGGTGACGATGAACATGTTGATCAGCCCGGTGCCACGGGCGCGCAGGGGCCGCCAGATGCCGCGGTCGACGGCCCAGCCCACCAGAGCCCCGAACGCGACGGCTGCGACGGCTGCGGGGACGAGGTGCCAGCCGGGACCCGCGGGCGAGACGTTGAGGAAGAACGCGAAGGTGGCACCGATGGTGACGAACTCGCCGTGCGCGAAGTTGATCAGGTGGATGGTCCCGAAGATCAACGACAGCCCCACCGCGGTGATCGCGATGACGACACCGAACTGAACGCCGTCGATGAAAGCCTGGAGAGCGCGTGCGCCGAAGGTCGGGCCGTGGCGAGCCCCCTCGCCCTGCGCACGCGCGGGGACCGCGCACAGCACCACAGGGAGCAGGGCGAGTATCGGTACCAGGGTCGACCGACCACGCATCATGAGACCGGCATATGCGGACGATTCGCTTGCTGCTCAGTGTAAAGGAGTTGGGGCGCCGGACAGATGCCGGACGACCCGGGTGCCGGACGCGATGCGTGGGGCACCCAGGTCGCTTCCCTACCGACGGGTCGCGGCGCGGCTTCGCCGGTAGAGGATGACGCCGGCCGCCAGCAGGAGCGCGGCGACCCCCGAGACCAGGGCAGCCTGCTCCCCGGCTCCGGTGTCGGGAAGGGACGGCGGCTTCGTCGGGGGAGTGGCGGGTGGCTTGGTCGGCGGTGTGGTGGGTGGCTTGGTGGCCGGTGGTGTGGTCGGTGGCTTGGTGGCCGGAGGTGTGGTCGGCGGCTTCGTCACCGGTGGCTTGGTGGGAGGCTTCGTCACCGGTGGTTTCGTCGGACTGTCGCCGTAGCCGGGGGCGTCCGGTTCCTCACCGTAGCCGTCGTCGTGGCCGTAGCCGTGGTCCTCGCCGTAGCCGTGGCCGGGGTCGGCGGGTGGGGTGGGCTTCGGCTTGGCCGGTGGTGTGGTGGAGGGCTTGGGGGTCGGCGTGTCGCCGTAGCCGGGGGTTTCCGGCTCCTTGCCGTAGCCGTCGTCGGAGCCGTAGCCGGTTTCGGCCTCGTCCTGACCGTAGCCGTTGTCCTCGCCGTAGCCGTCGTGGTGGGCGGGTGACGTCTGCTCCCGCATGGCCGGTGGCGCGGCGTCAGGCAGGGTGGTGGGCGTGTCGCCGAAGCCCGCCGATGCCCCTGATGCCGCCGATGCCAAGGCCGCGGACGCAGCCGACACTGCGGATGCCACCGAGTCGATGCCGTGCCGGCTGTCGCCGCCGGAGATGTCGCGCTCGCGGTCGTCGCCGGGTGCGGACACCTCGGGAGCACCGTGTGCCGCCTGCGGGCCGGCACTGCTGGTGCTCACGGGAACCTCGGCTGGCGAGTCCGCCAATGCCGGGATGACATACAGGGGAATGACGCCCGTCGCGGCGGCGGCCACGACCAGTCCCCTGCTCAGTTTCTGTCGCAATCTCGTCGTCTTTCTTCTGGTAGGAATGGGAAAGCCTCGGATTCCGGAAAGGCCCAGGGCCGTGTCTCGGCCCGTCGCCGGTGCGCTGCAGGGCGACCGCTGCCGGGCCGGCACATGACGTGCGGAATCCGGAGGGCTGCGGACGGGGAGCAAGTCAATGCGTGCGCCTGCCGCGGAAGCCGGCTCTTATGGCTCCGTCTCGGCACAACCTCCTTTCTCCTGTGGTGCCGCGTCCGCTCGATCTCCTGACTGGTGCACTGAGAAGGACCTCGACAACTGTTACCGCGGGAGATGCAGCGGTGGATACGCTCTGAAATTTCTTCCAGCCGTCACTGTCCAACCAGCCAGATCCTCGCCTCCGATGAGGTGCGGAATGGACGCTCTACACGCCTCTGGGCGGCGTGGCCATATGACCGTATCAGTCATATTGTCTGCTGGATGTGATTGCCCTTGCGTTTTCTCACCCCTGGACGGATGCAATAGCCTCTCGGCGGGAAAATCCGTCAAACGGGTGACACTCGCATGGATGAGTGATTGCTTTTCATCCGGAGGGACAACGTTCGGAAATGGCCCGCCCGACCGGAGTGTGAGACCGCTCAGCGTCACCCGTTCCCCCGCCGGGGCGTGCCGGGAAGCAGGCGGTCTCCTTCAATGACGGCAGTGCGGTACCTCGGGCTCCCGGGAGCTCAAGAACGCGCAGTGACCGTGTCCGCGGCAACGCGGAGAGCCGTCGGGAGGGAAGGCATGCCAACGCCGCCGCGCACAGCCGAGCGGGCCAGCACCGTCAGCAAGGGCACACTGCGCCGTATCGGCGAATGGTGCGCCCGTCATGGTGTGACCGTCCTCGTCCTCTGGCTGGCCGCCCTGGTGGGCCTCCAGGTGCTCGACCGTGTCTACGGGGGCGAGTACTCGGACGACTTCACCCTGTCCGGCTCCCAGTCGCAGCGAGGCCTCGACGTCCTGAAGGCCCACGACCCGGCCGCAGGCGGATACGGCGCCCAGATCGTCCTCAACGACTCCTCGAAGCCGCTCACCGACGTCAGCGGCCCGATCGGCACCACGGTGGCGAATCTGAAGAAGCTGCCCCACGTGCTGAACGCGCAGAACCCCCTGCCCGCACCAGGCACCGCTCCGCCCACCGGGAGTCAGAACGTGGGCCCGCTCTCCACCGACGGCAGGACGGCCTACATCACCGTCAGGTTCGACGTCCAGCCCTCCACGCTGGGAGCGTCCTACCTGGACGGGGTCGACACGGCCGTCCAGCCGCTGCGGTCGGCCGGCGTGACGGTCGAGTACGGCGGTCCGCTCGGCGAGCTGGCCCGGCCCGAGCCCGACGACCGCACCAGCGAGGCGATCGGCTTCGCGGTGGCGATCCTGGTCCTTCTCGTGGGCTTCGGCAGTGTCATCGCCGCCGTGCTCCCCCTGGTGACCGCCCTCATCGCCGTGATCTGCGGCCTGGCGCTCCTGGGCCTCCTGGCCACCGCGTTCGTCTTCGCCACGGTCTCGCCGACGCTCGCCACGATGATCGGTCTCGGCGTCGGCATCGACTACTCGCTCTTCCTGATCACCCGGCACCGTCAGAATCTGATGAACGGCCGGGACCCCGTGACCGCGGCCGGCCTGGCGGCGGCCACGAGCGGGCGTGCCGTGCTGGTCTCCGGCTGCACAGTGGTCGTCGCCCTGTCGGGCCTGTGGGTCTCCGGGATCAGTTTCATCGGCAAGCTCGGCCTCGCCGCCGCGGTGACCGTGGCCACCGCCGTCCTCGGTGCCCTGACCCTGGTCCCGGCCATGCTCGGGCTGATCGGTCGACGGATCGACAGGCTCAGGGTTCGTAGGCCCCTCGCCGAGACCGACGCAGACCCCGGCGAGGAGGCCCACGGCACCTGGCATCGCTACGCGCAGCGGGTGGAGCGCCGCCCCTGGTGGTTCCTCGTGTCCGGAGTCGTCGTCCTCACCGTCCTCGCCATCCCCCTCTTCTCCATGCAACTGGGGCACATCGGCGACGGCGCCGACCCGAAGTCCTTCACGGACCGGAGGGCCTTCGACCTGATGTCCTCGGCGTTCGGACCCGGGTCCAACGGCCCCATGACTCTGGTCATCGACCAGAGCGACGTCCCGCAGGCCGACCGTGCCGCGCTCGCCACCGCCGCGCAGAAAGCCCTCACCGATGTGGAGGGCGCCGCGACGATCACCCCCCTTGCACCGACCTCGGACGGCGACGTCCTGATCGGCACCGCGTATTCGGCCGCCGCCCCTCAGGACGCGAGCACCACCCGCCTGGTGAACCGCCTCGAGGACGAGGTGCTGCCCAGCGCGGTGTCCGGCACCGACGCCCGTACGTACGTGACCGGCACGACCGCGGCCCAGGTCGACTTCCTGGACATCGTCTCCAGCAGGCTGCCCCTGATCATCGCGGTGGTCGTGGGCCTCGCCTTCCTCATCATCCTCATCGTTTTCCGCGGCGTGCTGGTCGCCGCCAAGGCAGCCGTACTCAATGTGCTGTCGATCGCCGCCTCGTACGGCGTGGTGGTGGCCGTCTTCCAGTGGGGGTGGGGCGGGCCCGCGCTCGGTGTCTCCGGCGAGGTGCCGATCGAGAGCTACGTGCCGATGATGATGTTCGCCATCGTCTTCGGGCTCAGCATGGACTACGAGATCTTCCTGCTCACCCGGGTTCACGAGGCATGGCAGCGCACCGGGGACCCGAAGGCGAGTGTCGCTCACGCGCTGGAGATCACCGCGCGGGTCATCACCTGCGCGGCACTCATCATGGTCAGCGTCTTCGCGGCCTTCGTCATCAGCGACAACATCGTCGTCAAGATGCTCGGCCTGGGACTCGCAGCCAGCGTGCTCATCGATGCCACCATCGTGCGGCTGTTGCTCGTGCCCGCGGCCATGACACTGCTCGGCAGATCTGCCTGGTGGACGCCGCGTTGGCTGGACCGGCTCCTGCCGCACGTGGACACCGAGGGCGAAGAGGAGAGCGAGACGGCGCCGGCCGTCCTGACGGCCCAGCAGAAGTCGCTCCGCTGATGGGCCTGGCCGGTTTCCGGGGCGTACGGGATCGTCATGGACGGCGCGTCGTTTCCGGCCCAGTACCGAACCGGGTTGGTACTGGGCCCTGACGGGCCGGCGGTTTCCGGAGTACTCCCGGAAACCGCCCGCCCGACGGGGGTGTCCGCCCGCTACGCGACCCGAATCTTCAGGGTGCCGTCGACCAGCGCGTCGACAGTGGCGGAGGCGCCGGGCGCGACGGTGACGCTGGTGCCGCCGCCTCCCGAGAGGACGAGCGTGGCGTTGGTGTTGTTGGTCACCGTGGTGACGGTCGATACCTGAACACCGGTGTCGAGGGTGGCGCCGCCGGTGAGCTGGACGCCGGGAACGGTGATCGTGACGCCGGTCGTCAGGCCGATGCTCACGGAGCCCGTCACAGCCGTGGTGGACTGACGGTGCGTGATCGTGGCGGCATGGGCAGGTGCTGCCGTTGCCGCCATGGGAGCGAACAGGCCGGCTGCGACCGCGAGGGCGGCAGCGGCGATCCTGGCAGTGAGGCGATGACTCGGACGCATGGAGACCTCCATGGCAGAAGAGTGACCAATTGCTCCAGACCGCGGCCGCGCCTGGCTGTACCAGGGATTCACACAACACTGTCGGCAAGCCCCATGCAATGTGACTAATCCTCGATCGGGGGAGCGTATGAGGAGTGAAGGGCGCTGAAGCGGGGCGCGTCACGGCGGTCGGGCGACCACGGTGGACGCGGAGGCGAACCGGGGACACGGCACCGGCCCTTCGTCGGCAAGGGCTGCCCGTCGCGGGTACCGACGACGCCCTGCCGTCGGTAGTCCGCGTGACAGGCACCTTGCCGGTCGCCCGAAAACCGCCTATTTGATCAGAGCGTTGGCGGCGATGATCACCAAGCCGATCAGCATGTCGAGGCCGCCCGAGCGCAGCGAGGACGGCCACCCGTGTCCGGCGGTGCGGGCTGCCCACACTCCCCAACCGAACAGAGCCGCGGTGTTGAACACCAGGGCCGCGTCCACGGCAACGGCCTCGGACCACCAGCCCGCCACCGCGGCGAGCAGCATCACCACGGTGGGCAGCACGGCAGCGACAACGGGCCACTCGGCGAGCACCAGCCCGAGCCGGCCAGGGGTGGCCGAACGGTCCTCGGACGCCCGCCGGGCGATGACGTGCGCGTACCCATGAGCCGCGCCCGAGGCCAGGGCCGTGAGCAGTACCCACAGCGCGTCCGAACCGGGATCGGCCTCCTCGCCCGTCCCCTCCAGCGCGGCCACCAGGGCGCTGGCCAGCACCAACCCGTAAATGCCCCTGAACAGCGATTCTTCTGCGGGTCCGTGCCACATCGGCCACGGTGTGACGCTCTTGGGACGGACGGGATCGACATCGTGCTCCGGCATCACATGGCCTCGGTGCGGGGGGAGGGGTGTTGTCCGAGCATGCTGACCCACATGACCCCGTGGAGCCAGGAGCCGCGCGCTGTCGCCGGGCTCCGCCATCCCTCTGCACGACCGAGCCGGACGGATTGCGGGAGGACGGCGCGCCAGTGGGTGACGTCGATGCGAGGTGCGTCGTGCGGCGCGCGTCGTCCGCCGGGTCCACTGCGACGCCGCACGTGGTGTGCGGACCGGCCCTGAACAATACGAGGTCGACACCGCACCCGGGCGGGGCGCGGTGTCGACCCGAGGACAGTCGTGTCAGTTCGCGTTCACCAGGTCGTGCGCCGGCACGGTCACCGTTCGCTTGCCGGGCTTGCCGCCGAGCACGATCTTGCGCAGTGCGCTGTTGTTGCCGAGGTTCGTCTCCTTCAGCCGCTTCTCCGGGTTGGCCAGTACCTGGATGTAGTACGTGCCGTTGGGCACATCGGTGATGTCGAAGGACTGACCCGGCAGGTCCTGGGTGTAGGTGTCACCGGAGCCGACGTCCAGCACCTCGCGGACGGAGATCGAGTTCTCCTCTCCGCAGGCGGTCGCCAGGTCGGTGTTGTTCGGGTGCCAGTTGGCGTTCTTCACCGTGTAGTCGACCGCGTCCGTGTTGGCCAGGCAGAAGGCCTCCTTGCCACTGCGCACGGCCTCCTTCTTGTCCGCCTTCAGCAACCGGTAGCTGGCGAAGTCGGTGAAGTGCCAGTGCACATGGCCCGGGCGCGGGTCCCACTCCATGGTGCCGGTCGGGGTGTAACCGACCTGCTTGCCCTTGGCGTCGTAGAAATACTGGAAGGCGTCCATCTTGGGCTTGCCGGGCGAGCGGAAGCCGTCGACCACGAGCTGGGCCGGACCGGCGTTCCAGACATTGGCACTGAACGCCAGGTAGTCCTTGCCGGGCACGTCCTTGTCGCCGTCGCTGACTGTGATGCCGTAGGCGGGCAGCGAACGCAGGTCCGGCTTGGGGACGTCCGGGACCGAGGCCTTGCCGGTGGGCCGCTTCGACAGCGGCTCGAGGGCGGGCGCCTTGCGCGAACCGTCGGTCTGGCCCTTGGTGTCACCGGCGTTCAGCGAGTGCGCGGCAACTCGCTTCTTGAGCGCCCAAGGCAAGGCGGGGGGTGCGGCCCTCAGCGGCCCGTGTCCCACGTTGTAGGAGGGGCCCGCTCCGCTCGTCGCAGGGGCGCCGGCTTCTGCGGGCGTAGGGGCGTGGCCCGGTCCGTGACCCGCGTGCGCGGCCGGCGCGTGGTGGCCGGCACCGTGCCCGGCATGCTGACCGGCCTTGGCGAAGCGGGCCGCCGAGGGGGCACCCTCCTCTTCCTCGTAGCTGCGCTCCACCACGGTCACCTTGACCGTGGCCGGCTTGTCGGCGATGCCGAAGAGGTCACGGTACTTCTTGGCCACGCTCACCCTGGCGGTGTACGCACCGGCCGCCAGCTTCACCGCCTTGCTGTAGGAGCCCCCGTAAGTGTTGGCGGCCCAACCCCTCTCCACACCCCACACCGAGCCGAGAGTGAACGGGTTGGTGGGGCAGCTCTCCGGATACTTCGACGTGGCGGGTGCGTCGGGTCGCACCCGTCCGCTCGCGTTGTTGGGACAGAAGTCCTCGCTCCGGCTGAGGACCTTCTTGCCCGCCTTGTCCGTCAGGGTGATCTCGGCGAAGCCGGGAAGCCCGGAGAAGTCCTTGACGGTGCCTTTGGGTAGTGCCTTGCTCCTCGCCTTGCCGCCCTCGTACACGGTCTGGGAGACGGTCACCGGATCCCGGTAGGACTTCCTGGTCACCTTCAGCTCCAACGGCGCCTCCTCCGCGCGGAGATAGGTGCCCAGGTCCAGGTAGACTCCCGGCTCTTCCTTCCACGAGGTGAGCGTCACCGAGGTGGTCGCGGCGATGAGGCTGAGCCTCGGCTTGGCCGGAGACTGTTCGGTCCCCGACTTGGCGGCCACGAGACCGGCCGTCACGGCCATCACAGCGAGGGCGGTGACGCCCGTGAACAGTGGACGCCGCAGTCGGGTGGTGCGAGTTCTGGTCATCGGTTCCTCGTCTTTCCGGATGCTGTGGAAGGAAGCAGACGGCGGGGGGCGGGGCTGCGCCGCGTGTCACTCGCCGGGCCGGCGCGGCGAGTGCCGGCTGCTGTGCTGTGCCCGCGCAGGAAGAGGAACGGATGGACGGCTCGGTTGTGCGGTGGGTCGGAAGAGCGGGATGTTGGCCGGATTCCGCCCATGGCGATCCGGACCTGCCGCCTCAACTGACCCGTCACCCGAGGGAACTGTTGTGCCAGTACCTGGGCACCGGGCGTCGTCCGACACAGGGCGGAGCCCGGCCTCCGATGCTGCTCAGGGTGAGGACAGCCCCTCCGAGCACCCGGGGGCTGACCACACAGACCGGCGGCTCGCGTCCTCGTCCAGGTGGCGAGGTGGATCTTGCTCAGTCGTCGAGCAGCCGCCATGCGGTAAGGGCGAGCCTGACTCGTGTCAGCCCGGCGGGTTCGGCGAGTTCGACGTCCAGGGTCTTCGCGATCTGTTCGAGTCGGCGGGCGACGCTGCTGTGGTGCAGATGGAGGAGGTCGGCGGCCCGGCGCAGGGAGCCGGTGGCGCAGTAGGTGTCCAGAGTCTCCAAGTCTTCCGCGTTGCGGGCGATGCGGGCGATGGCGGCCACGTCGGCGTTGCGGCGTGCGGTGTCCTGAGGTACCTCGGCGAGGAGTGCCAGCGCACCCAGGTCGGCGTAGCGGATGACGGGTTCGCGCGGGGTGTTGAAGCGGAGGGCGGTGCGGGCTTGCTGCCAGGACCGGTCGGGGCTTTCGGCGGCGCCGATGCCCGCGCGCACGCCTGCCGGGAACCGGGCCCGCTCCACGGTGGTGGCCAGGATGACGCCTACGTCGGCGAGCGGTGCCGCCTTCACGGGGCGGGCGGGGCAGACCAGGCTGCCGATCTGGTCGAGCGGGAGCTGCGAGCGTACGGCGACGACGTGGATCGGCAGGTCGGCCGCGAACCCGAGGAGTCGTAGTGCCCGTGCTCTGGCTGCCTCGTCGCTGTCGGAGCTGATGGCCAGTTCGACGAGGGCGGGGTCGGCCATGGTGGTGCGGGCAGGGCCGTACCGCTCGACGGCTGCCGCCGCAGCGATGGCGAGCCGGTCGAGGAGGACCTCGTCGAGCGGCCCCGGCGGGCCGGGGCGTTCCAACCACACCGTGCCGATCTCCTCGTCGTCGAGGGTGATCGGCGCCGTGGTGGACGCGGGTGACTGCGGGATGGGCGCTTCCGTGCCGTGGGGCGAGATCCGGGTCGCCCGCCCCGTGCCGTGGAGTCGTATCCCGGCGACACACTCGGCCAGGCCCGCCGAGGCCCGGGCGAGTGCCGGGAGGTCCACCCGTCGGCGCATCAGTGTGTCGTAGAACGCGATGATGCGGATCGCGCCGTCGATGTACGGATCCAGTCCCGACAGCCGTATGGCCAGTGCCTCCATGGCAGAAGGGTAGAAGGAGGGGCGTCAGGACGGGGGCGCCGATCGGTGCGTGATCGGGGCGGGATGCGCGACGGGTGGCGGATGACCCCTCGGGGGACGGCCATGAGGATGGTCGTCATGGATCCCGAACTCGAAGCGTTCATCCCGTTCCTCCCGCACATCGACATGAACGACCCGGTTGCCGCGCGCAAGGACTTCGCGGAACGTGCCGCTGCGGCACCGGCACCGGAGACCTCGGCCATGGAGGTCGAGGACCGCACGGTGCCCGCCGATCCGGACGTGGCGGTGCGGGTCTACCGCCCGCTGCGGGCACGAGGCGCCATCGTCTGGCTGCATGGCGGCGGCGGGGTCTTCGGTGACCTGGACACCGAGCATCCGTGGGCTGCCCGGATCGCGGACCTCTCCGGGGCGGTGGTGGTCTCGGTGGGCTACCGCCTGGCACCCGAGCACCCGTTCCCGGCCGCCCTGGACGACGCCTACTCCGTACTCACCTGGACGGCCGCACACGCGGACGAACTCGGCATCGATCCGGAGCGGATCGCGGTCGGAGGGCACAGTGCCGGCGCCGGGATCGCGGCCGCCGTGACGCTGCGGGCGCGTGACGAGCAGGGGCCGGCCATCTGCTTCCAGTTGCTCAACCAGCCGGGCCTTGACGACCGACAGGACACCTGGTCGGCGCGGAACTTCACCGAAACGCCCTGGTTCGACCGAGACAAGATCACCGCGGCGTGGCGGCACTGTCTGGGCTCGCGGGCCGCCACACCGTACGCCGCCCCCGCGCGGGCCGCCGACCTGTCCGGCCTGCCCCCGGCCCACATCGCCACCGCGGAGTTCTGCCCGAACCGCGACGAGGGCATCGAGTACGCACTGCGCCTGATGCAGGCGGGCGTTTCGGTCGAGCTGCACCAGTGGCCCGGCACGTTCCACGGATCGCAGGCGATCCTCTCCGCCGACGTCTCGCAGCGCCAGAACGCCGAGATCGGCGCCGTCCTGCGCCGCGCTCTCGCCGGATGAGCCACGGATCCCGCGGATACCGGAACGCGCGGGGAGAGTCCCTGTCGCACTCGTCGATCGTGAAAGGAGGGACGCCGTGAAGATCCGACTGGTGGTGTGCGCTGGCGTGGCCGCGCTGAGTGTGGGTGCGGGCACGGTGGCAGCGGCTCCCGTGTCCGAGGCCGGAATCGGGCCGACCGGCAGCACGAGCCCGTCCGCCGGCTTCGGCCGCGAGGAGCTGAACTCCGCACTCGACGCGGTGCACCGCGCCGGGGTACCGGGGGCGTACGCCGAGGTGCGGGACACCGACGGGACATGGCGGGGCGCATCCGGCGTCGCCGATGTCAGGACCGGACGTCCTGTCAGCCCGCAGATGCGCCACCGCGTCGGCAGCATCACCAAGACCTTCACCGCCGCCGCGGTCATGCAGCAGGCCGAGCGGGGCCGGATCCGGCTCGATGCGCCGATCGGCGACTACCTTCCCGAGCTGGTGCCGGGAGAGCGCGGCAGGAAGATCACGGTCCGGATGCTGCTCAACAACACCAGTGGCCTCCCCGACTACATCCCCTACGCGTTCCCTTCCCTGCGGCGCAACTCGCCCGCGAGTCTGGACGACAACAGGTTCAGGCAGTTCACCCCGGCCGAGCTGATCGAAATGGGGGTCACGGCGCCTCCCGCGAGCGAGCCGGGAGCACCCATAGGGGTGTACTCCAACACCAACTGGCTGCTCCTCGGCCGGCTTCTGGAGCGGGTGACCGGCACCACGGCCGAGAAGTACATCACCCGCAGCGTCATCGAACGCGCCGGCCTCCGGCACACCGAGTTCCCGACCGGCCCACGGATCAACGGGCCGCACTCACGCATGTACGAGGCCCTGCACGGCTTGATCGACCCGCCGCGCGACTACAGCGTGTACAACATGTCCTGGACGTGGACGGGTGCCGCTCTGGTGTCGACCATGGAGGATCTCAACCGCTTCTACGCCAAGCTGCTCGACGGCAAGATCGTCAGCAGGTCATCGCTGGCTCAGATGCAGCGCACGGTTCCCGTCATCGCCCTGGACGGATCGATGATCGAGTACGGCCTCGGTCTGCACAAGGTCGTCATCCCGGGTTGCGGCACCTTCTGGGGCCACGACGGCACGGTCTGGGGGGCCGGAACGATGTCCCTGACCCGGGCCGACGGAAAGCGTCAGATGTCCGTCGCGGTCAATCTCCAGAGATGGAACGAGCGGGACTCCTCGGGGCAGCCGCAGCGCCACCCCATCGACGACGCGCTGGAGACGCTGTACCAGCAGGCGATGTGCGGCAACTCAAACGCCCGGGCCGAGAACGCCTCGCAAGCCACGGCGCTCGCCCCGTGACCGGAGTGCTGCACGCTCACCGACCCAGGCCACGGGCCGCCGACTCACCGGCCACCCTCATGCCACAACTCACCGACGCAGAACCACCACACGAAGGACGTCCTGGTATGACTGCCACCCGGATCGAACTGTTCGGATCCCTGGTCCACCTTCACCCAGGCGGCCAGGTGCACACCGAGCGGCCCACAGCGGACACCGAGCTCGAGCGGGACGGCTGGCTGCTGATGGTCGCCCACGCGGAGACCGACGCCGACGTCCACGGCGACCACTGGGAAATCCACACCGAGGCGGACGAGTTCGTCTCCTGCCTTACGGGCGGCATACGTGTCATCCTCCGCCCGGAACGGCCGGGGGACGAGGAGGAGGAGATCGAACTGGGTGCTGGGACCGCGACCATCGTGCCGCGCGGGCGATGGCACCGCCTGGCACTGGACGCCCCCAGCGACATGATGGCCGTCACCCTGCCCCGCGGCACCCACGAGGAGAAGTGGACCGAAGCCTAGGCCGAAGCCCGCTGCCGACGTGGTTCCGGTGGTCGCCGCTGCCGGGGAGCCGTGCGGTCGCGGACATGAACGAGCCCGGGCGGCGGCCCGGGCGTCTCGCTCTCACCGTGCGAGTGTCCCGGGCCAGGGCCCGGGACACCGTGTGCCGGCGACGGTCCGGCGTTCGGGCACCGCAGGCGGACCTACGCGTGCGGGTGGAGGACGACCTTGGTGTAGCCCTCGATTCGCTTGTCGAACTTCTCGTACGCCGACGGCGCCTGGTCGAGAGGCAGTTCGTGGGAGACGACGAAGCTGGGCCGGGCTCGGCCTTCGATGATCAGGTCGCGCAGCTGACGGTTGTAGCGCTTGACGTTGCACTGACCGGTGCCCATGCGCAGGCCCTTCTCGAAGAGGCGGCCGACGGCGACCATCAGCATGCCGTGCTTGGCCTGCTCATCCGGTCCGCCCGGGTCGCGCGGAACGTACAGTCCCGGCACGCCCAGGGCGCCCGTCGGCCGCACCGTCTCGACCAGGGAGTTCAGCACCGTCGCCGGCTCCTCACGGTCCTCGCCACCCGCCTGGGCCTGGTAGCCGACGGCATCGATGCCCTTGTCCGTGCCCTCGCCCGAGGTGTGTTCCCGGATCTGTTCGACAGGGTTGCCCTGGGTGAAATCGATCGGGACGGCACCGATCTCCTCCGCCTTCTGCAGCCGCTCGGTCACCCGGTCGACCACGAAGACCTTGCTCGCCCCCCGCAGCATCGCCGAGTAGGCGGCCATCAGCCCGACCGGACCGCCGCCGTAGACGGCGACACTCTCACCGGGGCGCACGTCGGCCAGTTCGTTGCCGTGGTAGCCGGTGGGGAAGATGTCGGCGAGCAGCACGAAGTCGGTCTCGTTCTCGGTGCCCTCGGGGAGCTTCAGACAGTTGAAGTCGGCGTACGGGACCCGCACGTACTCCGCCTGGCCGCCCACGTAAGGACCCATCGCCACATAGCCGTAGGCGCCGCCCGCGAAGCCCGGGTTCACGGTGAGACAGAAGCCGGTGAAGCCCGCCGTGCAGTTCTTGCAGAAACCGCACGCGACGTTGAACGGCATGACGACGCGGTCTCCCCGACTGAGCGTCGTCACACCGTCACCGACGTCCTCGACGGTCCCCAGGTTCTCGTGGCCGAACACGATCCCCGGCTCGGCGGCGGTGCGGCCCTCGTACATGTGCAGGTCGGAGCCGCAGATGGCGGTTGACGTGACGCGTACCGTCACGTCGTTCGGGTGCTGGATCCGGGGATCCTCCACTTGCTCGACCGCTACCTCGAACGGTCCCTTGTACACGACGGCCCTCATAATCGAGCACCTCCACTAGACGTGCCTGCCCGATCACAGATGGAAACCAGTTCCCGGGAAACGTCTGCCCCGCCGCGTGAACACCCCTCGGTCCGCGCAGGTGGACTGGCCTTCTGTGCGGTTCCTCATAGTCCAGCCTCGTCCATGATGAGAGGATTTGCATCCAGGGACCGCAAAGCCCTGTTCCCCTCCGGTCCAGAAAGGATCAAACCGTGTCACGACGTCTCGGCGTACTGCTCGTTCCGGTGTCCGGGCTGTCCGGCACCAGCTACCCGGTGGGAACACAGGTGACCATCCGGGGCACCGGGGGATCCGTCGACGGCTTCGTCGACGGGGACTGGCTGCCCCTGGCCTGGTGGGAGTTCGCCGACACCCGGCAGGACGACGCGCCCCGCACCTGACGCGACGCCCCTCGCGCATGGCCTGTCGGACACGACGGAGCGTCCGTGCCGCTGAAGCAGGCAGTGACCGTGGTCCACGAGCGGCGCGGCCCGCGGCGGGAGCCGGGCGGAGCGCCTCCGCCCGGCTCGACCGCCGCCCTTACAGGGTGGCCGAATTGTCGTGGTGACGGCTCTCGCCACGGCTGTGCGGCGCCGCCAGGGACGGCGTCACCGGCGTCACCGTCCAGTCCGGGTGGCCGGGCATCCGCGGGGTCTTCGTGCCGTACAGCCAGTCCCGCAGGAAACCGCTCACATCCTGCCCCGAGACCTCCGAGGCGACCGCGATGTAGTCCTGCGTCGAGGCGGTGGAGTCACGGTACCGCTCGAGGAAGGTGCGCTCGACGGCACCGAAGGCCTCCGCACCGATCTGCTGCCGCAACGCGTACAGGACCAGCACACCGCCGAGGTAACGCTGGCTGTCGAACAGGTTGACCGCGTTCGGTGCCGCGACCGGCCCGGAGTCACGGCGCCACTGGTCGCCGCGCGCATAGGTGTCCTTCATGCGGGCCTCCAGCGACGTCAGGCCCAAGGAGTCGGCCCAGCCACGCTCATAGCGGTACAGCAACCCGTAGAAGTCCGCGTGGCCCTCGTTGAGCCACAGGTCGGCCCAGGTGGCGGGGCTGACGCTGTTGCCGAAGTAGGAGTGCACCAGCTCGTGCATCATGTGCGAGCCGATCTTCTTCTCCTCCTGGAGGAGGTAGTTCGGCTTGTAGATCGTAAGTGTCTGGGTCTCCAGCCCCGTGAAGTCGAAGGCGTTGGGGTCGTCGGAGTTGCAGGGCAGCAGACCGTAGGTCTCGAACGGGTACGCGCCGAGCCGCTGCTCGATCCACTCCACCAGGCCGGGCGTGAGTGACAGCGCGGGTTCCAGGGCGTCGGCCCGGGCGGTGGGAACGACATCCCGCAGCGGCAGCCCGTGCGGGCCCGGCCGGTCCTTGACCACGTAGTCGCCGACCGTTATCTGTACGACCTCGGTGGCGATCGGCGAACGGGAGCGGTAGGTGTAGGCGGTGCGGTCGCCGGCCAGCTGCTCGGTCCGCACCAGCCGGCCGCTGGCGACGCCGCGCAGGCCGTTCGGCACGGTGATGCGGAAGGTGAAGCCGGCCTTGTCGGACGGGTGGTCGTTGCAGGGGAAGACGGTGTGCGCCGAGCGGGGCTGGCAGCACACCGCGAAGCCGTCGGGGGTCGCCACCCAGCCGGTGTGCGGCAGGGCACGGCGTGGGTCGGCCGTGTACTTCACGCACACGGTGACCGGGGAGTCCGCCGGGAGGGGACGGGCGGGCGTGATCCGCAGCTTCTCTCCGATCTGCTCGAAGCCGGCCCCGCGGCCGGCGACGCGGACGGACCGTATGTCCAGTCCCAGGGCGTCGAGTGAGAAGCGGGTCAGCGGCTGGTCGGTGCGAATCCTCAGGGTCGCCGTGGCATCGACGAGCTTCGTCGCGGCGTCGTAGGCGAGGTCGAGGTGGTAGGCGGAGACGCGGTAGCCGCCGTTGCCGAGGTCGGGGTAGACGGGGTCGCCGAGGGTCTCGGAGCCGGGTGTGCCATCCGTCCTCCCCACCCCCGCGGGCGCCGCCTGGGCCGGGACCCCGGTGGTCAGGGCCGCGGCCGTGCCGATCAGGGCGGCCGCCGGGGCCGTCACTCTGGTGCGATATCTCATGGTCCGCTTTCGCTCTGGCAGCCGGGTGGTCGGATCCGGCCGTCACGGATACGAGTGATCTCCTCTGCAGGACGGCAGGATCGGGACGTCGGTTGCCTGGCGGGTCGCCAGGACGGTGGCGGAGGCCGCGGCGGGCCGCTGCCGCGCGCCCGATGACGCCGAGCGCGTCACGCACGCAAAGGCGGCCCGCCGGGTCCGCGGGCACCACCACGGGCGGCCGTCCGGAGGAAGGCGCCCTCGTCCGCGCCGCGGCGGTCGTGAGCCTCGAGGCCGTGCGCGGGGGAGCGGTGCAGACTTGCGGCATGGCCGAGAACGAAGCGCAGTCCAACCCTCCCGCGTCTCTGCTGCAGGTGATCGACAATCTCTCGCGGTTCCATCGCGAGCATGAGGAGTACTACGCGCAGGCGCCGCTGCGGCAGGCCGGTGAGGTGCAGGCGAGGTCGCGGGTGCTGAAGGCGCTGGCCGACCGGTGGAGTGAGGTCGCGGTGGGGCAGCAGCCGTCGGCGGCGGCCGGGTTCGCGGGTACGGAGGACCTCAACGCCCCCGGACTCGTCGCCGAGTCGGGAGTCCTCTTCATGGAGGGGGAGGGGGAGCCGGCTGAACTTCAGCGCTTGAGGCGTGAGGTCCGGCAGGTGGCGGATGACGGCGAGCAGACGGCTGCCTGGCTGGCTGGGGCGATGGAACAGGCGTGGGAGACGGCGGGGAGCCTGGCGGCCTATCCCGTGCTTGCCGACCTGCTGGGGGAGCGGCACCGGATCATCGCCAACGACTGGCAGTCGGCCGCGCTCCAGTCCCTGATCGCGCGACTGCTGCGGCGTGCCCTCGACCTGCTGGCCCAGGTCGACTTCGCGCCGGCTGCGCTGCGGGCCGACCTGGCGGGCGAGCGGAAGGCTCCCGCATACCTGTATGCGGCTTCCGAACTGCTCGACCGGGCGGCGGACCTGATGGCGGAGTCGGCGATGCTCGTGCATGACAACGAGCGACGTTGGCGTACCTTCCGGGCCCGGGTTCGCGCCCTGCAGTCCGCGTAGGCCGGCAGGTCCGCGACATCACGGCGTCGGGTCGGGCCGGATTCCCTCTCTGCCGTGGACCCGGGCGACGCGTGCGGAGCCCGCCCCGTGCCCGCCCGGGCGTACCGCAGGGCACCTGTACGGCGGACGAGGCGGATCGCGACGTCCCCCGCCCCTCGGGACACGACGTCGACGGTGAGGACTCGCGTCAGGTCCGGCCCAGTCGTCAGGACCGCAGATCCAGGTCCAGGTCGGTGTGGAGCAGGTGGTGGTCCGAGTGCGGAGTGGGATGCACCTTGTGCCGGAGGGGGAGCATGCCCCGCAGGAAGACGTAGTCGAACTTGGTCTGCCAGTCGGTGGTCGGCCGGCACGTCGCGGTGCGCGTGGGACGGCACTGGGCATCCGTGTCCGTGGCGAGTGCCCAGATCCGGGTGAGTTCCGGGGCCTCGGGAACGGCGTTGAAGTCCCCCAGCACGAGCGCGCGGTCGTGGCGGGCGATGTCCGCGGCGAGCAGATCGGCCTGGTCCGCTCGGACCGCTTCCTGACGTCGTTGGGCGAGATGTGTGTTGAAGACCCGGAGGGGCCGGCCGTCCACCAGGGTGGTGACCGCCATGTATCCGCGGTCCTCGGACCCCCCGTCGGGGTATTCGACGACGACGCGATCACTCATCGGTGCCGCCGAGAGGATCGCCTGACCGTAGGCCCCGGGGCTCCAGGGCGCTCCTCCGCAGCGGCCCATGTTCCGCAGGACCGGCCCGTGCGCGACGTGGTAGGTCAGCCCGTAGAGGTTCTCCAGGTACTCCCGGATCCTGTCGACGTCACGCGTGCATGCCTCTTGCAGGCCGACGACCTGGGGCGCGAGCTCGGCGATCTCCGCCGCGCGATCGACGTTGCTCGTGTCGCAGGGGTTGCAGAGGTTCCACGTCAGGACCCGGTTCGTCACGATGTCCCCGACGGCCTCGGCGGACTGTGACGTGCCGAGGGCACCGCTCGGCGCGCTGGGGCCCATCAGCACCACGCAGGCAAGCGTCATGGCACCCGCGAGCCACCGAGTGCCCCCTCCGAGCACCATGGCCTCCTCTGCGTGCGTGCACGGGCGTCCGACGTCCTGGTGCACGAGGTTATGGGACGCGGGTGTCAGCCATACGTAAAGTGCCGGATCCGGCGGCGCCACGGTACGGACGGCCCGCCCGGCCGCACGCCCAGCGGAGCTGTACGCGCCCCGGGCAGGACGGCCGCCCGCGAACCCTGCCGCCCGCCACTGAACCGCCCTCCCCGCACACGCGGTTCGCGTGTCCTGACCCCGCACGTGTGTCAGATGGGCTCCGGTCGACCGGTGCGCGCCACGGTCGACCCTGTGCCCCGTACCCCTGGTTCCCCTCGGCGATACCCGTGCCCCGTCGACGGAACCGACGCCCGGCCCGCAGCCTCTACAGTTGCGCGACGAAGGGTTCTGCCGGCTGCGCCGAGGGCGTTCGCACCGAACGGGGAAGTCCATGCCAAGACGTCACGCGGTGGTCGTGGGGGCGGGCATCGGCGGCCTCACGGCCGCCAACGCGCTGCATCGCAGAGGCTGGAGCGTCACCGTCTGCGAACGCGCCCCGCAGCTTCCCGCCACCGGTGCCGGCATCGGTCTGGCTCCCAACGCCCTGCTCGCGCTGAAAACCATCGGCGTCGACGACGCCGCCCACGCCGTCGGCAGCGCCGTACCCGAGACGATGGGCGTGCGCCGATCCGACGGGCGATGGCTCACCCGGATCAGCACCGCGAACATGGCGGCCCGCCACGGCATGCCCCCGATCGCCGTTCCGCGACCGGCTCTGACCGCCGCCCTCGCCGGCGCCCTGCCGCCGGAGGGCTTCCGTTACGGCACCACCGTGACCGGCGTCGACGACGCCGCGGGCCGCCCCACCGTCCGCACGAACGCGGGCCCGGATCTCACCGCCGACCTGGTCGTCGCGGCCGACGGCATCCACAGCCCACTGCGCCGTGCACATTTCCCCGGTCATCCCGGTCTGCACTACATCGGCGAGACCGCGTGGCGGACCATCGTGGACGCCCCGGACCTTCCCCCAGTGGACATGAGCGAGACCTGGGGGCGGGGCGAGCGGTTCGGGGTGACGCCGCTGTCCGACGGCCGGTTCTACCTCTACGCCACCGCAGTCGTCCCGGCCGGCACCCGGTGGGCCGACTCCCGCGACGAACTGTGGCGCCGCTTCGGCTCGTGGCACGCCCCGATCCCGGAGTTGCTGGAGCGCGTCAGCCGTCTCGACCCCGCCGACGTCCTCCAGAACGACCTCTACGACCTGGCCGGGCCGCTCCCCAGCCTGCACCACGGCCGGATCGCCTGGCTCGGCGACTCCGCCCACGCCATGGCCCCCAACCTCGGACAGGGCGGCTGCCAGGCCATCGAGGACGCCGCGGTCCTCACCCGCCTCCTCCCTGCCGGAGACAGTGCGGTCGGCACGGACCAGGTCCCCGTGGCTCTCGCCGCGTACACCGCCGCGCGCCGTGACCGCACCGACGCGGTACGCGTCCGCGCCCGTCGGGTCGGCCGCCTGGGCGTCCTGCGCAACCCGCTCCTGGCCGCCGCCCGCGACCTGGCGGTCCGAGCCACCCCCGCCGGCCTGGCCCTGCGCGGCCTGGACGACCTCTTCGACGGCTTTCGTCTCCCGGCGTAACGGCCGTGCCTCCGCCCGTGCTCAGCGGGACTTTTTCGTCACGTCCTGGAACGCGCTCGCCGTCTCAGGAGTCGGGTGGCTCGTCAGTGGTGGGCGGATCGGCGGGTGGATCCCGGTCGGTTGTGTAGGACGCATCCTGGGCGGGAGCAGCGGGGGGAGCAGTGCCGGCGTCGGTCCGCGGCCGGTCGTCGGCGGGGTCGGAAGGGTCGGGGGGGCCGGAGGGCAGGGGGCGAGCCATGCTCAAGCCGATGGAGACGGCGAGAACGGTGACGATCACGAGGAGGCTGAGCGGTGAGGGAATTTCCGGCACGGAGGTACTGATCGTTTCGTGGGACGCCTGGAGGATGAGCTTGACCCCGATGAAGGCGAGGATGAGCGCCAGACCCTTGCTGAGGTGGTGGAAACGGTCCAGCAGCCCGGCAAGCATGAAGTACAGAGCGCGCAGACCGAGGATGGCGAAGGCGTTGCTGGTGTACACGATGAACGCGTCACTGCTGACGGCCAGGACGGCGGGCACGCTGTCGACGGCGAAGACGAGGTCGGCGGCTTCGATCGCGGCAACGACGGCGAGCAGCGGCGTGGCGGCTCGCTTGCCGGCCTCCTTGACGAAGAACCGGGCCCCCACGTAGGAGTCGCGCACGGGGATGATCCTCCGAAGCAGCTTCACGGCGATGCTCTTGCCCGGGTCGAAGCTCTCGTCCTCCCCCTTGAAGATCTTGTAGGTGCTGTAGAAGAGGATCCCGGCGAAGACGAACAGGACGGCGGTGAAGCGGCTGACCACGGCCACACCGGCGGCGAGGAAGATGCCGCGGAAAACCAACGCTCCCAGAACACCCAGAAACAGCACACGGTGTTGGAAGGCGCGCGGCACGTGGAAGTAGCCGAAGATCAAGGCGAAGACGAAGAGGTTGTCGACGGACAGGCTCTTCTCCAGGAGCCACGCGGTCGTGTACTCGACTCCGGCGGTCGTGCCGACCACCACGAAGACCACGCACCCGAAGACGACCGCCAAGCCGACCCACACGCCGCTCCAGACAGCGGCCTCGCGGAAGCCGATGACGTGTTCCTGCCGGTGCGCGAGGAGATCGACCGCCAGCGAGACCAGCACGGTGACGGCGAACGCCCCCCACATCCACAGCGGCACGTCATGCACGGTCTCGACCTCTCCACCGCGACCGACCGGGAGTCTTCTTAAGAGTCTGGGGCATTCGGCGGCGGCTGTCCCGGTGCCGGTGTGCGGACGGCGAGGGGACGGTCCCGGACGACAAGGGGGACGGACCCGGCAGAGGGCCTCGATGCCCTGTGCCCCGGGGGGCGGCAGCGTCGACCGCGGTGGACCAGTCGGTTCAGGGTGCGAAGCACTCCCACGCGTACGACATCCCGGCGGCGAAGACGTCGAGGTCAGGGACGAGCCGGGCGTCGCCGACCAGCGCGACTTCGAGTCGTCCGGCGTAGGAGATCACGCCGACGCTGATCGGCACGTTCCCCTGTACCACGCCCAGTTGGAACAGTTCACGGATCCGGGCTCCGGCGATGCTCATCGGTGTCTGCGGGCCGGGCAGGTTGCTGGTGAACAGATTGACCAGGCGCTGGCGCGGCATGGCCCGCACCATCCACCGCTGGGCGAAGCGTGCCATGGGCAGGTACGGGGGAAGCCGCTTGCGTGAGGCGGTGGCGGTCGCGATCCTCGCCAGCACGCGGACCGGGTCGGCCTCGTCCAGCGGCAGCGGCACCAGCATGACGCCCACCCGGTTCCCTCCGGCCCGCTCGTCCAGCGTGGTGCGCACCGAAACCGCCACCGAGACCTTGACGGTCAGCCCCGGCCGCAGTTCACCCCGGGCCTGGAGCAGACCGCGGGCACCGGCGGCCACCGCCGTGAGCACGACGTCGTTGACCGTCGCCCGGTGCCTGTGGGCCGCCGCTCTGAGGTCACCGAGATCCGCTCGCAGCAGGAGAACGCGGCGGTGCCGGCCGACGGGACGGTTCACCGACAACGCGGGAGCGCGGCCCTCCGCCCGGAGCCGGCGCCCCTGCGACAGCAGTGCCCGCAGCCGGACCGTCGACCGGGTGGGATGCGTCAGTGCCCGCGCCGCATGGGCCACCGCCGCCCCGTGCCGGCGGAGGTTCTCCGCGAACAGTTCCCGCGGACCGGGACGCGGCCGGGGAGACCACGGACGGCTCTCCGGGTCGGGCTGGTGCGGCTTCGGGCGGTTCGGGGCCCGGGTGCGCGCGGCTGCGGTCGTGGGTGGGTCCGGCGCGGGCGCCGCCGGATCGAGGAGGGCACCGATCAGGGCCAGTGCGGCCAGGCCGTCGGCGACCGCGTGGTGCAGACGCAGGAGCAGCCCGACGTTGCCGTCGGCGAGTCCGGGCAGCAGCCAGATCTGCCACAGGGGACGCGAGCGGTCCAGGGGCGGTTCGTTCAACTGGGCGCACACCCGCAACAGGGACGCCTCGTCACCGGGCGCGGGCACCGTACGGGTCCGGACGTGCGCCCGGATGTCGAATCGGGGGTCGTCCACCCACAGGGGTGGTCCGAGGCCGAAGCAGGGCCGGTACAGCACCTGGCGCAGCCGGGGGGCCAGAGGGAGGCGCGCCTCGAGACAGTCACGCACCTTGCCCTGTCGCAGCGCGCCGTGTTCGTCCAGGAGGCGGGTCCCCTCCAGCAGGGCGAGAGCGGCGACGTGCATGGGCGCACCACGTGTCTCGACGCGTAGATTGCTCAGATCGAGGGGGCTCAACCGCTCGATCCGGTCGCTGCCGACGGCTCGGTCGCGCATGTCCACTCACATCATCGGCGGCCGCGCGGTGCGGCCTTCGGCGGCACAGCGGCGGATCGCCGCACGGTCGGGGTTCGGCCGCCATGGCCGAACGGTCACCCGCGGCCGAACGGTCACCCGCCCCCGCTTCCAGTGTGGGCTCCACAGCGGTCGGATGCCTGCGTGGGGCGGCCGCACCGGACGGATGTGCGTCCGCGCGACCCGGCGGCGTGTATCGAGCAGACTGGAGGTGTCGGCCGTAGGAGGTCGTGATGGACACCACCACCGAAGCGCTGCGGCTGGACGGACTCCTGCCGGACTTCCGCTTCACCCGCCTCGCATGCACGGCGGTCGCCGCGGCCGCCCCGGACGTGTACCGGGCAGCGCGCGACCTCGACCTGCTGACCATCCACTCCCCGCTGTTCGACCTGATCACATGGGCGCGCGGAGTGCCCGACCGGCTGCGCGGCAGCCCCACTGAAGCCCCGCCCTCCCTGCGGCTGGCCGATCTCTTCGACGCGGCGACGCACGACCGGAACCAGCCCTGGGTGGGGCTGGCCGAGGACCAGGGACGGGAGATCGCCTTCGGCGCCGTCGGCAAGGCGTGGCAGACGTCCATCGACTGGCGGAGGGTCGAGCCGGCTGACTTCCCGGCGTTCGCGGAGCCCGGCTGGGCGAAGATCGCCGCCGCTCTGGTCGTCCATCCCTACGGCAGCCACCGCTCCCTGCTGTCGTACGAGGCGCGCACGGCCTGCACGGACGACCTCTCGCTCAAACGCTTCGGCCGTTACTGGACGCTCGTCTCACCGGGCGTCGGCGTCGTCATGCGCGCGGCCCTGCGGGCGATCAGGGCCGCCGCCGAGCAGGACGCCGTGCCGTAACGGGCTCAGGGGCACCGGCGTCGACGGCGGGACGGTCCGCGCCGGCGAGGGTACGCGACAACGGCGTCCTCGACAGGGCGAACACGCCCGCGACGACCAGAGCCACGCCCAGCAACTGGGGCAGCAGCCACCAGCCCGTCCGGACGTGCTCCTCATACAGGACGAGGCCGAGCGCCAGACTGACACTCGCGTCACCGAGCGTGATGGCCGGCTGCGAGGCGACCAGCGGTCCGGCCTGCAGGGCGTTCTCCAGGAGGAACAGCGCGGACGCCCCGAAGAGCGCGAACCCGTACGTCTGCCACGCGGTGAGGAAGGCGGTGACGCCTGCGTCGTCGAGCGTGTGCACGGAGGTCTTCATCAGTGCCGCCGTCACCGCGTAGGCGACTGCGGTGGCCGTCCCGAAGCAGGCGGCGCGGGCCCGCCCCTCGGGACGGCGCAGCGCGGCGACCACCAGGACGGCGATCGCGGCCGTGGCCACGCAGAGCGTCACCACCCATCGACTCGTGGGCACGTACGTGCGGTTGCCTTCCGGTGCGGCGGCCGCGAGGGCGACGGCCAGCCCGGCCACGACGGCGCACACGGCCAGCCAGCCGGAGCGTGACAGCCGCCCGTGCAGCAGCACCGCGGCGATGACCAGGGCGAGCGGCAGCTCCAGCACGAAGAGCGGCTGGATGACGGTCAGCGGGCCGGTCGCGAGCGCGATGGCCTGGAGAACCGCCGCGGCGATCACGGCGACGATGCCGGCCAGCCACACGGGGTGCCGCAGCAGGTCGAGCATGAGCCCGGCACGCAGCTTCTCGGACCGGGGAACCTCCAGCGCCGCCTTGCGCTGGAGGACGGTGGCGAGGGCGTTGCTGAAAGCGGCACCCAGTGCGAACAGGACGGGCAGCAACAGGTCCACCGTGGTCCTCCGCGATGACGAGACGGCCCACCCCTCGCTCCTGCCATGGTGACCCGGCGTCCCCATTCCCGCGAACCGCGCATGCCCCGCCGCGACAGGCCCGGGCGGGCGGGAGGGCGGCCCGGGAACCCCGCCCCGTGCGGCCCACCCACAGGTGGACGGCGTCCGCCCCGTCCTCGCACGCCTGTCTCGTGCACGCCCTCACCCGAAGGTGGCGAGCAGCGCTGCGAGGAGCAGCGCGGAGAGCAAGGCCTCGCCGGCTCCGATGACACCCGCCCGGACCCGGCCGAGGGCGGGTACCGCCAGCGCGCGGCTCAGGCACAGGGCGAAGAATCCGGTGAGCCAGGGGCCCAGAACGGCGGCCGCGGTTCCCAGGGCCACGGCGTGGTACACACCGGAGGCCCCACGGTACGTGGTGCTGCCGCGCTCACGAATCATGGTCTTGACGTAGAGGACGGTGCCACTGAAGTAGAGCAGACACGCCAGCGCCGGGCGCCAGGCGTCACTGAGCCCACCTCCGCCGAGCAGCAGGGCGACCGGGAGCATGCCGCACGCCGGAACGACGGCCGCGAGTCCGTTGACCAGGGCACGTTCCCGGTTGCGCCAGGCGTACCAGCAGTTCAGGGCCAGGAACGGTACGGCGCACGCCCCGGCGAGCAGTAGCCACGGTGCGTGCACGACCAGGGCGACGCCGGGCGCGACCAGTGCCGCGGTGAACGTGAGGACGGGCCGGGTGTGGCGGGCGGCGGCCCGGGGGTTGCGGGAGTTGTGCCGAAGTCGCAACCACTGCTGCGCATGGAAGACGGCGAGGTAGCCGAGCAGCCACGCGGGCAGCAGCAGGGCGTGCCACGGTGTCGCCCCGCCCAGCGCCGTGCCCGCCAGGAACGGCACCAGCAGCATGGCCCACGCGCCGTGCTGCTGAGGCAGCCAGCGCCGTACGGCACGCGGAGTCATCGCAGTCGTCCATTTCTCAGGCCTCGAAGACGTGTCGGCCTCATCCTGGCACCCGCACTCCGGGGCGGTACGCGGCCATTGGTCCCGGATCCAGGGGACCCATCGGCTCACCGTGATGCCGGGGGCCGGTTCGGGCCTGTCCGTCGTCAGCTCCCCTGTAGGGGCACCGCGAGCCGGTGCGGCAAAGCGCGAAAAATGTTTCGCGTAAATGTTGACGTATTTTTGTGGGGAGGCGACGCTGGAAGGCCCCTCCTTCGTCTCCAGGAAGGCGCGAGGTCATGAACCTTCTGTCTTTGCCCCCGACGCCCCACGCCCACCCGGTTCGTCCGCCCGGGCGTTCACGTCCGCGGTTCCCGGTGGCGGCGGTGCTGGCCGACCGCATCGACGACGCGCCGGTCGTGGATGCGGCTGCCCGGCTTGCCGCCGCCCGCAGGTGCCCGCTGCTGCTGATCGCGGTGATGCCTCCGCTGCCGCCGCGTGCTGCGGCGCACCGCCCGGACGGGACGGTGGCCCGCGCGGTGCTCGGACGGGCCTTGCCTCGCCTCGCCCGCGCCGGCATCGCCCATGAGCCGGCCGTCTATCACCGTCCGTCCGGGCGGGGCGGCCGACTGGCTGACGCGAGGGGCCTGCTGGCGGTGGCCATTGCTCATGGCTGCTCGCTGCTGGTGGTGTCCCGCAGTGGGCCGACGGGGCTGGACGCATGCACGGTGATGGAGGCGGCCGCCCTCCGCGGTGGCCCGCTCATCCATGCGGCCTCGCCGGTGTCCTGGGTCCCCGGGCTCCGCTGACGTGATACGGCACACACCCGGGCAGGGCCCCACCCGGCGCGTGTTAGCGTCCGCCCCGTGATCTTCCGTGCCCTGGATGTACCCGTTTCCGGTACCGGAACAGCCGGGCGCGGCCCGGTGGCCGGTGCCGGCTCATTCGCCACCCCTGATCCGCTCGATCGGCTCGACCTGTTCGGTGAGGGCTTCGTGCGCGACCCGTACCCCTGGCTGGACGCCCTGCGGGTGCAGGCCCCGGTGCATCACGATCCCGGTACCGGACTGTGGCTGGTCAGCCGTCACAGCGACATACGCCGGGTACTGCTCGATCCGGTCGTCTTCCGCCCGGACAACGCCCAGCACGCCGTCACACCCCTGCCCGTCCCCGTCCTGCGGGTGCTCGCCCGGGCAGGCTTCGGCCTCCCGCCCGCGCTGGCCAACAACGGCACCCCCAGCCACCCCGGGCTGCGCCGGGTGGTCTCCCGGTACTTCAACGCCCAGCAGGTTGCCGCCGCCGTACCGGTCATCGAGCGCGTCGCCGACGAACTGCTCACCACGGTGCGGGACCAGATCGGTGCGACGGGTGGCTGCAACCTGTTCACGTCCTTCGCCCAGCCCCTGTCCTGCCGAGTGCTCATGGAACTGCTCGGCATCGAGAACATCGACCCGGCCACCCTGATCCGCTGGAGCGACGCCTCCCTGGAGCTCTTCTGGGGCAGGCCCACACTGCAACGGCAACTCGAACTGGCCGAGTGCGTCGGCGCCTTCTACCAGTGGCTGAACCAGACCGTGCGCGGTGGTGAAGCACCCGCCGGTACCTTCCTACGGGAACTGACCCGGCACCGCCTGCCCGACGGTGAGCCGGTGGACGCCGCGACCGTGGTGGGCGTGTGCTTCTTCGTCTTCGTCGCCGGCCAGTCCACCACGGGACAGCTGATCTCCACCGTCCTGCGCCGGACGCTCGCCGAACCCGGCCAGTGGCCACGCTTCGGAGAGGAGGTGGGCCTGGCCGAAGCCTGGGTGGACGAGGTACTGCGGCGTGAGCCACCGGTGACCAGCTGGCGCCGGGTCACCGCGCATCCGACCGAACTGGGCGGAGTGCAGCTGCCCGAGGGCGCACCGCTGCTTCTGATGCTCATGGGCAGCGGATCCGATCCGGAGGTCTTCCCCGAACCGGAGCGGCTGTGCCCGCGCCGGGAGAACGTCCGCCATCACCTGGCCTTCGGCGCCGGCCGTCACCGTTGTCCGGGCGCATCCCTGTCGCGCACGGAGGCGGCCGTGGCACTGCGGGCCGCGTCCCGTCGGCTGCCGACCGTGCGGCCGGCGCCGGAAACGGCGGACCCGCCGATGCTCGGACTGCTGTCCTTCCGCGCACCCCTGGAGGTGACGGTGGAGGAGGTCTGAGTCACTGCCGCGGCACGAGGCGCCCCCTCGTCACCCTCGCATGCCGCTCGCCCCGGCCACGGAGCCCGGCTCGATCTCCACGAGAAGGACGTCGAGGAGCGCGCCCGCCCTCATGTCCGGGACCGCCGTTCGGCGTCGGTCCCGAGCTCCCACGCCAGCGCCATCCAGCGCTCCGCGACGCCCCGTACGGTCGGATACCTCCGCAGAAGCTCCTCGTCGGTCAGCGCCATGTCGGACATGGCGGTCACCGTGCGCACGGGTGAGCCGTCCGAGAGGGGCAGGTCCCGCGTGGGGTTCTCTTGCGACATCGGGCCTCCAGTTGCTCGTGGCATCCGCCTGGTGTTCTCGCGCGAGGAGCCGTGAGGCGGCGCCCCGCCGCCCGGCGTGGCCGCCCGGGGGGAGCCGGGGCGGCCACGCCGGAGGCGAACACCGCGCGACAGCATGCCCCCCGGACGAGCCATCTGGATAGAGGTTGGCCGGAAAACGATGGCCGGACACTCCGGCGCCGACGGGTGAGCCGGTGATCGTCACGCACGGGGGCGATCGGGCCCGGGAGAGCGCGAGCGCCCCTGCGAGCCGACGGCCGGCGCCGCTCCCGGGGCCGGCCGCTCACGCAACGGTCGTCGCAGCCGCCCGGGTCAGCGGCGGATGAAACCGAGGCCGGTCGCGGTGGCGACCGCGGCGGTGCGCGAGTCGACGCCGAGCTTGACGTATATGCGGACCAGATGCGATTTGACGGTGCCCTCGGTCAGGTGGAGACGGCGGCCGATGGCCTGGTTGGACAAGCCCTCGGCGACGAGGGCGAGGACCTCGGTCTCGCGCCGGGTCAGGGCGGTGCCCGGCGTGCGCAGCCGGTTCATCAGCCGGTCCGCGACCGTGGGGGCGAGGGTGGCCCGGCCGGTGGCCGCCGTGCGTACCGCGGCGGCCAGATCCTCGGGCGGGGCGTCCTTCAGAAGGTAGCCGGTGGCACCGGCCTCGATGGCGGGCAGGGTGTCGGCGTCGGAGTCGTAGGTGGTGACGACGAGGACGCGGGGCGCGCCCGGCCGGGAGGTGATCCGGGCGGTGGCCTCGGCACCGCCCATGCCCTTGCCGAACTGCAGGTCCATCAGCACGACGTCGATGTCCCCCTCCGCGGCGCGAGCGACCGCCTCCTCGGCGGTGGCCGCCTCGGCCACGATGACGAGGCCGGGTTCGGTCTCCAGTACGGCGCGCAGCCCGGCGCGTACGACCGGGTGGTCGTCGGCCAGCAGAAGTCGGATGGACGCGTCGTCGCTCATGGGCGGGCCTCGGACTCTGTCTCGGACGGGGTGGGCGGGGCGAGGGGGAGCCGGGCAGCCAGGACGGTGCCGCGGCCGGGGGCGGATGTGACGGTCAGAGTGCCACCGAGGGCACTCAGGCGGGTGCGCATGGCCGCCAGGCCGAAGCCGCCGCTCTCGGGATGGCGGGCGGGCAGCTGTTCCGGGTCGAAGCCGTGTCCGTCGTCGACGATGTCGAGGGCAACGCCGTCGCCGAGGTAGCCGAGGACGACCTCGGCGGTGGTGGCGCCGGCGTGGCGGACGGTGTTGGCGAGGGCGGACTGCGCCATGCGCAGGAGGGCGACCTCGTGTGCGGTCGTCAGCGGTACGGGGTCGCCGGTGAGCCGGAAGCACACGTTGAGGCGATGGTGGGCGCCGGTGGTGGCGCACAGCCGTTCCAGGGCCCCGGCGAGGGTGGTGCCGTCCAGGGCGGGCGGAGCGAGTGCGGCGACGAATCGGCGGGCCTCGGCGAGGTTGTCCACGGCCGCGTGCCGGGCCGCGGCGATGTGGCGGGCGGCGGCGTCGGGCCGGGCGGGCAGGGCCCGTTCGGCGGCGCGCAGCAGCAACTGGATGCTGGACAGGCCCTGGGCGAGGGTGTCGTGGATCTCGCGCGCCAGTCGTTCGCGTTCGGCGAGTACGCCCGCGTTGTGCTGGGCGTCGGCCAGATCGGCGCGGGTCGTGGTGAGTTCCTCGATGAGCTGTCTGCGCTGTTCGCTCTCCCGGTACAGGGCCTGGTACCCCCACACCACGGCGACGGCGACGGCGGCGCCGAGCGCGGGACCGATCGCCATGGCCGGACCGAAGGAGTGCTGGTGAGCGGCGAAGCCGACGGCGGCCGCCACCGCCGTGACCGTCACGGCGGTGAGGCCCGCGCGCCGGGGCAGCAGGTGGAGCTGGAGGAAGTACAGGGGGAAGGCCACCCACACTCCGTCGGGGGACAGCGCCAGCAGCACCAGCCACACGGCGCCCACGGCGGCCAGCCACCAGGCCGCGGCGGAACGGGAGCGGCGCACCCGGGGCACGAGCGGACCGGCGGCGTACACCGCGGCGCAGGCCGCGGCCGCGGCGACGACCGTTCCGGCGTGGGAGGGGCCGTCGGCCACGGCCCGACCGGCGGCCAGGGCGAGCAGGCCGACGATCAGCAGGTGCAGGCACCAGGCCAGGGCCCGGGTGGTCGGGGTCGGGGCGGGGGCAGCGGTGTTCACAGTGCGTCCCAGGTTACGGAGGCAGGCACCCGAGGGACCTCCATCGAAAGGTGGAACTGGGTTGCCGCCTTCCGTGCCGCGAAGTGCCGTCCCGCGCCGGACGCGCACACGCGGGGGGAGCGGCGACGGTGGAGTCGTACCGCTTCCACCGATGAGAGGACAGGCCGGAGCCGTGTTCGTCGCCTGGAGAGACCTGCAGTTCGCCAAGGGGCGGTTCGCCCTGATGGGGACTGTCATCGTGCTGATCACCCTGCTGGTCGGGCTGCTGTCGGGGCTGACGGCCGGACTGGGCCGACAGAACGTCTCCGCCATCACGTCCCTGCCCGTCGACCGGATCGCCTTCCAGGCTCCCCGCGGCGGCCAGGACCCGTCGTACGCCAACTCCGCAGTCACCGAGCAGCAGTGGCAGGAGTGGTCCCGGGCACCCGGCGTCGAAAGCGCCGAACCACTGGGGATCACCACCACCAGGGCCACCGCCGGGGACAGGAGCTCCGGGGTCTCCGCCTTCGGCGTCCGGCCCGGCTCCCACCTCACCCCGGACAGCGTCAGCGTCAGTGACAGCGGGGTGGTGCTGTCCACCGCGGCCGCCGACGACCTGGATGTGAAGGCCGGCGACGCCCTCACCCTGGCCGGGCAGCAGCTCGAGGTGGCCGCCGTCCGGGGCGACGCCTCTTTCAGTCACACCCCGATCGTCTGGATCCACCTCGACGTCTGGCGGAGGGCCGTACCACCCGCGGTCGACGGCGGGGCTCCCGCCGCCACCGTCATCGCCCTGAACACCAACGCCGGGGTCGACGTGCCGGCCACCGACCGCCGGGCCGGCACCCGGACGGTCGCCCTCGACGACTCGTTGTCCGCTATCGGCTCCTACACGTCCGAGAACGGCTCCCTGCAGACGATGCGGGGCTTCCTGTTCGCCATCTCCGCCCTCGTCGTCGGCGCCTTCTTCACCGTCTGGACCATTCAGCGCAGCGGTGACGTCGCCGTGCTCAAGGCGCTCGGCGCCTCCACCGCGCACCTCCTCAAGGACGCCCTGGGGCAGGCCGTCGTCCTGCTCGCCGGCGGCACGCTGCTGGGCACCGGCATCGCCGCCGCACTCGGCGCTGCCATGGACGACTCGGCCGTGCCCTTCCTCCTCACCCCCGCAACCGTGCTGCTTCCCGCGGCCGTGATGATGCTGCTCGGCGTCCTCGGGGCCGGCGTGTCCGTCTGCCGCATCACCTCCGTCGACCCGTTGACCGCCCTGGGGAGCGTCCGATGACCCTGACACTGACCGGCATCACCCTCACCTACCCCGACGGCGACACGCGCCTTACTGCTCTCGACCGGGTCTCCCTGCAGGTTTCCAAGGGCAGCCTCACCGCCGTGGTCGGCCCCTCCGGCTCCGGCAAGTCCAGCCTCCTGGCCGTCGCCGCCACCCTGATCACCCCCGATGCCGGCACCGTCACCATCGACGGCACCTCCACCACCGGCCTGACCCGCGGCGAGCTGGCAGAACTGCGCCGCCACAAGATCGGCATCGTGTTCCAGCAGCCCAACCTGCTGCCCTCCCTCACCGCCGCCGAACAACTCCAGGTCATGGCGCGGATCGACGGACGCGAACCCCGCACCGCCCGGAACCGCGCCCTGGAGCTCCTCGACGCGGTCGGCCTGGCCGACCAGGCCGGCCGCCGCCCGCACCAGCTCTCCGGTGGTCAACGCCAGCGCATCAACCTCGCCCGTGCCCTGATGAACGACCCCACGGTCCTCCTGGTCGACGAGCCCACCAGCGCCCTCGACCACGCACGCGGCGCCGCCGTCATCGACCTGATCACCCGCCTCACCCACCGACGAGCGACCGCGACCGTCCTGGTCACGCACGACCGCACCCACCTCACCGCCGCCGACCGGATCGCCGAAGTCGTCGACGGCCGCCTTCACCTGCCGACGCCAGGCGCGGATCGGAGTGCGGCCGTGCACCGCCAGCAGCGGAGCACGGCTCCGCGGCCGCCCGCGGGATGACATCACACTCCGGGCGGCAGCCGGGTACATGACCCTCCGGGCGGCAGCCGGGTACATGACCCTCCGGGCGGCAGCCGGGTACATGACCCTCCGGGCGGCAGCCGGGTCACCTGGCATGCGTGCGGCGGCCTTGACGACCGGCGGTGGCGTGGCCCGACGAGCCCGAGGCGGCGACCGCTCGGCACACGAGCCGCGCCGGGACCCTCGGCCGGCTCGCAGGGGCCGGCGGGCCGGACATGGCGCACCCGACCGCCCGAAGGATGCGGCGTGAAGCACCGGCAAGGGACGACGCCGGCCGCGTCCGGTCGCGGCGCGGGCCGCACCTGGGTGGACGGGGCCGGGACCGGAGCGGTCGAGCCCCGTCGGCGGCCTTCGTGCGACCGGGCGACGGTCAGGCCGGGAACCCACGAGTCGGGGCCCTGACGGTGACCTCCGACCCGCGCGGCGTGCCGTCCGACCGCCGCTCGCCGGCCCCGGGTGCGCCGACGCCGTTCCGGCGACCGTGCTGCCGTGTCCGACAGCTCCAGGCGACCGTGAACCGTGGTGGAGGGAGCCCGGTCAGTTCGGGGGACTGGAGATCACCCACGGCTGCGCGGACGGTTCGGACGTGGATCACCCACGGCTCACCGTCCCGGCGGTGTGTCGCACAAGGGCGCCGGGGCCGGGCGGCGGGCAGACTCGGCGGCAGTGACCGTCCCCCGACGGTCTCCGGGCGAAAGGACTCTCCATGGCGGTCCGCGACAAAGTCCGCACGATCGGCCCCAGTGGACTGGAAGTGCTCGACATCTCCGTGTCGACACGGTGCACGGTCGAGATCAGGGAACCCCGCGACACCCTGACGCTGAGCCGGCGCCTCAACGGCGTGAAGCTGGACGTGGTGGAGGACCCCAACTTCACGGGACTCAAGGCCGGGCAGACCATCCCTTGGGGCAGCATCCGCGCTTCCGGGGCGCAAGGGCTGCGCATCTCCTACCGGGTGCGGACCGGACGGGACGTGACGGGAACGCCCGAGTTCTGAAGTCCCACGGCTCACCGCGCCCGACCGCCCGACCACCATCTCCCGCACGCCCCTGCCCCGCCGGTGGCACCCCTCCCTCCCAGCCCCGCCCAGCCCTGGTGTCGTACGCCGTGCCGGTTCCGGGTATCCGCAGAGACAGCAGCGCCCATCCCTGGAGGAGGTGACTGGGATGCTGTTCCTCGGACTGCTCCTCGTCGCGGCGACGGCCGCCTTCACCGGTCTGGTCATCGCGGACAACCTGTCGGGTGGCCCCGAGTACGCCGTGTCGCTGTTCGATCGCGACATCGCCACCCTGAACACGCTCGCCGTCTTCTGCGCCGGCCTCGCCCTGGCGCTCCTCTTCTGCCTCGGCCTGGCCACGGCGGTGAACGGCGCGGCACACCACCACCGCCGGAGCCGTCGCAGGCCCCACCGCAGGAGTCACCGCCGCTCCGAAGCAGACGCGGAAACGACCCCTCTGGACGAGCTGATGGGGCCGGACCCCCGGGCCTGAGCGGCAAGCCGGGCACCCCGTGCGTCCGGCAGCCGCACCTCCCCCCATCCGGGCACCGCAGGTCCCCCCAGCAGCGGCCTGCCGGAGACCGACGCCCTGGTGCCGACCTGATCGCTTTACCAGACCGACCGCCCGCGCGGGGACGGGAGAGTGAAACGACACCGGGGCACGCCCGTTGCGGGCCATGCTGCCGGCAGCGAAGAGAACGGGGGGAACGTGCACGCGATTCCGGTAGGCGCCGTACTTCTGGTGTGTCTGAGCACGCCGCTGATGGGAGGGACACAGCCGCCACGGCTGAGGTCGATGCGGTCGACACCCTCGTACGCGGTGGGGGCGCCGTTGGCGGTGGGGCTCGGCTCCTGGGCGATCTGGGTGCTCATGTTCCCGGTGCTCGCGTCGGCTTCACCGGCACCAGGAACACCTGGCTGTGCGGGGCCTTGCTCCTGCTGTGCGTGCTGGTCGCCCGGCCGATGGTTCGGATGGTGGCGCCCGTGCGGATCACGGCGAACCGGCTGCTCGTGGCGGCACGGGCGGTGGGCCTCTGCGGTGCACTGGCCGTGGTCATGACAGCATTGGATGCGGTGATGGGTGAGCAGCCCCTGGCCGGGGTGACCGTGGTCTACGCGACGACCGCCGCCGTCCTGGGGCTGCTGCGGACCGTCGACCACGGCTACTTCCCGCTGCTCCTGTTGTGGACGGCGCTGTGGAAGGCACTCCTGGCCGCCGCGACCGCGTACTGGATCCGTCACATCGGCGGCGCGCTCCTTCCCGATCCGGACGAGGCCACCGCCGGAGCGATGCTGCTCGCGGTGCTGTGGTGGGCGCTGGCGGGGCTGGCCGCCGGCTGCGCGGTGGCCGCGGCCGTCCGGCTGGCGCGCTGGCTGAGGACCGGACCGCCGGCACGTTCCGCGCCCCCCGGAGTCACCGACTGGCCACCGGCCGTCGGCGACGTGTGGACCGCCGAGCTCACCCACGACGACAACACCTACAAGGAGCGTCCGGTCGTCGTGCTGGAGCGGACCCCCGGCTTCGTCCGCGTACTGGGCGTCACCAGCGTCGACAAGTCCGGTCGGCGGCGTGGCTACCTGAAGCTCCGTCTGTCCGAGTGGAAGGGCGTACTGAACAAGGACGGCTGGCTGAGCCTGGAGATCCGGCACGTCCCGTACTGCGACTTCCTCTGGCGGCGCGGGCAGTGTCCCGACCGGGTGTGGGACGTGCTGTGCACGGAGGCCGACGTGCGCGAGCGGTCCGCCAAGGCAGGGCCGGCCCCGGGGCTCACCTTCCGGCACCGGCTGCGATCGGCGATGAACGCGCACGTCGGCCGTGACGCGCGGACGGTCCACGCCGACGCCGGCAACCGGGTGCGCCGGGTGTGGAAGCGGGAGAAGGTCTGACCCCGTCGCAGGGACGAGGTGTGTCATCCCGGGGCGCCGGGCACCGGCAGCCCGCCGCCACTGGGCTCGAACCCGGCCAGCATGCGCTCCAGGGCGGCCTGGTCCGGCCCCACGAAGGCCGGCGCCCCGGCCGCCGAACTCAGCCTGTCGACCATCGCGCCGGTGATTCCGGGGGCCGGCGGCAGATGAGTGGAGAGGACGAGCTCCGGCTCCCTCCGCCGTACCGGCTCGAAGCTGTCGGCAAACTTGTGTTCATCCACGTTCTGGATCCACGGGCTGTCGACCGTGGCCCACAACAGCTGCGCTTCTCGCAGATCGTCCTCGCCGACCGCGCCGACGTCATCGGCCCGCGCCAGTTCGGCGGTGGACATCGGCCCGCCGAAGCAGTCGGAGCTGAAGCAGACCCCTGTCCGGTCGTCGAAGAAGCCGACGGTTCCGGGGTTGTCGTACAGCGGTGGCCTGAACGCCGTGAGGGTGCGGTCGCCGACGTCCAGGGTCTGCCCGGGGTTGATCAGATGCAGGCGATCGAGCGGGAGCGGACGCTCGCAGGACATCAGTCCGGCGGAGAGGAACGTGGTCACGACACGGGCGGCGGGCGCCGCGATCAGCAGATCGAAGATGCCGCCCGTGTGGTCCCGGTCCGGGTGCGTCAGCCAGATCCACCGCACATCGGCGGGGTCGAGAACGGAACCGACGGTCTCCAGGAAGTTCCGGTCGGCGAGCCCGAGCCCGGTGTCGACGACAACGGGCTGGGAGGCGAACAACACGAAGGCGTTCACCGGTAGGTGCCCGATCCCGGGCACCTCGAGACTGTCATTGAGAACGCGGACGTCCGGGCGAATCGTGTGAACGGGCATGGCGACTCCCGACCCCCAGGTGGTGATCGCGCCGCGCCACCAGTCCATCGTCGCGCTTCCACGCCCACGCCGCATCCCATCCGGCCGGCGGTCGGGGATCCTGCCGCCCCGCCACGAGGGGGGCGGTCAGCCCTTGACGGCGGAACTGGCGACCCCCTGGACGAACCAGCGCTGGAAGAAGGCGAAGACGACGAGGACCGGCAGGACGAGCAGGACACCGAAGGCGAGGATCTCTCCCCAGTCGGGGGGGCTGCTGCCCCTGGAAGACACTCATTTCCAGGGGGAGGGGGCGCACGGACGGGTCGGAGACCATCAGCACGGGCCACAGGAAGGAGCCCCACTGGACGAGGAACGTGAGGATGGCGACCGAGGCGAACACCGGCCTGGACATCGGCACGATGATCGCGAAGAAGGTGCGCCAGGGCCCCGCGCCGTCCAGCCGGGCCGCCTCCTCGATGCTCGGCGGAATCTTCCGGAAGAACGTTTGGAACTGGTAGACGGCCAAGGCGTTGGCGATGAACGGCAGCGCCTGGACCAACAGGGTGTTGCGCTGGTCGTTGAACATGTAGAAGAGCGGCACCGCCACCGACTCGAACGGAATCAGCATCAGCAGCAGCACGAGGGTGAACACCGCTCTCTGCCCTCGCCACTTCAGGCGCGTCAAGTCGTACGCCGCCAATGAGTTGACGATCAGCCCACCCGTCACCACGACGAACGACAGCAGCACCGACACACCCATGAACTGCCAGAAGTATCCGGTGCTGTCGGAACTGAGGCTGTCGAGGACAGCGGCGTAGTTGTCGAAGGAGGGTGGGTGGGCAGGAAGCCGGACAGGCCGTTCAGGACCTCGTCGGACGGCTTGAGGCTGCCGAGGAAGAGATAGAGCGCGGGGAGGGCGAAGACGAACGCAAGGACGCTCAGCACGGCGTAGTCGAGGAGGCGGCGTACGGGCGTACGGGTCAGGGCCATGGGAGTCAGTCCTCGTGGTCGGGCCGGACGACGCGTCGCTGGACGATCGTCAGGCCGACGACGATCAGGAAGAACACCACCGTGACGGCCGAGGCCTGGCCGATGTCGTTCTGGTCGAAGGCCGTGGTGACGGCCTGGTACATCACCGTCCGCGTGGCATCCTCTCCAGGCCTGCGCCGCGGATGAGGATGTACACCTGGTCGAAGACCCGGAAGGACAGGACCGAGGTCAGCATCGCGACGAACACGAGGGTGCCGCGGATGCCGGGCAGGGTGACGTGACGGAACTGCTGCCAGCGCGAGGCCCGGTCCAGTTGGGATGCCTCGTAGAGATCACCCGGGATCTGCTGGAGGCCGGCCAGCAGGATGACCATCTGGAAGCCGACGCCCTGCCACACCGACAGCACGATGACCGATCCCATCGCGGTGAGACCGTCACCGAGCCAGTCGAAGGCGCCCCAGTTGCCGAGACTCACCGCATTCAACAGGGAGTTGAGCATGCCCTGCTCGCTTCGGGCGAGGCTCAGCCGCCGGATCACGGCGACCAGGGCCATCGGGAAGACCACCGGCATGAAGAAGAAGGACCGGAACAGGCCGATGGCCTTCAGCTTACGGTTGAGCAGGATCGCCAGTACCAGCGCGAGACCCGTCTAGAGCGGTACGACGACCGCGGCGAAGGTCAGGTTGTTCAGCAGCGCCCAAAGGAACGGGCCGGACAGATCGGGATCGGTGAACAGCCGCCGGTAGTGCTCCACGCCGAAGAAGGTGGGGTCCAGCGGCGAGCCGAGGCGGACGTTGTAGAAGGAGAGCACCACGGCATAGCCGAAGGGTATGCCGACGAAGGCGATCAGCCCGCCGACGGCCGGGGCCGACATCAACAGGCCGTGCAGCCGGTCGCGGTTGCCGCGCGACGGACGCGGGGGCATCGCGGAGGCCGCGGACGATGCCGCCTGCGCCCGGTCGGCGGCCGCGGCGTGCGCGGGTTCCAGGGTTTTCACGGAAGGGTCCTCTTCCTGGTGGGGCGGGCACGGTCGGTGCGTCTGCGACGGCCCGCCCCTCCAGTTCTCCTCGCCCGATTTCCGGCCTCCGGCAGGCGAAGCCCGAGGCGGATGGTGCACCTGCCCCGTCACCGCAGCAGGTTCTCAAGAGCCTCCATGACGTGGCGACCGGCGGGGGAGACCCCACCCGTGAGGACGAGGTCTGTCAAGAGGCTGTGCGGGGTCGACCGTCAGCTCGGCCAGGTGCGGGTACCTGTCGGCCGGCACACGCGCCAGGAGGGTCCGGGTCAGCTCAAGACCCCTGAGCGCGCTCGTGACCGGTTCCCCCGCACCGGTCCGCCCCGACCCACTGCTCGCCTTGAGCACCCCCGTCGCCTCGGCGGGACGTCCGGGTGCCCGAAGGAGCCCTTGGCGATGTCGTCCCAGGCGCAGCGGGTATGGAATTCCCCGCCCCGAACCCCGACGGCTCCCTCCGGGGCGATCCGGTGCAGGAGATCCGTGCTTCGTTCCAGGCCGTTCTGCACGGCCTGGACGCCGCACGGGCCGATCTTCGCACTCTGGGACGTCAGCTACCTCGGCCCGGCGACTTGACCGAGTCCAGTGCTCGCGTGGGTCACTCGGGCCGGCCCCCCAGGGAACCGCGGTAGCGCCCTTGTGGTCACCGGGTGGGCGGTCGGAGGCGGGGACGCAGCCGAGAGGGCCATTGCCAGCCGCCACGGGGGGCGGCCTCGACGCCACGCTCACGACACTTGCCCTCTCACCAAGGCCGGGAGACCGTCGCCGATCGACCCGCAGGGACCGGGCATCCGCCGGGCGGCCCCGTCGACGCATGCAGCGATACGGCGAATCGGGCGGCAGGGCCTCGCCTCGCCTCGCCGTCGGTACGATTCCCCCCGGACAAGCCAAACGGCTTCGAGGGGGGCGCATGCCGAGCGAGAAACGACAGACGTGGAAACGTAGTTGGGTGAACGGCGCAGTCACCGTTCCGGTGGCCACAGCACTGCTCGCCGGCTGTTCGGGGGGAGCGGCCGGAGCCGGTGCCGGCAGCTCCCCGTCTCCTTCACCGCCGGTCTCGCGCGAGCGTGGCACTCCCCCCGCCGAACCGTTCGAGGCTGATCCGGACCGGTTGCCGAAACGTGCCGAGCAGGGAGAGTCCCTGGTGGACGACGTCGTCCTGCGACCGTCTGACTGGGGGCCGGATTTCGTACCGCAAGCGGTCGCCGAAAGCCGACCGCGCACCGTGGCCGTGCTGGACGAGGGTTGCCGGTGGCAACGCGAGCCGTTGCCACCCGGGGTACTGGCATCGCTTTCCCGGTATGCCGAACTGCCGGGCCGGGGCCAGAAGGGCACGGTCCGGGTGACCGCCGTGGCGACTGTCCACACCTCCGCGCTCGGCGCCGACGAACAATTGTCGACCACTCTCGAGGAGGTACTGCGCTGCCGGGAGCAGGAGATCCGGCCCGGCGAGCGTCTGACGGAACTGGGCTCGACCGGGACGCCCTTCGGCTCGCGCGGCCAGCAGTGGGCGGACGACAGCGTCTACGAGCAAGGCACGTACGTGACACGTGAGGGGACCCACCCCTACATCTGGAGCGTCGCACGGGTCGGCACCGTCACCTTCGGTGTGTCGGTGAAGGGGGCCAGGGGCTACGCGGCCGAGCAACTGAGCAGCTGGGTCACCCAGTCGCTGCCCCAGATGGCGGAACGCGTCGAGCAACGGACGGGACGGGACAGCTGATGGACCCTCTGCGCGTGTCCGACCCCGCACGCATCGCGGGACATCGGCTGATCGGGCGGCTCGGCGAGGGCGGTATGGGTGTCGTCTACCTGGCGCGTACGCCTGGCGGGGTGCTGGCCGCACTCAAGGTCATCCAGGGCGAATACGCCGACGACGCGGGCTTCCGGGAGCGGTTCCGGCGTGAGACGGAGGTTGCCCGGCAGGTCACCAGCCGCTGGGCCGTGGGCCTGGTCGACGCGGACCCGGATGCCGACGAACCCTGGCTGGCCACCGAGTTCGTACCGGGGCCGTCGCTCGCGGAAGCCGTGGCCCTGCACGGGCCGCTGCGGCCGCGCGGGCTGCGGGTGCTGGGGGCGCGTCTGGCCGAGGCGCTCGACCAGCTCCATGCCGGTGCGCTGGTGCACCGGGATCTGAAGCCCGGCAATGTCCTTCTCGCTCCTGACGGTCCCCGGCTGATCGACTTCGGCATCGCCCGCGCACCCGAGGACACTGCCCTCACCGCCGCCGGGGTGGTGGTCGGCACGCCCGGTTACCTGGCACCTGAACAGGCCGGCAGCCAGGACCTGCCCGTGGTGGGACCGGCCGGTGACGTGTTCTCCCTGGGCTGCGTACTGGTGTACGCGGCCACCGGCAGGCATCCATTCGGCACCGGACCGGTCGACGCGCTGCTCTACCGCACCGTGCACGACACCGCCGACACCGCCGGTGTACCACACGAAGTGGCCGGTGTGGTCAGCCGGTGCCTGGCGAAGGATCCGCGGCTCCGCCCGACCGCCGCCGAGATCCACCAGGTCCTGACGGACGGCGACGCGGACGTGGAGGAACCCGTCCGATGGCTCCCGGAGCCGGTGCTCCGCCTCATCGCCGAGCGCTCCAGCGCCGCGCTCGGTCTGCCCGGTATCGACGACACCGAGGTCTCGGCGAAGGCGGCTGACGAGGTGGCCGCCGGTACGCGGGATGAACGAGGCCCTCGCGAACCCGGGCGCGCGGTCCCCACCGCCGCGAACGGGACCGGTGCCCACGGGCACGGCGGCACGACGAGGCGACGCTTCCTGACTTTTGCCGGAGGTTGTGCCCTGGTGGTGGCGGGCGGCGGCACGGCGCTGTGGACGGCCATGGATCGCGACGATGCCGCACCGACGGGAAGCAAACGCCGCCCTCAGTACACCCTCGCCTTGCACGCCGACCTGAGCGGCGCCGACAAGACGACAGGCCGGGCTCAGGAACGCGGACTGCGACTCGCTGTGGAGCGCTTCAACGCCCGTGGCGGTCGGCCCTACACGCTCGCCGTCAGAGCTGAGGACGACGGGGGAGACCCGCAGGCCGCGCTACGCGTCGCAAAGAGACTCGCAGCGGACGCCACGGTCCTCGCCGTCGTCGGTCCCACCACCGACGCCACCGCGGAAGCCTCCCTGGCGGCATACGACACGGCTCTGATGCCCGTGGTCGCCGTCTCTCCCGGCTCCATCGTCCTCACCCTCCAGGGATACCGGTCCTTCCTGCACGCTCGCGTCCCGGACACCGTCCTCGCCTTCTACCTCAATGTCCACCTGCGCGGGTCCGCCAAGTCACAGCGGATCGGCATCCTCGACGACCGCGCGGCCGACCACCACGCCTGGGAGATCAGCAGCACCCTCAGCAAGGCGCTCCACCAGGACGGACATCCCCAGGTGCCCGAGGTCGTCAGCGCCCTGCGCAGTGATTTCCGGCAGCCCGTCGCCACCCTGCTCGCCGCGGGCGCCGACTCCGTCGTCTTCGCCGGCTACCCCGACCGGGCAGCCCTGGTCGCCAAGGTGCTCCAGACCCGCGGCTTCACAGGAGCACGCGTGTGCGCCCAGCCTCTTCTCGACGAACAGTTCCTCATCGCTGCGGAGGGAGCCGCCGAGGGCTGGGTCGCGGTGGCTCCGGCTGCCGACCCGGCGCTGCTGACCGGTGGGGCGGAATTCACCACCGCGCACAAACGGCGCTTCCGAGAAGCGCCCTCATGGTATTCCGCCGAGGCGTACGACGTGGCCAACATGTTCCTCGCCGGACTGCGGAGGCTGAGCACTCCCCGCCCCACCCGGGCTGCCCTCCTGGCGACGGTCCGCAGCACCCCGTACCAGGGCATCACCAAGAAGTTCGCCTTCAGCGACAAGACGGGGGAGCTCACCCTCGGCGCCGACAACGGAGTCTTCACCTGGCGCGTCGAAGGCGGCGCCTTCCGGTGTGACGGCCCGGCTCCGCTCAAGGCCCCGTCCTGATGCGTCCGCTGCGCCCCACCGACCCCGTCCGAGTGGGTCCGTTCCGCGCTGTCTCCCGTCTCGGGGCGGGCGGCATGGGTGTCGTCTACCTCGCTCGCTCACCTTCCGGGGCGGTCACGGCGGTCAAGGTCATCCATGCGGCCCACGCCGATGACGAGGACTTCCGGGCACGGTTCCGCCGGGAGATCGAATCTGCCCGGGGGGTGGTCAGCCGCTGGGTGGTGCCCCTTCTGGACGCGGACCCGGATGCCCGGGAGCCGTGGCTGGCAACCGCCTTCGTCCCCGGCCCGTCCCTCGCCGAGGCCGTCGAACTTCACGGGCCGCTCCCGCTGCCCGCGGTCCGCGTCCTGGGTTCACGGTTGGCCGAGGCACTGGAGGCGGTGCACCGGGCCGGTCTGGTGCACCGTGATGTAAAGCCGGGCAATGTCCTGCTCGCTGTGGACGGCCCCCGCCTGATCGACTTCGGGATCGCCCGCTCCTCCGACAGCACGGCCCTCACCTCCAGCGGGATGGTCGTCGGTTCACCGGGGTTCCTCTCTCCCGAACAGGCCCGGGCCCGACGCACGGAGATCGGCCCGCCCAGTGACGTGTTCTCCCTGGGCTGCGTCCTCGCCTATGCAGCGGCCGGCGTGCGTCCCTTCGGCGGCGGCCTCGCAGCCGCCGCGCTGCTGCGCACCGTGGCCGACGAGCCCGACCTCGACGGCGTGCCGGCGGAGTTGATCCCGCTGCTCACTTCCTGCCTCGGCAAGGGGCCACAGGAGCGCCCCGCCCCTGCGGCCGTGCGCGCGGCCCTCGACTCGGGCCAGGACAGCGTCGAGCCATGGCTGCCCGAACCGGTCGTCCGCCTCATCGCCGACCGGTCGGCCCAGGTGCTGCGCATAGCTGCTGCCGCCGAGACGACCGAGGTCCCGCCCCCGTCCCCACGGACGAACCTCTCGGACGCCGAGACGGTCACCGCTGTGCCGTCAGCCATCGGAGCACCGACTGGCGTCACCCGCCGGCGTTTCCTCGGCAGCGCCGCTGGAGTCGGTGCAGCCGGCACCGGTGCGCTGTGGTGGGCCTGGAGGCGGGCCGGAACCCGCGGGGAGAGTGGCGGCGGGACACGGAAGCGGCCGGTGCTGGTCCTGGCCTTCCACGGCGATCTGTCAGGACAGGCCAAGGCCGCCGGACAGGCTCAGCGCAACGGCGCACGCATCGCCGTCGACCAGGTCAACCGCCAGCAGTCGAGGCCGTTCCGGCTCGCCCTGACCGACCACGACGACGGTGGAGTCCCGTCCCGCGCGGCCGAACTCGCCCAGCGGCTCGTCGCCGACTCCTCGATCCGGGCGGTCCTCGGTCCGACGACCGACGACTGCGCGCTCGCCAGCGTTCTCACGTATCACCGGGCATCGCTGCCGACGGTGGCCGTGTCGCCAGGCGCCGACGCCAACAGCAGAATCACCGGGGACATGACTCCCCGCGCCTTCATCCACGTCCGGCCCCACGACCAACTGATGGCGGCCCCCTGCTTCAGGTATCTGACACGCACCGCCGCAGCCCGCAGGGTGGTCCTCCTCGACGACCGGACACAGGGCGACATGAGCTGGAACGTGTGCCGGCAGATCGCCAGAGCACTGCGGAACGGCGGACGTACGGCCGACGTCAGGGCCGTCGGGCAGACCATGGACCCCGAGGGCCTCGCCGCCGAGGTGAAGGCAGCTCGCGCCGACGCGGTGGTGTTCACCGGTGACCAGCGGCGAACCGCTGCCCTCAGCCGGGCACTCGCCTCGACGGCGTACACCGGCGTGCGCATGGGCATTCGCCACGGCTTCGGTACGGAGTTTCTGCAGGCCGCGGCCGCCGCAGCAGAGGGGTGGGTGTTCGTCACCCCGTTCGTCGACGCCGCCGACACGCCTGCCGCCAAGACGTTCACGATGGCTTATCACGAGAGGTTTCGCACGACACCTCCCTGGTGGTCCGCAGAGGCCTACGACGCGGTTCTCTTCATCGCCGAAGCCTTGGCAGACGGGCAGGACGTCGTGACGGACCGGGGATCCGTCGTCCGGCGTGCCCAGGAGATCCGTTACCACGGCATCACCCGCACACTCGCCTACTCCGTCGCCAGCGGAGGGGCTTACGACACGGACGGCCTGTTCCTTCACCAGGTGGTCGACGGAACCTTCACGTTCCTCGGACACTACGCACGCGAGAAGGAAGAGCCGGCGCTTCCCTGATCGAACGGGAGGTCTTGTACGGCCTCCCGCGAACCCTGCCACCACCGCAGCCGGGGACGGCTCAAGCCGCCCCTGACTGCCTCCGCTCCAGATCTCGAACGCACAGTCGCCGCTGCTGTGGAGCACCCGAAGCGGTGCCCGTCGCCGTCCGCTGGATGGCCGACGCGTGGCGGGTCACCCAAGCGGCCCCTGAGGAGGTGCCGGAGAATGACCGGACGCCCGCGCCTTCGGCGAGGGGATCCTCCGGTCCGTCGGCGGCATGGATGACGTACGGCTGCCGGAGGCCGGGGATCTCAGTCCACGGGGCGGTGCAGAACTCGCTGTTGCCAGGCGTCGTGTACATGGCGGCCCAGGAGCGATCCGCCGAAGACCACGAACCCGACGCCGATGAGCCAGGACTGCACGACGAGCATGGTGCCGACGGGCCCGTACGTGACCGCGTTGGTCACGATAAGGGGTGAGAACACCTGGTCGGAGAACCAGCGCAGCCCACCGAGGCCCACCGTCGTGGCGACCGCACCAGGCAGCAGTGCTCTCCAGCGCACCCGCTCGCCGAGCAGGAAGTGCTGTCCCCACCAGAAGAACAACACTCCCAACAGCGAGCTGAGGACGAGGCGCAGGACCGAGTGGGCCGTGCCGCCGCGCAACACCGCACCGCTCTGCGTCTCGGCGTACAGATAGGCCGTCAGCGCGGCCAGCCACACCCAGCGGCGCCACAGGTGGTGCCACGGACCCGCGGGCACTTCCCAGATCCTCTCGTAGCCGTTCTGGACACTCGCCGCGAAGGTGACGCCGAACAAGGCGACCAGCAGCACACTGAGGGCACTGGTCGTGCTCAGCACCATGCTCGGCGCGGTGAACAACTCGCGCACCGCCTCGGCCGGGCGCCCCGACAGACTCATCCCGTCGATGACCCACAGGGCGAAGCCCCGCTCCTGGAAGGGGAGCGCCGCGGCCACGACGATCAGCAGTGGAACCAGGGTGACCAGCCCCAGCGCCGAGAAGCCCATGGCGCGGTGCAGCAGTTCCAACTCCGTCCCGTGCCGCCACAGCCGTCCGGCGACCGAGCCGCGCCAGCGGGCAGGCCGCCCTCGGCGGGGCGGTTGCGGCTCCGGAGGAACGCCGGCGGCATCCGTCATGCGTCCCTCGCTTCCCGGCGCGCCCGGAACGTGCGCCACTCGCGCGCCGGAGGATCTCGTCGTCCGGCACTCCCTGACTGGGACGACGTTCAGCGGTTCCCGAGCCGGACCGAAGCGAAACCTCTGCGGGCGCGGGTCACCCCGGGCCGGAGCGAAGCCGTCGCGGGCACGAACCGGGGCAGGAGCCGGGGTACGAGCCGAGGACGGAGACGAGCCGGCCAGAGCCCGCCGAGCGGACGTGGAAGCACCACACGGGCAGGGCATCATGGCACAGCACCGATGCAGTCCACCGACAGGAGCCACCGGCCATGGTCCACCGCGTCCCTCGCACCCTTCTCCGTGTGCCGGCAGCCGCGGCTCTGTGCGGGGCACTCGCCGTGGCCGCGGCCGGATGCGCGGCGTCCGACGGCAGGAACGCGGTCGACGCGAAGACGGTGGTCAGACCCGAGCCGGGCGTCGCCTTCGACTACCAGATCGGCGGTGCCTATCCACCGCCGGCCGGCGTGGGCGCGGTCTCCCGCGACCGCACCGCGCGACCGGCGAAAGGCGTCTACAACGTCTGCTACGTCAACGCCTTCCAGGCTCAGCCGGACGCCACCCGCTGGTGGCAGTCCCACCACCCCGAGCTGCTGTTGCGCGGAACCGACGGCACGCTGGTCATTGACCGCGACTGGGACGAGCCCCTGCTGGACATCTCGACGCCCGCCAAGCGCGACCGGCTCGCCCGAATCGTGGGCAAGTGGATCGACGCCTGTGCGACGGCCGGATACCAGGCGGTCGAGGCGGACAACCTCGACTCCCACGAGCGCTCCGACGGTCTGCTGACCGCAGCGGACAACATGGCGTTCGCCGAGCTGCTCGCAGTTCGGGCGCACCGGGCCGGACTGGCGATCGGCCAGAAGAATGCCGCTGATCTGGCCCGGCAGGGCCACAGGGCCGGCTTCGACTTCGCGGTCGCCGAGGAGTGCGGACAGTACGACGAGTGCGGCGTCTATGCGGACGCCTACGACGACCGGGTCCTCGTCATCGAGTACCGGACGGACGGCCTGGAAGCAGCCTGCGCCGACTGGGGCGAGCGGCTGTCGGTGGTGCTGCGCGACCTCGACGTCGTACCGGCAGGTGAATCCGGGTACCGCCGCCGCACCTGTTGACAGGGAGTCGGCCGAGTTCTCGAGCAGCTCCCCTCCAGCGGCCCCTGGTCCGTGAACGCCTCGGCTCGTTCGGTGCGGTCCTCGAGGGCGCTACGCCGAGGGCGAAACTCGGCTCCCGCAGCCTAGCTCCCGTACGGAGCGCCGGACGTGCGGGAACCGGAGCCGCCCGGCTCCGGCGGGGCCCATGCGGGCTTGGCCGTTGCTTCGGCAGGGTCGGGCTCGGCGAGGGTGAGCCCCCAGGAGCCGTCCTCGCCGATGCGGGCCTCGATCTCCTTCACCTGGCCGCTCCGGGCGAAGTACAGGACCACGACCTGCCGAGCCAGACCGTCGTCGTAGAAGTCCGCCGTGACGTCCCCTTCGGCGGCGGTGCCGAAGGCCTCGACCCAGTTGCGGGCCGTGGCGTCGGCGTGCGTACCGTCGACGGCGAGTGCGGCCAGTCCCTCGGTGTCACCGTCGGCAAGGCACCACACGGCCCTCTGCACCGTCTCAAGACTTCCCGTGGAGGGGTAGCCGACGACCCGCAGCGGCCGATGGTTGCTGTAGTCCGTCTGATACCTCAAAGGCTCGTCCGACGTGCAGCCCGTCAGGATGCCGCCCGCGACGACGGCGGCCAGTGCGAAGCCGGTGAGCCTTGTCGCCCGTGCCATCGTCAGAACCTCGCCTGCCGGCGCCCGGTATCAGCCGGTCGTCCGTGACGGCGCGGACACCCGCCGTCCGCGCGGTCCTGGGCCCCGGCTGGCACCGTCGGGTCCTCGAGGGAGGCGCGGGTGAGGGTGATGGTCGTCATGCTGTAGGGCCCTTTCGGGGCACCTGCGTCGGCGGCGGGCGAACGGCTGTTCCTAGGGATGGGCGGAGCAGGTCCGGGAGGTTCCCCGTGCCTCCGCTACGGGCCGTGGCAGGTGCCTGGTGTGAAGGTGACGCTTGGTCGGATGATCAGCAAGTGATGAAGGATCAGAGAGCGATCAAGGAGTCGTCAAGCTAACGCGTGACTGGTCCGTCCACATCGCCGAGGGGGCGTTTCGCTCCGCCGTGACCTGGTATGGCGTGCGGTGGGCTTTGTCACGGACACATGAGGGAACCTGAAGCCGATTCGGGCGTCCGACCTTCGTCGAGCGCACGGTCTCACCGTCTCACCCGGCACTTTCGCCTGCGGATGCGCAGTGAGGCGATGCGATGACATCCATGAGGCCTTCCTCGGCCCGGCGTCCCTGTCCTCACCCGCGACCGGCACTCGCAGCGCCACCGTCAGAACGTCTCAGTCCGCCGGAGCGGGGGCGAGCCGGGCCTCCACGGCGACGACGCCGTCGACACCCTGACAAAGGCCTACGACCACAGGAAGGAGTCCCGGTCCGGGAACGTGTCCCCGAAGGATGACGACCCCGTCGCGGACCTCGACCGCGACGGTGTCTTCCTTCAGCCCGAGGATGCGCCCCAGGACGTCGCGCTCGACCTCGCCGCGGATCTCCGCGTCGGAGCGGATCAAGGCGTCGAGCAGGTCGCTGCGGGTGACGATGCCGATGAGGAGCCCGTTGTCCCCGACCACCGGAAGCTGCTTGACGTGCCGCTTGCGCAATTCGCGCGCGGCCTGCGGAATCGTCCATTCCGCGCGGGCGGTGAAGACGGGGCTGCTCATGAGCGCGCCCGCGGTGCGGGCCCGGGCCCTGCCCCAGGAGCGCTCCTCGCCTCCGTCCTGGCCCTGCACATCGGGCATGCCGGTCTCGTGCCGCAGCACGTCGGACGCCGACACGACGCCGATGGGAGCGCCGTCGTCGTCGACGACCGGGGCCGCGACGATGTCGTTCGCGTCCAGCAGGGCAGCCACCTCATGGAAAGGGGTGTCGGGGCGGAAGGTGACGACGTCCTCGGTCATCACGTCACCGACCGTGCGGCGATACAGCATGGCACCGGCCTCCTCCGCTCACCGACGTGGCAGCCGCGGTCGGACCGCTCGGGCGGGCCCGCGCGGCGCGACCGCCTCCGCGCCCCTGTCGGCTCGTCCACGCCGTGTTGCCTACCCATGACAGCATTGCGCAGCCGCGGCGACCAGTGACGTTCGGCCTGGCGGGGTAGGGCCAAGGGCCCCATGATCAGGTGTGCGGCCGGGCGCAGAAGGGGACTGGAGGGCGGAGGTCAGTGGTGCGCGGCCGGTCCGACGGCACCGAGCCACTACCAAACCACACTTACTCTTGGGTAGGGTCCTTCGGGATATTCCTGAGTAGTTCTGATGGACAGGGGTGGCGACGGGGATGCAGGATTCCTCCGGCACGGACGACCGACGGGCGGCAGCACCGCGGTTGCGGATGGATGCACTGCTCGGCGAGCTGCAGGAGCATGTGGAGCGGGTCCGCGGGAGCCGGGACCGGATGCAGACGCTCCTGGATGCGGTGGTGGCGGTCGCCGGCAACCTGGAGCTGGAGGAGCTGTTGCGGCGGATCGTTCAGTCCGCAGCCGATCTCGTGGACGCCCAGTACGGGGCCCTGGGTGTGCTCGGGGACGAGGAGCGGATCCGGCAGTTCATCACGGTCGGCATGGACGACGAGACGATCGCTCGGATCGGTCACTATCCCGAGGGGCAGGGAATCCTGGGCCTGCTGATCCGCGAGCCGCACTCGCTGCGCCTGGAGGCCCTCGGCGCGCACGAGGCGTCGGCGGGCTTCCCGCCGGGCCATCCGCCGATGCGTACCTTCCTCGGCGCACCGGTCCAGGTCCGGGACAGGGTCTACGGGAACCTGTATCTGACGGACAAGCGTGACGGCCGGCCGTTCGACGCCGACGACGAGGCGGTGCTGCAGTCCCTGGCGGCAGCCGCCGGTGTGGCGATCGACAACGCGCGGCTGTACGAGGAGAGCCGGCAGCGCGAGCAGCGCCTGGCCGCCAGCGCGGAGATCACCCGGGGATTGCTGTCGGGACAGCCGCCGCGGGACATCCTGCGTTCGCTGGCCGACACCGTACGGGACATGACCGGCGCGGACCTCGTCACCCTTGCCCTGCCGCTGGGCGAGGGGCAGGAACTGGTCGTGGAGACGGCCGCCGGTCAGGCCGCGGACAGCGTCCTCGGGCTCACCCTGCCCGCCACCACACTCGCCGCGAAGGTCTACCGTACCGGCGAGGCCTTGACCAGCGACGCCCTGAGCGACGATGTGCTTTCTCTGGGCGGCAGTGCCTCCCTGGTGAAGCTGGGCCCGGGCTTCTTGGTGCCGGTCGGTGAGCAGGAGCACATCCGTGGGGTCCTGCAGGTCGCCAATGCTCCCGGCGGCGCATCATTCAGCGAGGCGTTGGTGGAGATGGTCGACTCCTTCGCCGACCAGGCCGCACTCGCCCTTCAGATCGCCGAACACCGCCGCGAGGCGGAGCAGCTCACGCTTCTGGGCGACCGCGACCGCATCGCCCGCGACTTGCACGACCAGGTCATTCAGCGTCTGTTCGCCGACGGGCTCACGCTGCAGGCGGTCGTGGGCCGCATCGGCGCGCACCCCGATGCGGTCGAGCGTGTCTACCGGGTGATCGACGATCTCGACGACACCGTCAAGATCATCCGATCCACCATCTTCGGCCTGCAGCACCGCGACCGCGGCAACACCACGACGACCCTGCGCACCCGACTGCTGGCAGTGACCGACGAGGCTGCCACCGCCCTCGGCTTCACCCCCACCCTGCGCATGACCGGTCTGCTCGACACTCACGTACCCCTCAGCCATGCCGACCATCTCCTGGCCGTGCTCCGCGAAGCGCTGTCGAACACCGCCCGCCACGCCCACGCCACCACCGTGGACGTCACCGCCGCCGCCACGCAGGACACCCTGAGCCTGCAGGTGGCCGACAACGGTCGCGGCATCGACCCCGCCGCCACCCGCCGCAGCGGACTGGCCAATCTCCGCAGCCGCGCGGAGGAACTCGGCGGCGCCTTCACCCTCGGCCCGCGCGAGCCATCCGGCACCTTCCTCGACTGGACGGTCCCGCTGCCGGTCCCTGCCGCCTGACCGCTCCAGGTGCGTACGCCGTCCCGTCGCCGGCGTACGCACGACAGTGGAGGTTGTCCGCCCGGGGCGGAGACCGAGCACGCGGCCCGGGCATCACTCGGACCGGCTCCGCGACCCGAGCTGCCGCTCCGGTGTCCGGCGCTCGTCCATGCCGTCCACCGTCAGCGGCGGGCCCGGGGGCGTCGGCCCTCCCGCTTCCCCGCCGAGTGGATCGCGTCCCGCCGGCCACCTCGCTGCGTCGCAGCGGGCAAGGGTCCACGGCGCCACCGCATCGGAGGGGAGCGAGGCGACGATCAGTGCCCAGGCCAGTACCGGGAACGGTTCCCGCCGGATCGCTTCGGATCCGGACCGACCAGGCGCCCGCGATGGCGAGCGTCGGGTCGACGGCACTGGCCACCGGCCGTCGGCAAGCCGCCGGCTGCCCGGCGACCGACGCCCCGTCCGAACCGCACGCCCGCGGCCACCTGACCCCACGCTTCCGTGACCCGGAAACCACGCCTCTCGCCCGGTCTCCAGGCGCAGCGCCAACTCCCCGGGTCGTGAGGAACGGACGGCCTGTTGAACCGTGCCCGGGTCGCAACCTCCCGTGTCCCCAAGTCCTCGGTCAGGGACCATCGACACCGCATCCCAGACCGTCACGGTAGGAGGACAGGGCGATCCGGCGACAAGCCCGGTCAAAGAATGGGCAGTTGAGCACTTCGGCGAGAGGAAGTCGTCATTATCCTCGTTCGGGGCGCAGACCCGCCGACAGTTGGCACTCGATGGACCGAGGAAGCGTGACCCAATGACCAGCCGACTCTTCGCACTCTCCTTCGACGCGCACGAGCCGGAGCGCCTGGCGCGTTTCTGGTCCGGAGTACTAAGCCTGGAGACAGCCCACGATCTGTACGACGGCGTCGCCCTGAAGTCGGGGAACGACGCCGGCTACCGCCTGGGTTTCCGTCCCACCCAGGCGCAGAAGCTCGCCCAGAATCGGCTGCACTTCGACCTGACCAGCTCCTCTCCGGAGGACCAGAAGGAGACCGTGGCCAGGGCACTCGACCTGGGCGCGCAGCACGCCGACGTAGGCCAGGGACCGGATGCGTCCCATGTGGTGCTCGCCGACCCCGAGGGCAACGAGTTCTGTGTCATCGCGCCGGGCAACGGTTTCCTCACCGGCTGTGGCGTCATTGGGGCGCTCGCCTGCGACGGGTCGCAGGCCGTGGGCTACTTCTGGAGTGAGGCGCTGGGCTGGCCGCTTGTCTGGGACCAGGACGAGGAGACCGCCGTCCAGTCGCCGAACGGCGGTACGAAGATCACGTGGGGCGGTCCGCCGTTGATGCCGGATCCCGGGAAGGACATCCACTTCGACCTCGCACCGGACGGCGATCAGCAGACGGAGGTCGAGCGTCTGCTCTCCCTCGGAGCGAAGCGTCTCGACCCGGCCCAGGGCGAGGACGGCGCGGTGCTGCTGGCCGACCCCGACGGCAACAAGTTCCGCTTGCTCACGCACCGGTGACGTCGACGGTGCACGAGAGGGAGGCAATACTCTCCCGCCTCGTCCGATCAGCGACGGGGCTGTCGTCGCGCGTGCCGTCGTCGCCATCGCGGAGTGACCGTTGTGAGCATGCGCCGCGAGTCCGCTCCTTCCTCGTCATGACGCTGTTGTCATGACTGAGGGCGGCGTAGTTGCTGAGGCGGACATCGATCACGTGCACTGGTGCAACACCCGTGCATGGGTGGAGCGCAGTCTCCCTCCTGGAGACCGGATTGGCGCTGTGGCAAGGCTACGAGGGGGCTGGACGTCACAGATGCGCCGCCTTGACGTCGAGGGGGAGGGGGAGCCGTATTCCCTCGTGCTGCGGTCGTTCGTCAAGCCGTTCTTCGTGAAGCATGCGTGGGGACTGCTCACGCGGGAAGCGGAGATTCTCCGGCTGCTGGCGGATACGGGCGTGCCGGCCGCTCGCCTCCACGGTGTCGATGCGGCAGCCGAGCACTGCGACTACCCGTCGCTCCTGATGTCGTTGCTTCCGGGGAACCTCCGGCTGGACGCGGCGGACGTCGAGCGGAAGACGGAGCTGTTTGTCCGTCAACTGGTGGCGATTCACGGGTTGTTGGTTCCACAGGAGGCCCGGCCGCGTACCTATCAGGCGTGGACCAGTCCGGAGCGGGTGCGTCTTCCCGAGAACTCGAAACAACCGGACGTGTGGGAGCGCGCCGTGGAGGTGATCCGCCGCCCACCCCCGGCCTATCGACCCTGCTTCCTGCACCGTGACTTCCACCCCGGCAACGTACTCTTCACGGGGGAAGGAGCCGATCTGGCGATCACGGGTGTCGTGGACTGGGTCGAGACGTCTTGGGGACCCGCTGATCTGGATGTGGCCCATTGTTCGACTGCGCTTGTCCTGTTGCACGGAGTGGAGGCCGGCCTGCGGCTCGCGGACCACTACATCGCAGCCGGTGGGATGCTCAGCGACGACCCTGCTGATCACCTGCACTGGCGTGTGCTGGACGCGCTGGCCTCCGCTCCGGACGCGGAGAAGGTCGCCGGGCCCTGGCGGGAACTCGGGAGGGAAGATCTGGCACCGGCTGTTCTCGAGCGGCGTTTGGAGGACTACCTCCAAGTGCTGTTCAGTCAGTGATTCCGCTGATGACGACTCCGTGTGGGGCGTCGACCGCCGCCGCGAAGGCACCACCGACATGCTGCCGCTGGAACCGATCCGTGCCGCCCGGCCTGACGGCACCTCGATTCCCATTCCCCGCGCGCGAACTGCGAAGCGACGTGGGCGGCTTCGCGGCGTTCATCGACCGTCGATGCTGCTGCTCAAGCCGGTGGGGCACGCCTGCGGAATCACGTGAGATCATCCAGCCATGAGCAGCGATCTGGAAGTAAGCGCTCTGGCGATCAATGTCACGATCCCGCAGGCGCTCCGCTGGACGGATACTCGACGCGGTGAAGCGTTCACGCTGACCACACTCAACGTCCGGCTTCTCCCGGACGGTCACCTCGCTGTTAAGGCCTATGGTCGACCGGTCGGTGGTGGTCGGGGCGCCTACGTCTCCTTCCCCGTCCCCGACAAACCCGAACTGGCGGCGCTGGTCTCCGACGCTGCCAGCCGTGCTGGGACGTTGTGGGCCGCCCATCGTGGTCTCGGCTGATCGCGGTTCGACTCGGTGGCGGACGGTGGCAGTCCCCGGCTTCACCCTCGCATGAGTTCCGCAGTTCATCCCGGTGCTGAACAAGATGCGGGGCCGCGCGCATGTCGGTCGCGCCCTGCAAAAGAGAGACGGCCTCCGAACGCCTGATCAACGAGCGCGAAGCCGGCGAGCATCACCACCGGCAATGGGGGAGGCTCCAGCCAGCCACCTCGCCGGGCTCTACCCGTGCATCGCCTGGTGGCCGGCCCAGACGTGCCCTCCGGGCCTCAGGTTGATGGTCGCGGCCGGCCGATGGAAGCGGTCTGGCGTCTCCTGGACCGCGAGGTGCTCCACGCCGTGCAGCGGACCGGCGCTCGTGCCGCGGGCTGTGGACACCGGACGCCCAGCGAGGAGCCATGGACGGCGACAACAGTGCCACCTTCGCAGCAAGGCATGCCTGGGGAATACCTCCCACTCGACGCACGCGGTCAATGGTCTCACCCCCTACCCGGGCCGACCTGCTGGGCGGCACCGCGCATCCCCGACGGGAACGCCTGCGTGCCATATGGCTCGAGGACTACGTCCACGAGGGCCGCTACGGAGCGCAGTCAGCAGTCGGCGCGCGCAGCCTCTCAGCTGTGCTGCTCTGCCGGGCAGTGGCCCGGCAGAGACACAAGCAGCACACGTACGGGCTCACGAGTCGCCGCAGCGTCGCGCTTCAGCTTCGGCGGCGTCCCTCTGCGGGGTGATGCACCTGGTGACACGGGCTTCATGGAACGTGCTCCCGCGGGGAGTCGCGCTTGCGGGAGGGAATGTGCGACGGTGGGCATACAACGAGACCGACCGGCTCCCCAGGGCGTCGGCCTTTCGGGGAGCCGGGCGTTGCCCCCATCCCGGGCACTCGGCCCCCCGGCCATCGTCGTCGGCCCCTCCTCGGGGGCTTCGCCTTTGGGCTCACTCACCCCCGGAAGGGGGCGCGCCCAACGTGAACATCATCACCACCATCGACGGTCCGTCCGCATGTATCACCGTGCGAGGGGACATCGACCACGACACTCTTCCCCAGCTGCGCGCTGCCGCCGACGTGCTACCGGCACACGTTACCGACCTGCTGTGGGACCTGAATCACACCCCCTTCATGGACGTCGCCGGCCTCCACCTCTTCTTCGCCCCGGCCCCCGTGAACCGAGCGGGCCGCCGGACGACTGTGACGGGTGTGCACCGGCAGCCGCTGCGACTGCTGCTCCTGGCCGCCGACCTCCACCCCGACACCTTTGACCTCGCCCGCCTGCTCCAGGACGCACCGCCCAGCGACTTTCAGGGGACGGCGAACCGGCCCTGACGAGGGCGCTCGGACGCCGATGCGGCAGCCCGCTCGCGACGCCCTGCGCCCCCTCCAGGTCCCAGCCTTCGCAACCTGCCCGTCCTGGAGCGCTCGAGCTATGTCGGGCTGGACATGAGGCGCGCGGTGACAGCCGCTGCTTCATGCGCACGCGTGGGCGTCGTTGTGCACGCCCGGCGACCGGGCCGTCGAAGTGACCGCTGCCATGTGGTCGTCGAAGCCGCCGCCTGCAGCAGCCGGTGACGTTCATGACCCGCAACCTGCTGTGAGTCGCCTCGCTCCCAGGCCCGTCCGCTGCGGGTGAGATCCGTCTCCATCGGGACCCGTCGCCGAGGGAATGAGCGACCTCGATCCGTCCAGCCCTCCATGGCCACCGCGTGACAGCCACCGCCTGTGCAGTCCGTCACTTACTGAGCGACATTCCGTTCGGTCGGCTGACGGCGGAGCCCGGCTGCGGTTCGGGGCCTGGCTACAGCTCGAACTGGAGGTGTTCGAGGTCGGTGAACTCGACTTCGAGGCCGTGGGCGCGGCGTCCGTTGTCGCGGAAGTAGACCTCGCCGAGGGCTTCGGCGGCGATCTCGCGGAGCTGGTCTTCGGTGGCGCCTGCTTGCTGGGCCTGGAAGAGGCGTGCGGCATGGTGTGGGGGGAGGGCGAGGGTGAGGTGGCGCAGCCGGGCGTCGTCGGTGCTGCCGGGGGCGGCGGTGAAGCCGAAGCGGGCGCGGGTGTCGATGACGATGCCTTCGGTGGTGGCCGCGGCCTGCCGGGCCCTGGCCCTGATCTGCGGCTGCCAGCGTGCGCGGACTTCGCGCTCGAGGCGCTCGGCGAGCTGCGGCCGGGGGGTTTTGATCTGGTCCTTCACGTACCGTTCGACGGTGCGCCGGCTGATGCCGAGCAGCTCGGCCACGCGCCGGGTACTGCGCCCGTGCCGGCGGACGAGGTAGCGCATCTGGGCGCCGGCGGACTTGGGGGCGGGGCGGGTGAAGGCGCCCTGTACCGCCCTGTCGAGTTCTTCTCCGATGGCCACCATCGCTGTGGTCCCCTCTATTCTCCGGTGTCCTTGGCGGTGACCTCGCCGGTCTTGATGTAGCGGGCGAGGTTGGCGACATGGCCCTCGGCGTGGAGCTGTTCGAGCACGTCCGCGCCCCACAGCACGCTCTGGGTGCCCTCGTGCTTGACCATGCCCGGTGAGACGCCGAGCCGGAAGCTGCCCGGCACGGTCTTGCCGTCCGCGCCGTAGGGGAGAACGTCCAGGGGGCTGGGGCCGTCGGCGGCGTAGACGGCGCAGTCGGAGAGGACCGCCACCGGGTACTGGCCGGTGGCCGCGGCGAGGTGGAGCATCTTGCGGTGCATGTTGATCCTGGCCCGGGCGATCACGGCGGCGCGGATGTCGGGGCGCCAGGTCGACCGGGCGAGCGCGGGCCAGGACTGTCCCGGCTTCCACCCGCCACCGCGCGCCTTCTCCCGGAGCTTGCCGATACCGCCCTTGACGGTCATCTTGATCGCGTCCACCACGATTCCCAGCTCCGGGTCGCGCTGTCTGTAGCCGTGCATCGCTTCGAGGAACTTGGCCGGGCTGAGCTTTTCGCCCACGCCGAGGTCCGCCATGGTGGTGACGTAGGCGTCGCGCAGCCGCTTGTACCAGCCGTCCAGGAACCGGCCGGACTCGTTACGCACCCACGCCTCCAGGGGCGCGACGTCGTAGCCGAGCTCGACGGCGTAGGCGACGGTGGGGGTGGCGTACCAGGCCGGGCCCGTCGGTGGTTCGCCGGTCGGTGTGAACGGGCTGGGCAGCAAGGCGGCGTCCAGCTCACGCCACTGCTTGCCGACCCTCACCCGGGACAGGTCCACGTGGGACAGGTCCACCAGCCAGGAGCCGGGCACCGCCGCATCGAAGGTGGGGTTGGTCAGATGCACGGGCGGCGAGGCCAGGCCGACGACCGCGCCGTTGGCGGCGGCACCGAAGGCGAGGTTGACGTCGATGCCGACCAGGTAGCGGCGCATGCACTCGGCGTCGGTCAGGTCCCGCGCCCAGTCGTAGGCCTCCTCGGACAACCGCTCCTCGGGGCCGCGCACATGGAAGCGGGGCAGGTGGGCCAGGACGGGATGCCCGTCGGGCGCCTCGCACGGCGCCGGGTCCATCGGCTCCGTGCCCAGCGACCCGGGCCGGTGCTCGGCGTGCCGCTTTCCGGTCTCGTCCGGCTTGCTCGCGCGGGTGGGCGGGTTGAGCGCGGTCATCAGCTGCAGACCCGTCACGGCGGTGGAGCCGACCGGCGTCATCACCCGCGTCGCGTACACCCCCAGCACCCGGGCCAGCTCCGCCGGCGGAAGCTGCGCGGCACGGCCCCAGGCCCGGTCGTCCAGAGCGTTCCAGGACGGGATGCACAGCTGCACGCACCGCCGTCGGCCACCCTCCGCTGGGCGGTAGATCCGCGCCCACGGCCCGAACCCCCGCCGGGTGAGCTTCCACTCGGCACGCTGAAGCTGCCTGACGACCTTGTGCCCCTCCGGCAGACGCCCGGCGTGCCGCTCGGCCTCCGACAGCCGATCGGGCAGGCCGTACCGCTCGCACGCCGCCGGAGTCAGCACCAGCAGCGGGTCGGCATCCTTGCCCGAGGAGTGCAGCCGCTCCGCCCCCAGCCGCGCCTCGGCCAGCGCCCACTCGACCAGTGCGGGCAGCGACCTGGCGGGCACGTCCAGAATCAGACCGCCGACGCCGTATCCGGTCACATTCCTCTCCGCATCCGCGTCGAGGACGAGCAGCGGGCCGTGCGCATACGCACCCCCGGACACCGGCGTGCCCACCGGGGCGGCGTTGGGTGCGCCCGGGCGGCGCGGCCCCTGCGACGACCCGGCGGCATGCGACGGACGCGACGCCGTGTCCGGCCCGTCGGCAGAGGGACGAGCGGATACAGCCTCCCCGGCCGGAGCCGTGGTCACGGTCTCTGACCTCCCGGCCTGGGCCGCAGGCTGAGCTGCTGCTGCGGGCGTCGCCTCGAACTCTTGGGGGGTGTCCTCGGGCGCGGGGTAGAGCTGGGCGAGCTGCTTGAGCAGGCGGGCGTAGGCCTCCCGCTCCGGCGGCCGCGGCTCGGTCTTGCCGGTCTCCCAGGCGCCGACGGTCGCCCGCCGCACCCCCAGGGCGGCGGCCACCTCGTCCAGGGTGAGCGCGTGAGCCTGACGCAACCGCCTGCGCTCTGCCGGTGACGGCAACGGGGACCGGGACGCAACGAGCGCGTCGACCGCGTCGAACAACTCGGACATGGGCACCTCCACCCTCCACCCTAGGCGCACGGCGAACATATCGCGCACATCTTCCGTTCCCGACCCGTACGAAGGGCGGTCGGGCGACGGGGCTCGACCGTACTTGGGGTACCGAGCCGAGTTACGGGCCCCGCTGGCGTGCCCCGGGCGCTGGTGCGACTCAGCGTTGGCCTGGCCTGCACCACCGGGTGTGGGCGGCGGTGACCTCCGACAGCCCGCCCGGCAGCCTCAACCCATTGGACGAAACCCGGGCGCGGGAACCCGCACGTCGACCCTCGGCCGGACCCGGCGCCCGGGTGCCTTCGCCGGTCGGCGGGCTCCTGAGCTGCTGCCGTCGGCGGCGCCGCCGTCGGTCCGGCTTACCACCCTGCGCAGCCGAGACACCGAGACCGGCGCCTTGGAGGTGCTGGAGTCCCGCCCTTATGACGCACCCGGAGCCGCGCGAGGACCTGCGATCACCGGCAGGATCGCGGTGTGGCGAGATGACCACCGCGGAGGTCCGGGGCGCAGGGCTCCGGCAAGCCCCCGGCAGGCCCGTTGGCAGGGTTTGTCGGCGGGGCGGACGAGGCCGGCCACTGGTGCCCCGTGGGATTGTCGGTGGCCGTATCTAGCATGGCGACCATGACGAGGACGCAGGTGGGGGCGGCCGGGCGGCTGCTGCGCGAGATGGTCGGGGCCGGTCAGGTCGTGGAGGACACCGGGACTTGGGGTGGTGCGGCGCCGGACGTGGTGGAGCGGGCGCGGCCCGCGCGCTCGGTGGCTGCCAAGGTCGCCGTTGCGGGGGGAGTCGACCCCGAGGCGTCCGCCTTGCTGGAGCAGTTGGTGGAGCGTCACCTTGGCGCGGACATGGCCCGCTGGCGGGAGCTGTACGAGGCACTCGTCGGGTTCCGTGGCAGCCTGCCCGAACTGCTCGCCGCACCGCCGGTGCCGCCGGAGTCCGAAGGCGCGCTTCGGCCGCCCGCGCCCGGCAGTGTCCATCGCACGCTCGGCCTGCTCCTCGAGCACGCGGAGCCGAGTCACGCCGCGGCCGCCTTTGCTGCCCTGCCCGAACGGTTGACGTCGGAGCTGCTGGCCGGCGGCACTCACCCGGCGTCCACCCTCGTCGCCGCCGTCGTCGAGCACGGCGACACGCGCACCCGGGCGGCCCTGGCCCGCCATCCCCGACTCGACACCCGGGTCCTGGCCCGACTGGTCGTGGTCGGCGACGCCCGGGTCGCCGCAGCCGTCTACCGCAATCCGCGCACGACGCAGTCCTTGCGCCGCACCATCGTGAACCGGCTCGACGCTGTTCCGTTCGACAGCGCCCTGCACGCCGAGCTGACGGCGCCGCGCGGCCAGGTTCCGCGCACCTGGCTCACCCCGCTGCTCGGCTCGGGCGACCCGCAGCTCGTAGTGCCGGCGCTGCGGTGCGGCGTCCGCCAAGTGGCCCAGCTGTATGCCCTGCTGACCATCTGGGAGCGCACCGGCCCGGACGCCGTGCGCGCCCTGCTCGGCGACCCCGCAGCAGCCACCTGGCTCAGCCGGGCGGTCGTGGACACGGTCACCCGGGCCCTGGCCGCCCCGGACGGCGACGGGCCGCGCCGACTGCGCGCAGGGTGCGAGCCGTACGAGGATCCGGCCCGACTGCCGGCGCTGCTCGCCACCGCCAGGGGCACGAGCACCCTGCGCGACCTCCTGTCCGAGCCGTACGCCCACGATCTCGACGCCCTCGCCGAGGCGCATGCCGTGACTGCGTTCATGCCCAAGGCCTGCGAGGAGCTGGCCCGCCACGAGGCGGCGAGTGATGCCCAGCGCGAGGCGTTCCGGCTGAGTGTCCTCAACGAGCCGTGGCGGGCCGCGGGCCGTCGCGCGGGGAACACCACTCCGCCCGCGCGGCGCCTCGCCGAGGAGGAACTCGACGACAGCGCCGCCGTCTGGGCGGAGGGTATGGCGGTGGCGGGGTACCTCGATCCGGTCCAACTGATCGGCACCGCGCGCCCCGCCGCCTCCGCCCTGGCGGCGCTCACCCGCCTCGCCGAACGAGACCTGCTGGGCACAGCGGCACTCGCCGAGTTGAGGGCATTGACGGAAGCGCATCTGGGGGAACGGCAGCAGGCATGGGCTGCGCTCGACGTCCTGCTGCCCCACCACGGGGGAACAGTCGCGGAGCTGATCGCCACGGCGGGGAAGGCCCCGGACGCGACCGCCGCGCCTGAACCACCGGCCGAGCCCTATACACCGGCCCCGGCCGAACCAACGGCCGAGGGCGCCGCCGAACCCCGGTCGGCAACCGAACTCGTACCACCGGCCTGCGCACCTGTATCCCGACGGCCTCTGTACCGGCGCGAGCGCATGCACGCTCTGGCAGCGCTCGACCTGCTGTACTCCCTCGCCCCGGACGGTGCGCCCCGGCCGAAGGATCCCGAGGTGCTGCGCGCACTGACCATGTACGAGCCGGCGACGGCGCCCGGCCTCGCCACGCCTGGCTGGTTCGCCCTCGCCTGCGCCGCCCACGGCATCCCCGCCTCCCGGGACGGCCTCGCGTACGAGGCGCCCAGCCTCGCGCAGGTGCGTGCGCGACTCCCTGAGACGTACGGATCCGGCGCACAGCACATCGAGCGCGCCTACGTCCAGGGTGTCCTGCCCGCCGAGGAGCTGCTCTCCCTGCTGCCCGCCCGGCGCCTGCTCCTGCTGCCCCACGACTGGCGGCGGCTCGCGTTCGCCGAAGCGTGGCGGGCCGCGCTCGCCCGTCGACTGCGCGCCGAACTCGGCACCGGCGCCCACGCCTGGCTCCACCTGGCCGCGACCGTGACTGCGTCGGAAGCCGCCTCCGAGGGTCTGACCTGGGCGCAGTTGCTGGAGCGTGCGCGATCCGGTGCGAACCCTGCAGCCCGCCCGGGAGCATCCCCCGGCAGGACCAGACCGACTACTCCCGACGAGGCCATCAAGCTGCTGGAGCACGGCGACCATCTGTGGGCCTGGCCGGAGGGCACCCTGCTCTGCCTCGCCGACCCCGAGGTGGTCGACGCCGTACTGCCCCGACTCGGCCCCGACGGACCCTGGCTGCTCGCCGCCTACCTGCTGCGCCACGACCGCACCCCACAAGCCGTCCTCGACCGGCTGCTCGCGGACCGCGACCAGGACGCGCTGCGTGTCCTCGCCGTCCAGTCGCGGTGGATGGAGCGCAGCGGCGCCGTGGAGCGCCTCGTCGACCTCGACGACCCCGACGTCGACCTCGCCCTGCTGCGGCACTGGAACCCCTGGCCCGTCACCCACCGCATCGTGATCCGGTCACTGCCCGAGAGCGGACGGCCGTCCCTGGGCGCCCGGGTGCTCGCCGACTGGCGTGCCGGGAATAGCGCGCGGCCGGCCGGCGGTCTGATGTGGCTGGGCTCCGGCGAACCCGACCTCGTGGAGGAACTGCTCGAAAGGGAGGGCTCACGGCTCGGCCTCGCGCATCAACTACTCGGCTGCCTACGCCTGCTCGAGCACGGCGGCGCCGACCGTCTGGCGCGGCTTGCGGGGCGCAACGTGCTGGGACGCTCCGCCACCACCGTGTGTGCGAAGGCCCTGGCGTCCGCCCACCCCGCCGCCGTCCTCCGCGCCCGGCTGGACCGCGAACTGGCGCCGGAGAAGCTCGTCCGGAAGCTGCGGCGTGCCCGGCACGCCCGACACGCCCGTGACCTCGTCGAGTCCCACCCGCCGGGCGAGCCCTTGAACTGGACCGCTCTCGAAGCCGCCCACGTCCAGGAACCGCTGCCGTACTGGCAGGACATCGTCCGCCTGGACGACGTCCCCGAGGACCTGAAACTGCGGCATGCGGCACTGCTGCCCGAGCCGGGCCCCGACGGGCTGCCTGGCAGCGCGCAGCTCACCCGGGAGCGGGCCCGGCACGGTCTCGGCGGCCAGTTCCGCTGCGCGCCGACCACCCAGCTGGACGGGCTGCTTGGGGCGGGGCTGCTCGACGGCGGGGACCTGGTGCGCCTCGCTGCCCCGGCCGCGCGCCTGCTCGCCTACCTGGGCGCCGCCGCCCGCCGCACGGATGCCCCGCCCCAGGCCGCCGAGGCCCGGGCTCTCCTCACGGACCTCGTGCGCGCCCGCCTCGGCACGGATCCGACGGCCTGGCGCCGGGTCACTGAGCGGCTGGCCGGCCTGGACCCCGAGTGGGATGCGAACTCGACGGTGGATGCGCTGCTCGCTGCCTAGTACGGCAACCACCGTTGCGGTAGCGGAGTCCGTCTCTTCGGTGGGTTGATCGGTTGATCGGATGAAGCTGTGCGGTCGGCCGATGGATCGGCACACCCCCTCGTCCGGAACAAGGGCGTCCGCATGAACGGAATGGCGGACTCCCCGCCGTGCTGGCGCCCACTGGTCGGACGGTCTCCCCGGCCATGGTGACCCGATGCCGGGTCCAGCCGACCGCCCCCACGGCGGGGTCGGAGGCGGAGCTGAACGCCCGTGACTGGTGCGCGGGGCACCTCCACGAGGAGCGCCTCACCCAGGCCCCCTGGCATCTGAAGAATTCCACTGCGACAGGGCGGTCGCGGACATGTGCGTGGCTCCCGCGACCGGCCCGTTCGTGGTGGGACAGCGCCGCGCCGCCAAGGCCCCGCCGATGAGTTTCCGGTCGCCGCGCAGTCCACCCGTCGACATGAAGGAGCACACCATGCGTAAGATCATCGTTTGCACGTTCCTGTCGCTGGACGGCGTCATGCAGGCACCGGGCGGTCCGGACGAGGACGCCGAGAGCGGCTTCGACCACGGCGGCTGGCAGAAGCCGGTGTCCGACGACGAGGTCGGCGCGGCTGTCGCCGGCTGGTACGAGTCCTCCGACGCGATGCTGCTCGGCCGCAAGACGTACGACATCTTTGCGGCGTACTGGCCGACCGCCGATGCCGGAAACCCGTTCACCGAGCGGATGAACAGCATGCGCAAGTACGTGGCGTCCCGGACCCTGACGTCCCTGACGTGGGAGAACTCCACGCTGCTGGAGGGCGACGTCGTCGACGCCGTGCGTGCGCTGAAGGTGTCAGACGGCGGTGACATCAACGTCGTCGGCAGCGGCGACCTCGCCCAGACGCTCATGCGGCACGACCTGGTCGACGAGTACCGGCTGACCATCCATCCGGTGATCATCGGTACCGGCAAGCGACTGTTCGCCGACGGAGCGGTCCCCACCGCTCTGGAACCGGTCAGGGTCTCGACGACGGAGAGGGGCACCGTCCTCGGCGTCTACCGGCCGAGCGGCAAGCCCAGCTACGACAGCTACTGACCTTCTGTCTCTTTGCTCAGCGCCGTGTCCCAGGACGATGGCGGCGAGGTGGAGCGGGGCCTGGTTCCGGCGACGGCAAGATCGTCGCATCGGGGCCAGGCCGCGCCACTGTTCGAGGCGCTTGGTGCATCGTCCAACGGGGTGGGCGCTGTCTGTGGGCATCGGTTCGGAACCCGGGCGGGCGCCCACCCTGGCGGCCGCGGCGCCGGCTGGCTGCGGGCCGCTGTCGTGAACGGTTTCCACTGGCTCCTGGGCCGGCAGTCGCGACCATGCGACGACCTCATGGCCTGCCGACGGTGTCTTGAATCCTCCGCAACCCTCTGCGGATCGGGACCGCGTACAGACCCTCCGTCGGTGCCACCCGTGGAACACGAGCTGTTTATTCCAGCGCTGTTATATTAGTGCTGTGACATCTTCGGATCCCACAGTGCGACCCGATCCCTGGCGCTCCCTGCACGAGCTGCTGGCAGCCATGGATGCGGAGATCGAGCAGGTCTACGCCGGGCGTGGCATCGAGGGGGTGCGACCCCGGTTCGCCTATCCGCTGATCCGGCTCGCCCACACCGGACCGCTGACCATTCGGGAGCTTGCGAAGTCCCTGGGCCGCTCCCACTCCGCGATCAGTCAGACCGTCGCCGCAATGCGCAAGGAGGGTCTCGTCACCTCCGAACCGGGGCCCGACGCCCGAACCCGGCGCATCGACCTGACCGAGCGCGGCCGTTCGTTGGTGCCGTTCCTGGAAGCGGAGTGGCGCGCTACCCATGCAACGGTCGCCGAGCTCGACGGTGAAGTCCCGTACGCGATGACCACCGTTGTCGAGGACGTGCGGAGGGCATTGGAACGCCGGTCGATGCGGCAGCGGATCCTCAACCACCTCGTCGAGCCTCCGCAATGAGGGGATGTGACCGCGTCCGGTTCCTCGACACCCGCCCACTGCGGAGCAGCCAGCCGTTTCGGGACCTCTGGATCGGTACCTCCGCCTCTCAACTGGGCGCGCAGACAGCCACCGTGGCGGTGCTGGCCCAGGTCTGGGAACTTACCGGCAGCCCGGTGGGAACCGGTGCCATCGGGCTCGCCACGGGCCTGCCGATGGTGTTGTTCGGGCTGCTCGGCGGCACGTTGGCCGACACCTTTGACCGCCGTGCGGTGGCGCGTGCCACGGCTGCGGTGCAACTGCTGGCCGCCGTAGGGCTGTGCGCCCAGGCCCTGGCGGACCATCGCAGCGTATGTGTGCTGCTCGCCCTGGTGGCCGTGGGGACGAGCTGCAGCGCTCTCGGCGCACCTGCTCGTCGCACCTTCCCCGTCCGGTTGTTGCCGAGCGATCAGGTCGCAGCCGGCCTTGCACTGATGAACGTCTCCTTTCAGGCAGCGATGATGGCGGGGCCCGCGATGGCCGGGCTGATCATTGCCCGTTGGGGTTTTCCTGCCGCATACATCGCCCAGGCCGTGGCCACCGCAGTGTCGGCGCTCGCCTGGATTCGCCTGCCTGCCATGCGGCCAGAAGGCGCCGCTGCGGCCGGCGGCAGGCGCCGGCCAGAGCGAGGCGGTTGGCGGGTCCTGCGCCGCCCGACGCTATGGGGCTCAATGGCCACCGACGTGTCCGCGACGCTCCTCGCCATGCCCGTCGCGCTCTTCCCTCTTGTCAACGAGATCCGGTTCGGCGGGAACCCACGAACCCTCGGCCTGTTCCTCTCGGCCGTCGCGGTCGGTGGAATCACGGCCGGCCTGCTCTCCGGCACGGTCACACGTTGGCGCCGTGGCGGCCTGGTACAGCTGTCCGCCGCCGCCGTCTGGGGCTTGGCACTGGCCTGTTTCGGCCTGGCGGAAGCGTTGTGGCTGGCGCTCGTCTGTCTGGCCCTTGCGGGCGCTGCCGACACGGTGTCAGTCGTCACCCGGGGTGCTCTGGTTCAGCTGGAGACCCCGGACACGTACCGAGGGCGGGTCTCCTCGGTGGAACACGTCATCGGTGTCGCGGGGCCCGAACTCGGCAACTTCCGCGGCGGCCTGTTGGCCTCGGCCACCTCCGCCTCCTTCTCGCTCGTCTTCGGCGGACTGTCCGCCATCCTTGCGATCGCCGCTGTCGCCGCGACCAATGCCCCTCTTCGCGCCTACCGCACGCCACCTCCTGCCGCAAAGCCGACTGTCCCGGAAGCCAAGGAAGCGGCGGCCGGACAGGGGTGCTGACTCCACGCCCGGCAGGGGGGCGTCAGCGGCGCAGGGCTCTGCTTGCGGGAGTCATGCTCGTCGGCGGTGTGCGGATCCAGGGCGTGCGGCCGACTGCGTGAGCCGACGGCGAGACACCGATGTGGTTGCCCGGGGGCCGCCCCGACTGCGCGGCAGAGTTCTGTTGGCTCCATACCGTGTTCCCTCATCGTTGAGTACACATACAATTCCGGGACAACGGCGGCGCCCCCGATGTCATCGTCGACGCAGGTCTCGCCACGTACACGAGAATCGACACAATCGGCGCCTGGCTCGCCGAGGACTGCACCGAGGACCGTACCAGCCACCCCGCGAAGAATACGTTTGCTTGATGGCCGCGCTCCTCGACGAGGACTGGACAACCGAAGGCGCCGTCCCGGCCGCCCTGTGCAACCAAAGCCGTTCCCGCAGCCGTCCACCGCTGTACGGCGCTGCGCCGTGTCGAGGCGGCCGGCCCGTCGGGCGACCGTGAGCGGCCGAACCGACCTGGCGAGTCGAAGCAGCCGTTGCATCAACGGCGTGGTGGGCATCATGCCGCCATGAGAGGTGTCGGCGAACGGGGGCGCGGCGTGAACGACGGGATCGGGAGCGGCCGGGGGCGCAAAGTGGCCGCCGCGGGGAAGTGGCTGTGGACCGTCGTCGTCCTACTCCTGCGGTCACGGGAAGTGTTGGTTTTGGTGGGGAACGCGGCCACGCTGCTGGCCGCCGTGACCGGGGTCGCGTACCACTGGTCACGGGAGGTGACACCGGCAGGGTATGCCGTGATCCAGGCAGCCTGTCTGCTCTGCCAGGCCCTGGCCCTGCCTCCGGTCGCATGGCCGGGCCGCGGCGCGACGCGAGGAGACGTTGCCGGTATGGCCGAGCTCCACCAGAGCGTGACGTTGTCGGTCGTCTGCGGTTCGTGGATCCTCGGTGCGTTCCCGGTGCTGACCGTTCTGCTCCTGCTCGACGGCACGGACGATCGCGCGGTGGCCGCCGTGTGCAGTTCCGGAGTGGCTGTCCTGCTGGCGGGCATGGTGGGACTGATCGGGGCGGTGATTCTGTCCGCCGGGGCCGCCGAGCGGGCCCAGGACACCGACCGCGCGGGAACGACGTACTCACCCGGGGACGTGGAGGTCCCGGACTTCGGGGACGGCGGCGATTGAGCGGCGCGAACGCTTCGCCGGGAGCGAGTGTCTGATCAGGGCTCTTCTCACAGGCCGCCGCCGAGGCCCGGCGGGTCGTCGAGCAGCTCAGTGGAGGGGGACGGGTCGCGCGTGGCGTCATCGAGGGGGCGCAGCTTTCCGGACATGGCGCCGGAACGGACGAATTCGCCCAGGAGCAACGCGTCCTGTCTGGACAGATCGTCGTTCGAGGACCGAACCCAGAATTCGGGGTCGCGTCCGAAGCGGTCGCTGCCCTGGGAAGCGGTGACGGCCCGGCGTCCCGCCTCGGTCACGCCGGTCCTCAGCTTCTTGTCGTGGCGCTGGCCGAGCGTGCCGCCGATCAGCACAACTGCCGTAGCGCCGAGGAGGAGCAGAGCCAGTCGCCCCTGTCCGGCCGACATCCTCGCGGCAGTGACCAGACCCATGGTGCCGGAACACAGCAGCACCATCAGCACACAGAGGTGCGCCGTGCCGGCAGCGCGGCAGCGAGACGGACTGTCGACGAGACCCTGATCAGCCAGACGCTCGCCGATGGCTTCGATGCTGCGGCTCGCGGCGAGCCCGTTCCAGCACGTCCATGTCCTGCGTCGCGGTGCCAGGCCGATGGCCTTGATGACAGCGGCTTCGACCTCGTCGCGCGGGACGGGATCGGTGATCGTGACCACTCCGTCCTTGGCGGTGAGTCGACCACCGAGCATCATGGCAACCATGGCCGTCCGGGCGACCCAGGGCTGCTGCCCGGTCAGATACGCCAACTCGTACAGGCTCAGTGCCTGCCCAGGTGGGCGTGGCCTGACCGGTGCGTGGGCGAAGCGCCGGTACGCCCGGCGGAACCACACCAGGGCGACCGCGGTCAGCAGATACAGCACGGCGAGCACCACGACCCACGCCATGGCCGCCCCCTCCGGCATCCGGCTGTACGAGCATGCATGGCCTGCCCGGTACATGCCCGTGCGGGCGCTGCACCAACCTGAGCGGCACAGGGGCATGCGTCCGCCCGTTTCTCCGCGAGCGCCCGCCGGGCTCCCGCATCGTTTCCGGCAGCGGACGCACACCCTCCCGTACGGTGCCGCCATCCTCGCCTACGCCTACGCCTGTGCAGCGGCCGGCCTCCACACCGGAGGCGGCCGGGACGCGGTCGACCGCCACGCCCCACTTCCGCGCGGTCCATGAGAGCGAGCCGCCGTCCCGCTCCTGCCACGCGCGGTCCCGTGGCGCGTTGGGCGTCACTCCTTCGCCGGGTAGCCGTACTCGCTCCACCGGTCCAGCACCCGGCGTCGCAGGTCGGCCGGAAACTGGGCGAAGTCCGCGCGCACCGGCCGGCCGGTTGCGGACCAGTCGTCCCGGGGCAGGCAGTCGAAGACCACCTTGTCCGTCCGCGCGTCGCGCCTCTCCTCCTCGCTGAGGTAACCCACGAGCGGCAGCGTCGGCATGTCCGGCACGACGATGGTCTCGTGCGGGTGCGCACGGGTCGCGACGGCCCAGACGACCTGCTCGACGTCGGCGGGGTCGATGTCGTCCTCGACCACGATCACCTTCGGCATGATGTGGCGCGGCCGGGTGCGGTAGACGGCCCGGCCGACCTCGGTGGCGAGGTTGCGCCAGGTCCCCCAACGGCCCGGTCCCGAAGCGGTGTCGACGGTCACGACCAGCCAGTGGCAGGCGGCCGCGAACGGCATGAAGGCCCGGCACACGGGCAGCCCCTCGGCGCGCACCTCGTGCAGGACCGCCGCGGCGATGTTGATGCCCCAGTTGGTGTGGTTCTCCTCAACGGGCATACCGGCGACGACGACCGGCAGCACGGGCTCGTCCCGGTGGGTGACGGCCGTGACCCGGTAGACGGGGCACAGCCGGCTGTCCTCGGGCCAGAGCAGACCGCTGTACTCTCCCATCGGTCCCTCGGGCGCCACCTCCTCGAAGGACAGGAAACCCTCGACGACGATCTCGCTGTCGGCGGGAACCGTCAGATCGTGGCTCTCGCACCGCACGACCTCCACCGGCTCACCGAACCACCCGCCGAGCAGTGCCGCTTCGTCCAGCCCGTCGCGGACCGGGCACCCGGCGACCATGGCGACGGCCGGGGAGGTCCCGAGTGCCAGGGCGAACGGCATGTCCTCGCCCCGCTCGCTCCACATCCGGTGCATGCGCCCCACATGCTGGGCGGGCACCACGATCCCGGTCATCGACGTCCGGTCGCGCAGCATGATCCGGGTGATCGCCCAGTTGGTCCACGACCCGTCCGGGCACCGGGTGATCACCGTTCCGTACGTGTTGAGGTAACGGCCCCCGTCACCGTCGTGCAGCAGGGGCGCCGGCAGCCGGAACAGGTCCACGTCGCCGCCGACCATGCGGTTCTGCTTGCACGGCCCGGTCGACACCTCGCGGGGTGCCATCGGTTCGCACTCCTGCAGCCGCGACCAGGCGGTGACGATGTCGCTGGGGCCGGTGTCGATCGGCAGGCCCAGGGAGAGGGCGACACGGGCGAGCGGATAATCGGGGTGGGAGCTGAGACCGGCCGGCGCGCCGAGGACCCGGAACCCCGGTTCGATTCCCTTGATCCGGTTGAACAGCGGGGCGGCGGCGGGAAGTTCGTAGGCCCTCCGGGTGATCGCGCCGATCTCGAGGTTCCAGTCGACCTCCACGTCGACCGGCTGGAGGTCGTCGATCTCCCGCAGCGCGGTCAGGTAGTCCCGCAGGCTGCGCAGGTGCCTCAGCATGCTTCCGTCCCTTCGAGAGCAGGGGCGTGGGCCGCGTCACGCGGCAGCGCCCACCAGGTGTGCAGTGCGACGGCCATCGCCGCGAGGTCGGCGGAGCCGCCGGGGCTGATCCGCTGCCGCTCGAACGACCGGGCCATCCGGGCCACTCTGCGCCGCCCCCGCCGCGTTGCGGTTCCCCCCGCAGCCACGGCGGCCGCGGCCTGTCGTCTGGTCGTGCGGAGTCGTTCCGGATCGAACCGCCGGTTGAGAACGGTGGTGTCCTCCACCACGGCCATCAGCGCGAGCACCGTTTCCGCGACCGCCTCACGCCACGGCCTGCCCGCGGCCAGGGCCGCCCGGAGCGCGGGCAGGCCGTGGCCGGTCAGGCTCGGCAGCCCCCGCAGGACCTCACCGCGCACCCCGGACAGCCCGTGGACCGCGTGGGCGCGCAGTCCGACACTGGCGCGCGCACCCACCGGACCGCTCAGATCGCCGCGGAGCGCGTCGCGGCTCACCTCCTGGGCCGTGCGGCACACCCGCTCCGGTTCCCAGGGACGGCCCGCGGCGCGCTCCACTCCGGCCGCGCAGCACAGCAGCATCCCCAGGAACAGCGCCCCGCGATGGGTGTTCACCCCACCGGTCGCGGCGAGCATGACCCGCTCGGCCTGCCGCCCGGCGGCGCGCAGCGAGGCGAAGTCCCGCGCCGCCTCGCTGACCGAGCCCCGTTCCAGGCCGAAGACGGCGGCCGCCCGGAAGCACGCCTGAAGTTCGGCGGCGCTGCGCAGCAGGGTGTAGACGTCCATGTCGTGGTGGCAGCCGGTGTCCAGGGCGGTGACGAGACCGGGCTTGGGCCAGGTCACGGCCTCGGTTGTCAGGCCGAACACCATGCCGGCGGCGAGCCGGTCGGCCGCGGCGGCGTCTCCCGCGGTCAGCACGCGCTCAGCCCGCCGTCCACCGGGACCGCGACACCGGTGAGGTACTCGCTCACCGGCGAGACGAGGAACAGCACCGTGTCGACGATGTCCCAGATGCTCACCTCGCGCCCCAGCGGCACCTCGGCCCGGATGCGGTCGCCGGTCGCCGGATCGCTGAACAGCGGCTCGGTCATCGGCGTGCGGATCAGCCCCGGACACACGGCGTTGACCCGGATGCCGTCCCCGCCCAGCCGCACCGCCGCGGCACGGGTGAGCGGCAGCAGCGCGCCCTTGCTGGTCTGGTACGCCACCCCCACCAGGTCGCTGGCAGTCAGCCCGAAGGCGGACGAGACGTTGACGATCGAGCCGCCGGGGCCCATCACGGGGGCGGCCGCCCGGATGCCGTGCAGCGCGCCCCCGGTGTTGATCCGCAGGGCGAGCGACCAGGTGTCGTCCGACAGGTCGGACAGCCCCCCGGCCTCGAAGTAGCCGGCGTTGTTGATCAGCGCGTCGAGCCGTCCGCCGTCCGCAAGGACGTCGGAGACGGTCGCCTGCCACGCACCGGGATCGGTGACGTCGAGCGTGTGGAAACGGGCGGTGAGTCCCTGCTCGGTCAGCTCCTCGGCCAGCGCGGCACCGCCGGGGTCCAGGTCGGTGACATGGACGCGGGCTCCGGCCAGGGCGAGCACCCGCGCGAGTTCCGAGCCCCGCCCGCGGGCCGCCCCGGTGACCAGAACTGTCCTGCCCTCCAGGGTGGGGCGCCAGGTCGCCACCGACTGTTGCCGGCGCTTGAGGTCGTCCTTGTACCGTGCGGACCGGTCCTCGATTCCCGGGAGCCGCTGGGCGATTCGGGGGAGGGGCACCTCGCCGTGCCTGACCAGCACGGGCCGTTGCCCGGTCAGGTCGACGATGGTGTTCCCGGTGCCGGCCGTGCTCGGCTCGCCCCCCAGCACCGCGGCCACCCGGTCTCCGACCTGTGCCTTGGCCTCCTCCAGGGTCACCAGTTCGCCGCCCCGGCCGGTGAGGTTGGCCGAGGTGCAGGCGGCGTATCCGCCCACGCCCTCGAGGAGGGTCCGCAGAACGGGGTTGCGGTGGCAGGCGACGGCCACGGTGGGCAGGCCCGCGGTGACGTGTGCTCCCACCACTTCCGGCCGCTTGGGCACGATGAGCGTGAGGAAACCGGGCCACACCTCGCGTGCGAGCGCGCGTACCTCGTCGGTGACGACGGCGACGGTGTCCAGCAGGTCGGGAGTGGCCAGGAACAGCGTGAGCGGGAAGTCGGCGTCGCGCTCCTTGGCCTGGTAGATCCGAGCCGTGGCCGCCGGGTTCGCCGGGTCGGCCACCATGGTGTAGTGGGTGTCGCTCGGGGCGACGACGACCCGGCCCTCGCGCAGCAGGGCCACGGCCTGCTGCGGGCCGGGACCACCACGGCCACCGGGCGCGGCCGAGGGCGACGGCGTCTCGATCATGAAGGCTCCTGTCGGATAGCGGCTTGGCAGGGTGTCGGGGCATCGGCCGGAAGGGGCGGGGCGGGATCCGGCGGTCCGTCGAACGCCCGGGCATGGCGGAGTCGGGCGACGGCGACCACGGACTGCCATGAGTGCCGCCGCAGTGCGATGCACCGCTTGGCCGGGGCATCGCACACCAGACAGGGCCGGGGCGGGAGGCCCAGCTCCCAGCGGCGGAGCTGGACGGGCAGGACCACGTCCGCGTCGGTCAGTTCACCGACCGCGTCGCGCTCCTCCAGCCGCAGGCAGCCGGTCTTGGCCCGGTGTGGCTCGACGGGTACCGCCAGCACCGTGACGGGTCCCCACGGTGTTCGGTACGTCCGCCGCTCCCGCTCCGGCACCAGAAGAGTCCGCAGTCGGTCCACCACCGCGCGGTGCAGCCGCCATGCCTGTGCCGGCGTGAAAGTGCCCGCCGGTGAGCGCGGCGACAGGGTGATCGTGGTGCATCCGGGCCGGTGCACCTCGAGGCAACCCGCGTCCAGCGCGTCACGCCAGGCCAGCAGCGTGTCCGCGGAGCCCGCCGCCGGCAGCGGAACCGGATCACCGCCGGGCGGCACCGAAGGCGTCCCTGGTGACCGGCGACTGGGCGGGATGGATGATGCTCTTGCCGGCGAAACCCAGCCGGGCCGCGCGGTGGGCGTCCTCCCACACGGCGTCGCGATCGTGCAGTTCCGCGTAGACCGTGTCGTAGACCGGCAGCCGGACCGCAGCCGCCTTCTCGACGAGTTCGCGCTTGGCCGACCACAGGTCGCATTCCACGCCGCGGGACAGGCTGTCCCGGAGGAAGTCCTCCCCGCCGAAGGTGAGGGCGCGGATCTCCGGGCGTCCCGTGACCAGCTCCTCCAGATCGCGCAGGGCGGGGACCGTCTCGATCATCAGCTCCACCTGGACCGCACCCGCGGAGCCGCAGCCAAGGGCCTCGACGCGCTCGAGGACCGCCTCCAGCTCTGCGCGGTTGCACACCCTCGGAAGCCGCAGCCGGATCAGTCCCAGGGGCACCAACTCCGAAAGATCTGCGTCGAGTACGGCGCTGCCCGGCGCGTTGACCCGGACGACGAGCCGGTCCGGCAGACCACCGCAGGACCTCATCAGTTCGGCGGCCACATCGCGCGCCGCGTCCTTGTCGCGGCCGGCCACCGAGTCCTCCAGATCCAGGACGACGGCGTCGACCCCCGACGCGGCGAGGGCATGGTCGACGTAGCCCGGCCGGGCGGCCGAGACGTAGAGCGAGATGACGGTCATGACCGTTCCTCCGGTGCGCGGAGGGTCTCGGTTCGCGCTTCGTGGGCGGCGGTGACCCCGGCCACGGCATGCCACCGGCGGATCGCCGTCCGCAGCCGGGCGCGGACGACCCACTCGGAGGCCGCGTTGTCGTGGATGTCCACACCGGCCGAGGTGATGCCGGCGGCCGACAGCGCCTCCCTCCCCAGGGCCCGCAGCCGGTCTCCGACGATGTCGGCGACCGGGCTGTGCACCCGAAGCAGCAGGCGGGGAGCGGGCCGCAGGGTGACCAGCACATCCCCGGACTGATGAGTTCCCACGGTGACGACGCCGGTGGCGTCCATGGCCGCCACCTCAGGCCGCCTGCTTGTACCGGCGCAGCAGGTCCGCGGGCCAGGCATCCGGGTCGAGACCGTGCCGGGCCAGGATCGCCCAGGCCCACCGCTCGAGCCCGAACGCGGTGCAGCCGGTCCACGCGACCTCGCCCGCCGGGCCGGTGATCTCCCCGACGCTGCCGAAGAAGGTACCGTGAACGTTGAACGAGGCACAGGCGAAGTCCGCGTCCTTGTACGGCAGATCGAGCCGCAACTCGAACTTCGGCTGCGGGTCGACCACCGCGTCGGGCCGGTCACCGCGCAGGAAGAACGGATCGTGTCCCGGAACCAGGGAGCCGCCCAGTCCCCACCGGTCGACCAGTTCGAGCACCCGGCGCCGGCTCTCGTCCCGGCAGGACCGTACGTACTCCGGTGATCCGACGAACACCACTTCCCGCATCGAGAAGTCCCACAGCCGTTCGATCAGCATCGCGTTGCGGCTCTCGTACCGGTAGCACCGGCCCAGCGTGGTGATCGCCGTGTTCGTGGCCAGCTGCCGACCCTCCAGTCCCTGGTAGACGTGGAAGCACGCGGCGGGCGCGAGCACCCGGTCGCGCGGCGCGAACCCCTCGAACCCGTCCCGCGGCGGCCTGCCCTCGCTGTCGAGGGTCCGCTCGACGTACTGCTGCGCGGTGTCGATGTCGGTGGTGAGGTGGACCGGGAACAGCACGTTCTGCGGGAAGGCGTCGAAGTACCGGAGGCGTTCGAGGTAGTCCACGGACAGCAGGCTCGAGTACGCGGCCTCCGTTGCCCCGAAGCCGGCGGCCAGCTCGCGGAAGGCGTCGTCCAGCAGGCGGATGAGGGTCACCAGCGGTTCCCCGATCACCACGTCGGCGATGCCGAGGGGAGTCAGGACGCCCGCCGCGACGGCGGCGTCCGGGTCGAGAGCCGCGGACCCCCGAGGTGCGCCCACCCGGACGGACAGCGGCGCGTCGTCCGCACCGGGGTCGTGCTGCTGTCCGTCGACGGACCAGGTGACCGTCGCTCGAATCTTGCGTCCGACGTCCTCGGGATCTGCGTCGTCCGCGCTCCAGACGCGGATGCTGGCCCGCCCCACGGGATCGATGTGGAACTTCACCACCTGCGGGCTGGCGAAGTTCAACCAGTAGGCCACCTCACTGACTTGCGAGTCGACCAAGGGCCGGTCGAGTGGTACGTCGAACTGACGCATGGTGCATCCCCCGAAATGTGATGACTGGTCTCTGCGCCCGGGATCACTGACGCCCCCGAGGAACGTCCCCCCACACCCGGGCTGGAATTTTTCCGACAGTAGCGGCACACAGATGATTCCCGCTGCCCTTTCCCGACTTCCACCGTTTTTTCAGCCATCAACAAGCGGAATCACCGTTCTCCGGATTACCGCCAGATAATGCTCAAAGTTATTTCATGAGTCATCACATACGGTCTCTGGGCAACCGAGTCGTCGGCTTGGTCCATACGCGAGGGGGCGACGGCTGTCCCGTGGTCATGAGGTGCGGACGCGCGCGACAAGGCGCTCCCACAGGCGTTACCCCCATGCTGCGCGCCGGCCGGCGCATGTGGCGGTGCCGGGACCAGCGTGCGTCCCCCGTCGTCTACCGGGCGTCGCGCAACGCGTACGGCCGTCGTGGGCGGCCGGCATAGGCCATCGGTCGGTGGTGCGGGCCGGGGCCCGGATGCTCCCGCGCGCCGTGCCGACGGCCCTTGCCCGCACCTCCTCCCGGGGGAAGAGTCGGAGCCCGCCATCGGACGTCGCGATCCACGACCGTCCGCTCAGCGTCCCCGGGAGGACATGCACCATGAAACGATCGCGTCCCAGAGCGTGGCTCCTGGCCGTCGTCGTGTCCGTGCTGACCGCGGCACTGGCCTTATCACCCGCACAGCCGGCGGCGGCCGACCCCGCCGGTGTCCTGCGCACCCTCGACTGGGAACAGGCGGCCGACCGCACACTCCCGGCCACCGCGCCCGCCGGCTTCCTCAAGCAGTGGGACACTTCTTACGGTGCCACCAACGTCACCGGCCCCACACGCGACGGCTCCCACGCGGCCCGTTTCGAGCTGCGCAAGACTGATCCGGTCGTCTCCAGCAGCAAACGGGCGGAGGTGTCGCAACGCGACGAACAAGCGGCGAACGCCGAGCGGTGGTACGGCTTCAGCATCAATCTGGCGTCGAGCTGGGCCTATGACACCTCGGCCGAGATCGTGAGCCAGTGGCACCAGTGCGACGTCGGCTGCCCGGGCGGCTCACCGCCCCTGGCGCTCCTGACCGACGAGGGACGCTGGAAGATCGACTTCCGCGGGCAGTTCCTCGATCTGGGGGCGTACACCACCGGTGTCTGGGTGGACTGGGTCTTCCATGTCACCTGGCGCACCGACAGCAGCGGCGTGCTGCAGGTCTGGAAGAACGGCCAACGCGTCGTGAACCGCACCGGCGCCACCCACGACGGCGGCCCGCGCTCGCCCTACTTCAAGTTCGGCATCTACAAGTGGGACTGGAACACCGGTGCGCCCTCCAGCACCACCCAGCGGGTGATGTACTACGACGCCCTGCGCCTGGGCGATGAGCGCGCCGTCCACAAGGACGTCGCACCGCAGCGGACCTGCACGCGGGCCGCACCGGTGACCTCCGCGACCGCCACCACCCACGAACCGGCGAACCCGCCCGCCAACGCCGTCGACGGCGATCTGACGACCCGCTGGTCCGGCCAGGGCTTCGGCGCCGCGCTGATCCTCGACACCGGCGCGCCACGCCACCTGTGCGGCGCGGCAGTGGCCTGGCACCGCGGCGACCTGCGGTGGAACGACTACACCATCCACGCCTCGCAGGACGGCGTCTCCTACACCAAGGTCTGGGAAGGCCGCAGCTCGGGGACGACCACCGCGCCCGAGACCGTCCTCTTCACCACGGGTCCCGTGGACGTCCGCTATCTGAAGATCTCATTCTGGGCGAACCCAGAGAACGACTGGGCGAGCATCACGGAAGCGAGCCCCCTGGGCCTCTGACCTGTGCCGCCCGGACCACCTCGACAACTCGTGAGCATTCGGTCCAAGCAGTCGACCAGCCCGGGGCCGCCGCGCCGAGCAGCGCCCGCGCGGCGGTCCACGCTGTGCCACCGGCAGAAAGCGCATCCGCAGGGAGCGGTCTCGAACCAGCCCTCCTCACCCTTCCGGGACCGGCATTGGGATGCGGTGTCGTCCAGTACGGGTGGCTGCGCGGCGAGTCGGCGGTACGGCCCAGTCCTGTCTCGGACGAAGTCGCCGTTCTCAACTCCAGGCGCTACGTTGCTCCTTGACTGCAAACGGTCTGCTCTGGAGGAACATCGCGTGACGGAGATCCCCGCTGCGTCGATCGAGGCGCGTAAGCGAATCAAGACCGACCAGCCGCACACGGCCCGGATCTGGAACTACTGGCTGGGCGGCAAGGACAACTACGAGGTCGACCGGGCAGCCGGGGACCAGATCCGCAAGCTGCACCCCGGCATCGGCGACTACGCACTCGCCGACCGGCTGTTCCTCGGCCGCGCCGTACGGTACCTCGCCGGCGAGCGCGGGATACGGCAGTTCCTCGACATCGGCACCGGCCTGCCCACGGCCGACAACACGCACGAGGTCGCCCAGCGCGTCGCGCCGGAGTCCCGTGTCGTCTACGTCGACAACGACCCCATCGTGCTGGCCCACGCCGAGGCCCTGCTGACCAGCACACCGGAAGGGCGCACCGACTACCTCGACGAGGACCTGCGCAACGTCGACAAAATCCTGGAGCGGGCGGCACAGACCCTGGACTTCAGCGAGCCCGTGGCGCTGATCCTGCTCGGGGTCGTCATCTTCATCGAGGACGACGAGGAGGCGTACGGCATCGTGCGACGCCTGATGGACGCGCTGCCCGCAGGCAGCCACCTCGTCCTCTCCCACACCATCACATGGCCGGACATGCCGGACGTCGACGCCGCGGTGGCCTTCTGGAACGAGCACGGCACGCCGAAACTGACCCAGCGCGCCCCGGCCGCCGTCGCCGGGTTCTTCGACGGGCTGGATCTCCTCGAGCCGGGCGTGGTCTCTTGCACACGCTGGCGTCCGGACGACGGAGCGGCCGATCTGCCCGCCGAGGTGGCCATGTTCGGCGGGGTGGGACGCAAGGCCTGATCGCCTCCGGCTGTGGCAGGGGCGGGGACGCCATCAGCACCGGCCTGCCCACGGAAGCTCTCCGAGGACCGGACTCAGCGCATCCGGCCGCAGTCACCGCTGCCCGAGGCGCCCTGTTGCTTGCGCTCAGCTGCAGTCGGCGCCTGATGGGGCCTCGCGGGTCATGGGCAGGGTCGGCAGCCTGCCTCGCCGGAAGTAACGCTCGCCTGCGATCTCAGAGGGCGGTTCGTGGCCCTTTGAACGCCTCTGTCATCGCCTGATGGTGTGGATGTGGGGCGGAACCAGTGGGCCTACCTCCCGCACGACCTGCCGCAGAAGAGCGCGACGTACTACTACTTCGCCGCCTGGCGGGAACCACCGGTATCCGGGCCCCACCTGCCCGCTGGCATGCCGTCGTTCGGCTGACATCACAGTCGGCGGAGCCCTCCGCCTGCACGCCCACGGTAAAGGTCTTACGCGCTTGGCCTCCGTGCCGAGCCCGAAGGCCGCCCCGCTTGACCGGCACGGGGTCACTTGCTGCGTGGCCTGCTCCTGCGGTGCACCCGGGTGGGGCTGTGGTCCCACAGCCGGGAGGAGTTGGCGTTGGCCGCGGCCAACGCCAACGCTCCTGCGCACAGCAGCACGAAACCGGCCGTTCGCCACTCACTCGTGGGGGCGCCGGGCCGCGGACCGACCCGCGCCGTCACCCGCATGTGGGGGTCGTAGGTCACGACCACCGGTGTCCCCTCGGGCCGCCTGGTGTCGAGATCGTCCTCGGCGGTCAGCACCGTGCCGTCGGCCAGCCGGACTTCGGTGTAGCGTCCCGTGGCCTCGCTGAAGCCCTGCCGGTCCCACTGGCGGACGACCGCACCGGTGGCCTGCACACCCGCATCGTGCAAAGTCTGCTGTCTGACCATGCGGTCTTCGCTGAACAGCAGCATGCCGGCGGCCACGACGACGACCGCGGCCACCACGAAGGACCAGCCGTGATCCTCCTCCGTGCTCAACCACAGACCGATCGCCCCCGCCAGACAGATCATGGCGAACGCGACAGGCGCCACTGCCTCCCAGACGTTGCTCCCGCCCACTCCGATCCCGACCGCTGCCCACACCAGCGCGGTCACGACCCCCACCTGCACCGTCGCCAGTACCAGGACACGTGCCAGCGCGCCCGGCCATCCCCCGCCCCTCAGGTCACGCGTCATCCACATGGCGCTGAGCATGGGATCACAGCAGGAAACACGCAAGCGTCCATGCCAGTCCGGCCGGCGCAGGCAGACAACGGGGAGCCCAGGCCCCCGGGCCTCGCGGCACCGTGGGAGCGGCAGCGGCCGGCGCGGGAGACAAGCACGGCCATCGAGCGGGGCACCCTGATGTGAGACAGGCGGGAGCCCAGGGCTTCGTATGCCGATTCCGGGACTGCGCCCAATGCTCATATGGTGCCTGCATGGTTGTTGAGGGAAGCGGGAGCGGTGAGGGCGGGGCGGATGTATGTCCCCCCGAGGCGCTGGTGAACGGGAGGCCAGAGCGGGTCAGGCAGAGACTGGAGAGCTCCCCGCTGTTGGCGGCGGTGTATGAGGCATCGGGGCATGTGCACCGCTCGGCGACGGCGGGAGTGCGGCGGCAGTTGTTGGCCCTGGATGCGGTTCGGTACGGACAGTGTCAACTCGCCGAGAACATCGGTCGTGTGGCAGCGGCCCAGGAGGATGGGACTGACTGGGCGGTGCAGTGGGCGACCGGCTCCGATCTGGACGGGCGGCAGCGGTATGCACTACCGGTTTCGTCCGCAGTGCACGTGGTGGCGGCCGTGGTTGTGGAGGGCGGTGGAATGGCTGTCGCCGGATGCTGGGACGGTACGTTGCATCGGTGGTGTCTGACCACAGGCAGACAGCTCGGCAAGCCCCTGACCGCTCACCCCAGCGCCGTGTATGCGCTGGCGACGGCAATGCTGGACGGTCGGCCCGTCGCCGTGACCGGCTGCCGTGACAACGTCGTCCGGTTGTGGGACCTTGCCGAGGGGAAACAGCTCCACGAGTTCGCTCCCCACGGCGACGCGGTGGTGTTCTCGCTGGCCACCGGACGGGTCGAGGGACGACCGGTCGCAGTCAGCGGCGGCCGCGACGGGCTGGTGCGGGTGTGGGATCTGGCCACCGGCGAACAGCGAGGCAGACCGCTCGCCGGTCACACCGGAACTGTCACCGCGGTGGCGACGAGCGTGGTGCACGGCCGCCCCGTCGCCGTCACCGGCGGCGTCGACGGGACAGTTCGGATGTGGGACCTGATAGCCGGAACGGAGACCGGCCCCTTGCCCTGCAACCACCGCGAGGTGTTCGCGGTGTCGGCGGACCCGGCCTATGACCCCCCATTGGCTGTGAGCCGCGGTGAGCGGGAGGTGTGCGTCTGGAACCTGGCCACGGGCGAGCTGGTCGGTGAGCCAATCCGTGGTGTGTACATCACTGCGACGGCCATGGGAATGCTCGGCGGGCGGCCCACCGCTCTCGTGGGACACGGCCCGCTCGGACCGATCCAGGTGTGGGACCTTTCCACCCGTAGACACCTGCGACTGCCCCTGACCGGTCACAAGGACGTCAGCGGAGCCGCAACGGCGGTGGTGAGGGGGTGTCACCTCGCCGTGACTGGTGCCAGGGACAGATCGGTGCGGATCTGGGACCTCGACGGCGAACGGGATGCGGGCAGCCCCGTGCGGGGGCACCTGGGCAAAGTGCGGAGGATCGCCACGGCCGTCGTGGAGGGGCGCCCCGTCGTGGTCAGCGGCGGCTGGGACAGGACCGTGCGGATCTGGGACCTCAACGGCGGCGGACAACTCGGTGAGCCCCTGGCCGGCCACACCAGCGCCGTTGACCTGCTGACGGTGGAAACGGTGGACGGACGGCCCACCCTCATCACGCGAGACATGCACGAGACAGTGCGGATCTGGGACCTGGCAACCCGTGAACAACTACACGGACGCACGACATCGGCGTACAGCAGCGGGGGCATCGCCTTCTTTGCGGTGGTGGGCGGCCGTTTGGTGGCGGTGACCGGGGGAGCACGCGTGTGGGACCTCACCGCGGGCGAATGGATCGGAGTGCAGCCGCAGGGGGCGAAGGCCCTGGCCCTGAAACCGTTCGAAGGCCGGGACGTCATCTTGACCAGCCTCCAGACAGAAGCGGTGCGGCTGTGGGACATGGCCACCGGCGAACCGCTGGGATGCCCCATGACGGGCCACACCAGTCCGGTGCGGGCGGGGGCGATGGGGATGCCGGACGGCCGCCTCGTCGTCGCTGCCGGAGGCGAGGACGGGACCGTCCGTGTGTGGGACGCGATCACGGGCAGGCAGACCGGTAAGTTCACGTTCCCTATTGCTATCGAAAGTGTGGCGATGGCACCGGACGGGCGGCTGGCGGTAGCCTTCGGCTCGGACATCGCGGTCCTGACCGCGCGCTGACTTCTACCAAGTGCCCCGGACGCTGTGGCCCGGGTCTGTGGCGGGCATAGTCGGCGGTGCTGGTTTGGTGGTGATCTGGTATTGGTCGGTGAGGACGGCGTCGCGGAGGGCCCCCGAACGCGTCCGGTGTCTCCGCTCCCGGCCGACAAACGCGGAGTGACAGGTCGTCCGGCCGTTGCGGCCCATGCCTGCGTGGCTTCAGCGGCGGGGCGGTCGGCCGGAAGGACAGAGCGGCGACCCCGGTGAGTCTTGCCGGCCTCCGCACTAGACTGCGGGTGGCTCGATCGCCGCCTTGCTGTTCCGGGGGGAACACCATGCCGTATCTGCTGCTGCTCGTCGCCGCCGGGCTCAGTGTGTTCGCCTTGATCAACGACAGCGACGGCCTCCTCACCGCCAACTGGGCACTCTGGGGTGCCGGCGTTCTCCTCTTGTTGCTGCGGTGGCGGCGCAACCGCAGCAGGTTCGCCTCGCTGGAGGAGGCGGAGACAGCGGCCGCCGCCGGGAACACCCGCGCCATGCGAGCCCTCGCGCTGCGTCAGAAGCTGCTCGGCGACTTCACCGAGGCCGAGCGGCTGCTGCGCGCCGCGGTCGAGCTGGGTGACGTGGAGGCGATGTGGGAGATGGGGCGGCTCGTCGAGCAGCGGGACGGACTGCAGGAGTCCGAGCAGTGGTTCCGGATGGCCGCGGAGCGTGGACACTTCTTCGCCAAGAGGTTCTTCCGGCCGGGACACGCCCTCAACATGGACGGCGACAATCCGCTCTGAGCAGGACGGCGGTCGCACGGCGCCACCCGCATCGAGCCGAGACCGGACGAAGTTGCCGGATCGATTCCCGTGCTCGGCCGATCCTCCCTCAATCGTGGCACGTGGCGCGAGATCGCCCGCTTCGCGCTCGAGGGCGGCGCCCGGCGGCCGCCGGGCGCCCCCGCCGACGTCAGGATCCGAGCTGCCTCTCGCACCGCTTCAGGCGGTGCGGGCGGCGCCGTCCAGGATGACTCGGGGGACGTGGGGCTCACCCGCGCCGGCACCGCCCGTAGCGGGCCGAAGCTGCAGCCGCGTCCGCTGCGGACTTGACGCTGAACGTGGGTGTCGCGGTCATGGGATTCTTCGAGGGCAGAAGGCACGTCGAGGCGTGCACGGCTGGTGGGGAGACTTGGGTACGGCGGTCCGGAGTGCTCCATGTCGAAGACGCGGAGGCCACGATGTCGTGCGCCAGCCGGTCCCGCCCGCAAATGGGGCCGGGCTCACCAGTCGTGGACGGTTCCGTCCCGCAGCCTGTTGACCGGCAAATACGCCGGTTGGTACGGGAATCGGTGTGCGGCCTCGATGTCCAGATCGACGCCCAGTCCAGGGACGTCGGACGGATGCAGCAGTCCTTGGTCGAACCGGTAGGAGGTACGGAAGACCTCCAGTGTCCGGTCCGAGTGCCGCATGTACTCCTGAATGCCGAAGTTGTGAATTGCCAGGGCCAGATGGAGGGCAGCGGCCATTCCCACGGGCGAGATGTCAGTGGGGCCGTGCATCCCGGACCTGACGCCGTAGACCCCCGCGAGGTCGAGGAGCTTCTTCATCGCGGTGATCCCTCCTGTGTGCGTGACCGCGGAGCGCACGTAGTCGATCAGCCGCTCACTCAGTAACGTGGTGTAGTCGTACACGGAGTTGAAGACTTCGCCGATGGCGAGGGGCGTCGTCGTGTGGTGCCGGATCAGGCGCAGGGCCGCCTGGTCCTCCGCCGGCGTCGCGTCCTCGAGCCAGAACAGGTCGTACGGTTCCAAAAGCCTGCCCAGGCGCGCGGCCTGGATCGGGGTCATCCGGTGGTGCCCGTCGTGCAGCAACGGCAGCTCCGGGCCGAACTCGGACCGTACGGCCTCGAAGACGGTGGGCAGGTGGCGCAGGTAGGCGGGCGTGTCCCAGGTCTCCACCGCAGGCAGGGGCAGTCCGCCCGCCGTGGCGCGGCGGGCGGGCTCGTAGTCGTAGCGCTCTCCGTTGCCCGCCGCGGAGGCGGCCACGCCGTACACCGAGTCAAGGCCCGGTATTCCGGTCTGGATACGGATGGCGCGGTAGCCCAGCTCCAGATGCTCCCGCACGGAGTCGAGCAGTTCGGGCACGTCGCGGCCGGAGGCGTGTCCGTAGGCCAGGGCTCCGGTGCGGGACGCGCCACCGAGGAGCTGGTACAGGGGCATCCCGGCCGCCTTGGCCTTGATGTCCCACAGCGCTGTGTCGACGGCTGCGATGGCTGCCATGGTCACGGGGCCGCGCCGCCAGTACGCGCCGCGGTAGAGGTACTGCCAGGTGTCCTCGATGCGGGAGGCGTCGCTCCCGATCAGCAAGGGCACCACGTGACTGTCGAGGTAGGAACGGACGGCCAGTTCGCGGCCGTTGAGGGTGGCGTCACCGAGACCGGTGAGGCCGTCGTCGGTCGTGAGGCGCACGGTGACGAAGTTGCGGCCAGGGCTGGTGACGATCACGTCGGCGGATACGATCCGCATGATGGGTTCCCCTCTTCTTCGCCGGGTTTGGACGTTGCAGTGTTCAGGTGACGCCGCTTCACGAGCGCGGCGCGGACGGGGACGGGTGGAGGCGCGGGCCGTGAGCGGAGCCTGTGTTCCGACGGCAGCACCGAAGGGGAGGCCGGCTTCGTCCCCGGGTGTGCCGAAGCAGGGTCAGTGGCCGCGGAGGCGTCCGGCCAGCTCGGTCTGGATCTCGGCGACGATGCGTTCGACCGGCAGGGTCGCGTCCGCCGTCATCCCGGCCTCGTCGTCCTCGAGGGGTTCTAGGTCCTCGAACTGGGAGGCCACCAGCGAGGCGGGCATGAAGTGCGACTGCCTGCCCGCCACGCGTGCTGCGGCCTGCTCCTGAGACAGTGTCAGGTGCACGAAGAATGTGTCGGGGCGGGCCACCCGCAGCATCTCCCGGTAGATGCGTCTGAGGGCGGAGCACGTGATGACTATGCCCTCCTCCGGTGCCGTGCGGATTCGGCCGGCGATGGCAGCCAGCCAGGGGCTGCGGCTGCGGTCGTCGAGGCGGGCGCCGCTTTCCAACCGCTCCAGATTGCCCCGGGGGTGGAAGTCGTCACCCTCCTCGAAGGGGACCCGGAGGGAATCCGCCAGGTACCGGCCCACTGTGGACTTGCCGCACCCGCTGACCCCCATGACGACGACGGGTGACCGCCGGGCATGGACCACAGTGGCCATGGCGTCCTGGAAGCCGGTTCGGTGAGCGGCCGGCAGACCGTTGACATCGAACTGCTCCAGTCCAGCCCGCAGCCGGTCACGCACGACGGGGTCCTGCAGCCGTCCGCTGCGGATTTCGGCGAGGACGGCTTCCGCGAACGCTTCGGCGGCCGTCTCCCGCCCCTGGTCGACGGCGTAGGCCAGCCCCATGTGCAGCCACATGGCGATCGGCTGCGGCCGTGTGGGATAGCTCAGGACTGCGTCGGTACTGCCGGCGGCCCGCGCAGGGGTGATGACTGTTTCCTGGTGGCTTCCCGCCCAGTCCCGGTCGATGCGATGGTTCAACGCCATGACCACCGGATGGGACAGGCGCCAGAACAGTTCGTTGCGTGAGCCGGCGAGGAGCGTGCGGTGGAAGGCGGCGTCGACATCCCGGAAGCGCTGCCGGATCCCGGCTCCCTGCCGAGGCCGGGCGAAGTCCGGGTCCTCGCTGAGGGCGAGCAGGGTGCGGGCGTGGGTGGTCAGATCGTGACAGATGTCCGCCGAGCGGCTCAGCGCGGCCAGCCTGGCAGCCCGGGGCTCGATCACCTCCCGCAGTTCGGTGAGTGAGCGCATCTGGCTGTCCGGTGCGACCTCCAGACGCCAGGCGATCACGTCCCGGTCCAGCAGGTCCCACCGGTCCAGGGCCTGAACGGTGGCGCCGATCCGTGGCTTCAGGTTGACCAGGCCCTTCTGGTGCAGCGTCTGCAGGGCCTCGCGCGCCATGGGCCGGGTGATTCCGAACTCCTGCATGACGGCATCCACGGTCAGGTGCTGATCGCGGGGCTTGCCACCTTCCACGATGTGACACCCCAGTTGCTCCACCACCTTGGCGGTGGAAGCCCGTAAGGCGTCCTCGGAACCCTCGGTCGGGTCGACTTCGTGACCAGTCATGACAGCAATGCTAGGCGCAAGCATTGCTCTGGTCAGCTGTCCGGTCGCAGGAACAAGTAGCGCGGAGCACGCTTTGGGGCGCACACGGGGGCGCGCGTCCCGGGCCTGGCGCTTCCCGCGCCCCTTGTTCCAAGCCAATGGTGCATCAGATGCCTTCTCTGATCGGGCCTACGTGGATACGGTGGTCACATATCCACCCCCCACTTGCGCCGAGGCGCGGACCGGACGTGAACGGGTATCCGGCTGGTCCACGTCGGCCGCCATCGGCGCGCGGCAGCCCGCCACGCGCTGCCCCGGATCCCGTCCTGACACTGTTGCAGGAGAGCCATATGTCCGAACCGACCTCGCCCACGCCCCCGCCGGAGCGGCTGTCGCTGCGGTGGGCATTCATCCTCTTAGCCTCCGTCGTGGCAGGCCTGCTGGCAGGACTGCTGACGTACGCCCAGACCGGCAACTGGCCGGCATCACTGCTGGCAGCCCTCACCGCGAGCGGCGCGGCACTCGTGAGCCTGCCGCTGCTGATCTGAAAGACCGGGCCCCCGCGGCACGTGCCCTGCGGCCGAGCCCACTGTCTCGAGCCGGCACAGGATGCCGCTCGGACACGCGGGAACGGCGGACCGATGTGCCGCCGACGTGCCGCTCCGCAACACCTGCCGCATCCCCCCGCGGACCTCCGTGAAGTCGGCCGGCCGCCGACCCGAAGCACCAGAGCGTGGACCGGGCAGGACGCACTCCTGCCCGGCAACCCCGGGCGCCGGAGTTGAACGGCGACCACGCAAAGCCGGCGGACGATCTACGGTGTCGACGAGAACATCGGCGACCACACGATGAAACGTCTGCAGGAGTGGGCGCACCCGGCTTGTTCGTCGACGTGGCCTGGACCGGGAATGGCAGAGGAAAACCCGCCTGGATGCCGACGGGGGTGGTCGGTGGCGAAGACCCGCAGCCACGACTTTCCTGCCGCACCTTTCGCGTACATTTCCCGCTCCTGAAACCTACGGAAGGCGTGCAGTACGGATTCCCTGGGTCCTCCCGAATCGGCGAAGGCGCGCTCGACCTCTTTGGTCCGACCTCATGAAATATGTGACATAGTCGGTGGTGAGGACCTTGGATGAGGAGGCGTCATGTCCGTCGAGTGGCAGCCCGTCCGGCAGTCCCGCACCCATGAACTCGTGCTCGAGAGCATTGAGGCGCGGGTGCTGGCCGGTGAGCTGAAGGCCGGTGACCGGTTGCCGCCCGAGCGGGAGCTGGCGCCGGTGTTGGGGGTCAGCCGGTCCGCCCTGCGCGAGGCGCTGCGCGTGCTGGAGACCATCGGCGTGCTGGTCGCCCAGTCCGGTCGCGGGCCGGACGCCGGGGCTCGGATCGTACGGAATCCCGACGGCGCGCTCGGCAGGCTGCTGCGCCTGCACTTCGCGCTGGGCAGCTACCGGCTGGAGGACGTGCTGGAGGCGCGGGTCACGCTGGAGCGTTCGAGCTTCCAGGCCGCCGCCGAGCATGCCTCCGCGGAGGATCTCGACGAGGCGGAGACCCTTCTGTGGCGGATGAGGGCGCCTGATATGGAGGTCGCGGAGTTCAATGATCTCGATACCCGGTTCCACGTCCTGATCGCCCGCAGCTCGGGTAATCAGCTGACCTCCACGCTCACGGCGGCTGTCCGCGAGTCCGTGCGCCCGCTGATCCTGCGCGCCCTGGAGACGGTCGAGGACTGGCCGGCCGCGGCAAGGGCGCTCAACGACGAGCACACGGAGCTTCTGCGTCTGGTGCGGGCCGGCCAGGCCGCGGCGGCGGCCGACCTGGTCGAGAAACACATCCGCGGTTTTCACGGGACCCTGGTCGACGAGAAAAGGCGGGAGTACGACGGGGAGTAGCGCGGACGGCGTGTGCGGCCATGGCGCACGCGTGTGGGGGAGGGGACCGGGGTGAGCTGCCCGGCCCCCGACATGGCGGGCCGTCCTACGGCAGCATCCAGGACAGGGCCGGCAGCGACTGCAGGTAGACCAGCAGCCCCAGAGCCGTCAGCATCGCGACGCTGTAGGCGACGACCTTGCGCAGCAGGATCCGTTCGCTGCCCGGCTCCCCGACAGCGGTCGCCGCGATGGTCAGGTTCTGCGGGCTGACCAGCTTGCCGACCACGCCACCGGAAGTGTTCGCGGCCACCAGCAGGGTCGGGTCGATGCCCGCGCTCTTGCCCGCGGTCTGCTGAAGGGTCGCGAACAGCGCGTTCGCGGACGTGTCGGAGCCGGTGACGGCGGTGCCGAGCCAGCCCAGGGCGGGCGAGAGCAGGGCGAAGATGCCGCCGACCGTGGCGAGCCAGGTGCCGATGGCGACGGTCTGGCCGGACTGGTTCATCACATAGCTCAGTGCCAGCACGGTGGCGACCGTAGCGATCGCCATGCGCATGTTCCTGAGGGTGCGCCCAGCGGCGAGCAGACCGGTACGGGCGGTCATCGGGAACCGGTCGGCGTCGCTCGCGCGGCTGTACACGAGCATCACCAGCAGGCCGGTGGCGATCAGCAGGGTGCCGGGGTTACCGAGGACCTCCAGCTTGTAGATCGCGCTCGTGGCCGGGGTGCCGGCGCCGGTGAGCAGGTTCCCGTACAGGCCGGGCCACTCGAGCTCGATGTTGAGTCCGGAGAGCAGGGCGGGGACGTCGAGTGCGCCGACCCTGAGCTTGGCCAGCGCGAAGACCGCGATCACCAGGATGTAGGGGAGCACGGCCAGGGTGACCCGACGCGGCGTCAGCGGCTCGGCCTCGACCTGGGAGCGCTGGTCGTCGGGGGTCTTCGGGGCCCAGAAGCGCAGCATGATCACCGCAGCCGCGAAGCCGGCCAGTGAGGACACCACGTCGGTGAGCTCGTACGCGAAGTGCGACGCGCACCAGAACTGGGCCACGGCGAAGACCAGACCCGTGACCAGGGCGATGGGCCACAGCTGCCGGAAGCCGCGTGTCCCGTCGACGAGGAAGAGCAGCAGCATCGGCACGAAGAGGGCGAGTAGCGGTGTCTGCCGGCCGACGACGGCGGCGATGTCCTCGGGCGCGATGCCGGTGAGGTTGCCGGCCGTGGTGATCGGGATGGCCATGGCGCCGAAGGCGACCGGTGCCGTATTGGCGACCAGCACGGTCACGGCGGCCTTGAGCGTCGGCAGGCCGATCGCCATCAGCATCGCGGCGGTGATGGCCACGGGCGCGCCGAAGCCGGCCAGAGCCTCCAGGAGGCCACCGAAACAGAAGGCGATGAGCATCGCCTGGATGCGCAGATCGCCGCGCCCGACGGCACTGAAGGAGCGGCGCAGATCCTCGAAACGCTTGCTGACGACGGTGAGTTCGTAGAACCAGATGGCGGCGACGACGATCAGCATCACCGGGAACAGGCCGAAGACAAGGCCCTGCGTGGCGGACAGGACGCCGAGGTGGACGGGCATGCCGTAGCCCAGCACTGCGATCAGCAGTGCGGTGATGAGGGCGCCGAGCGCCGACTGGAACGCCGGGCGCTTGACCACCATCAGCAGCAGGAAGAAGACCGCAAGGGGCACAAGACCGAGCAGGGCGGTGGCCGTGAGGCTGTTCCCGATGGCGGTCACATCAGGGGTGTAGGCCGCGAGGACGGCCGGTTGCACAGTGATCACGTACGTGCTCCTCCTTGAGTACCGGTGATGCCGGGCCCGCCGCCAGTCGGGGTCCCGTCCCGGCGGTCGTGCGCCCCGTCGCTGCAGAAGCGGCCATCAGTAGGACACCAATGACGTCCCATGTCAATAAGGTCGGACCGAACTCTGGTGAATGGAAGGGTCTATGCGTACTGTGGTCGGACCACATCAAGGAGGCTCCATGCGCATCGGACTCTTCGCCACCTGTCTGGGGGACACGCTGTTCCCCGACGCGGTGAGGGCGACCGCGGTACTGCTGGCCCGTCTGGGCCACGACCTGGTGTTTCCACCGGACCAGACCTGCTGCGGTCAGATGCACGTCAACACCGGCTACCAGCGCGAAGCGGTCCCCCTCGTGCAGGGCTTCGCCGAACAGTTCGGCGACCCTTCGATCGATGCCGTGGTCATGCCGTCCGGCTCCTGCGCCGGCTCGGTCCGCCACCAGCACGAGATCGTGGCCGAACGATACGGCGACGCCGCACTGCGCGACGGGGTCACCACGGTCAAGGCAAAGACCTACGAACTGTCGGAACTCCTCGTCGACGTACTGGGCCTGACCGACGTCGGCGCCTGGTTCCCGCACAGGGTGACCTACCACCCCACGTGCCACTCGCTGCGAATGCTGCGCGTGGGGGACAAGCCGCTGAGGCTGCTGCGCGCGGTCGGCGGCATCGACCTGGTCGAACTGCCGGAGGCCGACGCCTGCTGTGGGTTCGGCGGCACCTTCGCGCTGAAGAACGCGGACACCTCCGGCGCGATGCTCCAGGACAAGGTGCGCAATGTCCTGTCCACCGGAGCGGACGTGTGCACGGCCGGCGACTCGTCCTGCCTGATGCACATCGGCGGCGGCCTGTCCCGAATCAAGGCAGGAACCCGCACCCTCCACCTGGCGCAGATCCTCGCCTCCACCCGCACATCGCCCTGCGTTCTCCCGGAGACGGAGGCCGCCGTCCGATGAGAAGCACCTTCCTCGGCATGCCCCCCATCCCGCCCCGCTCCCCGTACGGGACCGGCAATCTGCGCGGCGACCGGAAGTTCCCCGACGCCGCACACGACGAACTGCGCAACGAGCAGCTGCGCGGCAACCTCCGCAAGGCCACCCGCACGATCCGCGCCAAGCGGCTCGCCGTCACCGGTGAACTGACCGACTGGGAGCGGCTGCGCGACGCCGGCGCGGCCATCAAGACGGACACCATGAACCGGCTGCCCGAACTGCTCGAACAGCTGGAACGGAAGGTCGTCGAGCACGGCGGTACTGTCCACTGGGCGCGTGACGGCGCCGAGGCCAATGAAATCGTCACCCGCCTGGTCGAGGAGACCGGCAGTGACGAGGTCATCAAGGTCAAGTCGATGGTCACCCAGGAGATCGGACTCAACGAGCACCTCGCCGCCCGGGACATCACGGCGTACGAGACGGACCTCGCCGAGCTGATCGTGCAGCTCGCGGACGACAAGCCGTCGCACATCCTCGTCCCGGCGATCCACCGCAACCGCCACGAGGTGAGGGACATCTTCCGCGCGGCCATCCCGGGCGTCGACCCCGACCTCGACTCGGTGCCGGCTCATCTGGCCGCCGCCGCCCGGGCCTATCTGCGCGAGAAGTTCATGACCGTACCGGTGGCCGTCTCGGGCGCCAACTTCGGCATCGCCGAGACCGGCACCCTGTCGGTGGTCGAGTCAGAGGGCAACGGCCGCATGTGCCTGACCATGCCCGACACGCTGATCACCGTCATGGGGATCGAGAAGGTGCTGCCGCGCTACCGGGACCTGGAGGTCTTCCTGCAGTTGCTGCCGCGCTCCTCGACCGGTGAGCGGATGAACCCCTACACCTCGATGTGGACCGGTGTGACCCCGGGCGACGGCCCGCAGGCGTTCCACTTGGTGCTGCTCGACAACGGGCGCACCGCGGCACTGGCCGACCGGGTCGGGCGCCAGGCGCTCAACTGCATCCGCTGCTCCGCCTGCCTCAACGTCTGTCCGGTGTACGAGCGGGCCGGCGGCCATGCCTACGGATCGACCTACCCCGGACCCATCGGTGCGGTGCTCACCCCGCAGCTCGCCGGAATGCACGCCGCGAAGGGGGACCCGAACAGCTCGCTGCCGTACGCCTCCAGCTTGTGCGGCGCCTGCTTCGACGCCTGCCCGGTGAAGATCGACATACCGTCGCTGCTGGTGGAGCTGCGGCACCAGCACACCGAGCAGGCCGGCACCACGGCGGAGAAGCTGGCGATGAAAGCCGCGGTGACGGTCATGAAGCGGCCCGGGCTGTTCACCGCCGCACAGAAGGTCTCCGGCCTCGGCGGCCGGCTCGTGGCCGGCCGGGACCAGAAGATCACGCGTCTCCCGGCCCCGCTCGACGGGTGGACCGACAGCCGTGACCTCCCCGCGCCCCCCAGGCGGACCTTCCGCTCCTGGCTGGCCTCCGGGGAGGGCGAGGCCGTCCTGCGGGCCGCCGCCGAGGAGAGCACCCGATCCGGCGGCAGCGCCCTTCATGCCCCCGATGAGGAGAACCGATGACCGCGACCGCACGTGAGACGGTCCTCGAACGTGTCCGCGACGCCCTCACCCTGGCCGACCCGGCGGAAGTGGTGGTCCCGCGCGAATACCGCACCGGCCGTGTCCTGCCCGACGACGATCGGCTCGCCCTGTTCGTGGACCGCCTGGTCGACTACAAGGCCCACGTTCGCACCTGCACCGCCGACCGTACGCCGACTGTGATCGCCGAGGTGCTGCGCGAACGCGGGGCCCGCAGGACCGGTGCGCCCGCAGGCCTCGACACGACCTGGCTCGCCGCCTACGACGGCGAGGTGCAGTGGGACTCCGCAGACATCCCGGCCCACCGGCTCGGGGGGTTGGACGGGGTGGTGACCACCTCCGCGGTGAGCTGCGCGGAGACCGGTACGATCTTCTTGAACGGCTCTCCCGGCCAGGGCCGGCGCGCCCTGTCCCTCGTCCCCGACCTGCACGTCTGCGTCGTCGATTTGTCGACAGTGATGGTCGGTGTGCCGGAGGCGGTCGCCCGGCTGGTTCCGGAGCGTCCGACGACGCTGATCAGCGGCCCGTCGGCGACGTCCGACATCGAACTGGAGCGCGTCGAGGGCGTACACGGCCCGCGCACGCTGGTCGTGGTGATCCGCACGGATGTGTGAGCCGGGGGCCAGGAGGGTTCGGGGGAGGCAGCGCGGAGCCGGGCGAGCAGCCCGGGCGTTCCCTCTTCGCTCGTGGCCCCGGTCCGTGCCGGTGACGGCCGGGTGGGTCATACCCCCGGGCCGGCCCGCGGCAGGCGCAGGGCCAGGAGGGCGAGGTCGTCGTGGCCGTCGCTGGGATGCTGGTCGGCCAGGGCGCGGCACCACTCGTCCAGCGGCAGGTCGCGGTGGGCTCGGGCCGTGTCGGCCAGCGCCTCCAGGCACTGCTCCAGGGGCCGGTCGGGGTGCTCCACCAGGCCGTCGGTGAACAGCAGCACCGTGTCCCCGGCACCCAGCGTGTACGCGTGGTCCGGGCGGGGCAGCTGTTCGTCCACTCCCAGCGGCACGCCGGGCTCCGCCTCCAGGTATTGGGTGTGTCCGTCCGCGGTCACCAGCAGCGGGGGGATGTGGCCGGCCGTGGACCAGTGCAGACGCCATGCGTCGTCGGCGGGCTCGACGCGTGCCAGGCAGGCAGTGGTGACTGGGGCCTCGGTGATGGCATGCAGGGTGTGGTCCAGGCTGTGCAGGACCCGGCTGGGCGGAGTGCGCCGGTCGTACAGCAGGGCGCGGAGCATGTTGCGGATCTGGGCCATGGCTGCCGCGGCCGTGAGGTCGTGGCCGACTACGTCGCCGATGATCGCCGCGCAGGATCCGTCCGGGAGCAGCAGGGCGTCGTACCAGTCGCCGCCGAGGTGGTGGCCGGGGGCGGTGGCTGGCCGGTAGACGGCGGCTGCGGTGAACGGCGTCAGGTCGGGGAGGGTGGGCAGCAGCAGCCGCTGGAAGTGTTCGGCGGACGAGCGGGTCTGCTCGAACAAACGGGCGTTCTCGATGGCGATACCGGCCGCGCCGGCCAGCGCGGTGACGACGGCCTCGTCGTCTTCGTCGAACGGCTTCCCGTCGCGCCGGTCGCACAGATACAGGTTGCCGTAGATTCGTCCGCGCACGCTCAGGGCCACCCCGAGCAGGGTCCGCATCGGCGGATGCCCGGCAGGGAAGCCGGCCGAGTCGGGGTGACGCGTCAGTGTCTCGACCCTGAGCGGCTCGGGATGCTGGATCAGATGCCCGAGCAGGCCCCGACCGTGCGGAAGTTCGGTTCCTGACAGGTCCTGCTGCTCCGCAGGGCTGAGACCGAGAGTGATGAACTCCTGCAGGCCCGTGCCGTCCTCGTCGAGCACGCCGAGTGCGCCGTAGTGAGCGTCCACCAGGTCCATGGCGGTGCTCACGATCCGCCGCAGCACCACAGGCAACTCCAGCTCCCGGCTCACGGCAAGAACCGCGTCCAGCAGACCCTGCATCCGCCGCTGAGCAAGGGACAACTGGTGGATCTGCTCGGACATGCGATCAAGGTCGTCGTCCCAGCTGAGCCGTGGCTTCTCCGGGCGCCGCAGGCCGTCGTCCCGGTCCACTGTCCTCCACCCTTCCTCACGCCCCGGGCAGGGCATCGCATTCCACCAGCCTAGATCATCGGCACATCACCAGGCGCAGCTCGCAGGAAGCCGCCATGCTCAGCCCGGAACCACCGGTGGTTCTGTTCACGAGAACCTGCGCAGCCGCAGCACAGGGACCTGCTGGAACGGCCTGACTGCGAGCCGGGGCAGCGAAGCCGTCGGCGAGCGCCCGGCTGATCGGGGTCTCGTCGACAGCCCCTTCCGCTGCTCGACGACCCGCCGGACCTCGGCGGCGGCCCGTCATCAGAACCGGCTTGTGCGCCACCACCCCGGGGCACGACCGGAAGGTCAATCGTCCACAGACAGCGGACTGATCGGCCGGCTGCCGAGAACCCACCGGCGACGCAGCACGGGTCACGTCCGCTGGAGTGGTGTATCGACGGCCACTCGGTGATCTCGTTTTGAGGCTATGCGGTGAGTTCGGTGGGCAGGACGGTGTCGTCGGTT